>JAESQS010000179.1 GCA_016765035.1 Kordiimonadaceae bacterium | reverse complement strand
TGGCCCGGGGACTTTTGTCGGCAAGGAAAACGCACAATCGGTCCTCAAGATCTATCGCCTCGCCTCCAAGCCCATGTTCAGACACAAGTGCTGCAATGTCAGCTGCCTGTTGTGCGTTGCCGCTAACCTGACCGCGATCGATCATGTGCGCTAGTCGCGGATGGATTGGTAACGCCGTTAATATGCGTCCCTGATCAGTGATCTGTCCGGCGCTATCAACGGCATCCAAGTTTTGTAGTAGAGCAACGGCTTCTGACCAAGCAGGTTGGGGTGGCTGATCAACAAACTGCATTTGTTTAGGATCGGTCACGCCCCATCCGGCAAGACTAAGAACAAGAGGGGTTAAGTCTGCCGCTAAAATTTCTGGAGTATCAAATGCTGCTTGGGCTGCATTTTGTCCTTTACTCCACAGGCGATAGCATACGCCGTCTTGAGTTCGGCCTGCGCGGCCTTGCCTTTGCGTGGCAGCTGCCCGCGAAATTGTCCGGGTTTCGAGCCGTGTCAGTGCGGTTGCGGGTTCAAAGACCGGCACGCGTGCTAAACCACAGTCGACAACAACGCGGATGCCCTCAATTGTCAAAGATGTTTGCGCAATCGCCGTTGCTAAAACAACTTTGCGGCGCCCTCTTGCAGCAGGAGAAATGGCCAAATCTTGTTGTTTGGGCGTGAGGCGCCCATAAAGCGCTGCAATGTCTGTCGTATCGGTAACCAACGCAGACAGACGCTCAGTGACCCGGTGAATTTCTGCTTGGCCGGGCAAAAACACCAAAATGGAACCATGCTCCTGGTTAAGTGCTGTCATCACTGTGGAAACGACATGATCCTCAATGCGGATACCAGGCTTTTGCGGAACATAGTGTGTTTCTACAGGGAATGCGCGCCCCTCGCTTACAATCAGCGGGGCATCAGACAACAGTTTAGACATACGGGTGCTATCAAGCGTTGCCGACATAATGAGTATGCGCAGTTCCGGCCTGAGTATCGCGGCATCTAGCGCGAGCGCCAGACCCAGGTCGCCATCAAGACTACGCTCGTGAAACTCATCAAAAATGACAATCGCGACGCCGTCCAGTTCCGGGTCATCGAGGATCATGCGGGTGAAAACACCCTCAGTCACTACTTCAATCTGTGTTTTAGCACTCACGCGCGTATCAAGTCGTACCCGGTATCCAACAGTGTCGCCAACTTTTTCACCGAGTGATTGTGCCATATAGTGCGCGGCCGCTCTGGCTGCAATGCGCCGTGGTTCTAGCATAATTATGCGACCATTCGCTCGCCAGTTAGCATCAAGCAGTTGAGGTGGAACGCGCGTGGTTTTACCAGCGCCAGGCGCTGCGACCAAAATTGCAAACGCGTTGTCGCGAAGCGTTGCCGTGAGCTGCGGTAGCACCGCGTCAATGGGGAGGGGAGTACTAACCTTAGTCATACATCTTACATATTGGAAATACCCCACACTGCAAAGCATTATTGGCGTGACAAGGTAACAATGAGGGGAAAGCATCCGCTAGACCCAATTGAAGTTTTCCTCTGGATCAGCGGCATAGCGGACACTGAAAGCCTACTCTTATCTGTGAGCTTTCTTCAGCTTGTCCGGTATTGGGGCCTTTTTGCGTTAAACGGGATAGCTATCATTCCCAACCGTAATTGAAACTAATGCTGATGCGCTCTTCCTCGGCCATGTTCATGGGTACTTCGTGGCGGAGCCAGCTTTCCCAAAGTAGGACGTCACCAACCTTAGGTTCGACATAAATAAAGCTGCGCATTTCCTCGCGGGCTTTGGCTTTGCGCGTTGGTGATGCCATCATCATGCCGTGGCGCGGATCCTCAAACTTAATGGCACTCGCGCCCTTAGGTACAGCAACATAGGTGGTGCCACTGATGACACTATGAGGATGCAAATGGGAGGTATGAATACCGCCTTCTGGCAGGATATTAATCCAAATGGAATCCAGCTTAATCTTCTTGCCGTCCAGATTGAATTGGAGATCTTTGACAAATGCGGCAACATGTTTGTCGAGTAGCTTGACTAAGTCCTTGAAGGACGGAAACCGCCAGCTCAGATCATCCAAGGAGGCATAACTCGTATAGCCGGGGAAATTATTTTCCTCGCACCACACCTGCCCAGCTTCATCATCCTGTGCAATAGACAAACAAGCAGTGTTAAGCTCTGTTGCATCAGGCGCCTGGCCCAATTCTGATAAGTCAGCACGGTAAAGGCGGGTTACGAATAAAGAGACAATTTTTGACATGACCTGTACATAGCCCAACTTGCCTTTAAGAGCGAGACTGTAATTATGGCGGCGTCAGATTAAAATTACCGAAAGTGTGGCGATTAATTTTCCAAACTATTGGCTATATTCCTGCAGGCCCTTTGTGATGACAGCCTCTGTCGTTGCATTTACGGCGGTAACCTAGTTTGTACAGCATATCCAAGTTAGGCTAATTTTTTGTAGTCTCGTAATTACAACAAGGGGGCCCGCTGTGTGTGAACTGCGGTACTATGTCTCTGGTTTGGTGTTTACGATTTAAGAGCAGCACTACTGGTGCCTTGTGTGCACCGTGCCGTACAATTTTTGCACCTTTGGGCGGGGTAAAGGCGGTGGTAGCTTCTACCGAGGTACTTCATTTTAGGGGAGCTATAGGGTGGCGTATATTCTTACTTTTGTAGAAAAGGCATCTGGTGCACAAAAGACAGCTGGTTTTTTGGCACACTTTAAAAACACAGGCCTTGCAGCGGGCTTTGCCGCTATCAGCCTGGTGTTGATGGGCGCGCACGCACCTAACCAAGAGCATGGTGCACCTGCAAGCCGCCATATAACTGTGTGTGTTACTGTGGCTGATTTTGATACTTGCACTTACGGCGGCCCGGCAGCCTTGCAAGTGGCGATTGATGCGGCTTCGTCGGGGGATGTAATATATGTGCGCAAGGGTGTTTATGTGCCCGCACAAACCCGGCACGTGACGTACAAGCAGCTTATAGTGCCTTCATTCGCTGCGATCATCGATAAAAACATAGATGTTGTTGGCGAAGAGGGTGTGGTTTTTGACGGCGGGGATAAAATTAAATCCACCGCCTTCACAATCAAAAACTCACGTGTCAGTTTTAAAAATATTACCCTTCAGAATTTTAAATATGATGACCCTGAAGATGATACGTATGACGGGCATGGGCTGTTTATAATTGATAGTGATGTGGATGTTCAGGGGATTACATTTTTAGGCATCCAGAAAATGTCTTTGATTGGCCGGGGCGATAGCAATATTCAGGCTGAAAATCTAACTTTCAAAAATAATCATATGGGTATTTGGCTGGAAGAAAGCGCCCACTTACGGCTTGTGAATTCCTCCGTTATGGGTAGTGAATCTGCCGGTATCGCTACGTATGTGAATGCCAGCGCAAAAATATATAATAGCGTTTTTGATACCAACCTTGATGACGGGATATTTTCTTCAGGTAACTCGACTATATATGTAACCAACACAGTGATCGTGCGGAATAAACCTTATGGCGTGCGTGCTGTTGGTACGTCAGAAATTACAGTGGCCTATTCAGCGTATCATGAGAATGCAGAGAATGATTTTAACGATGAAACGGCGCAGCTAAATCATCTTGAAGGCACTCTATATGCGGACCCATTGGTTGATTTTCAGTACCAGCCGCAAGCGGGTTCCCCGCTGCTTGGTGCCGGTGATCCAGACTTGCGCTTAAGTGAGGGTGCACCGTCAGATATTGGTCTATATGGGGTGCAGAAAGGGCAGGTCGCTGATGCTCCCTAGAAAGGGAGCGCTCCGTTTATGACGCCCATTGTTCGGTTTATTGTGCTTGGCGTTTTAAATAAGAAATTTGCCGGATGAGCATCCTGTTATTTGGATATATCCGGAGTAATTTCTCGGCATAATGAAGCGCTTTGTCATGCTGGTTTTTTGCTTGATGCAGACTGATTAACATAGAGAGAATATTTGCGTCTTGCGCCGACAGGCGGTGGGCCTTTTCCAAAGCATCCAGTGCGCGGTCTAAGTGCCCTAATTCATGAAGCGCCACTGCGTAGACATAGGCATATTGCATATTGTCAGGAGTGATTTTTACACTGGTTTGCAAATGTGTCAGGGCTTTTTCCTTGTCGCCTGAGCGGATTAAGGCCATGGCCATTGCGTAGTGTAACGGGCTATCAGTGGGGTTTTCCCTCAGCCCGGCCTGCAAAACTTTCAGCCCTTCAGGCCCGTGGCCATCTGCCCGCAAAATATCTGCAAGATTGACATAGCTGGGTGAAAAATGCGGGTCGATTTTCAGGGCGGCATTAT
The DNA here is from genome assembly GCA_016765035.1 of Kordiimonadaceae bacterium. Taxonomy (GTDB): domain Bacteria; phylum Pseudomonadota; class Alphaproteobacteria; order Sphingomonadales; family Kordiimonadaceae; genus Kordiimonas. The sequence continues at coordinate 17,053 of JAESQS010000179.1, read as the reverse complement.
AATTTTTTAGGGCACCTGCCATGTCCCCTTCAGCCATTAATAAATGCGCAAGATTAGCCCGGCCTTCCCCGCGCCACGAGGTGCCTTCTTGCACAGCTTTTAGTTCAGCCACGGCTGTTTGGTAGGCCGCATACCACGGGCCGCCTTGCAAGGATGCGTGTGAGGCAGACAATATTTGGGCGGCTTCAAGACGTACGGCTTTTAGGGCATCAGACAAGAGGGGGCCAACAAGTGTATTTCTTTGTGGCTCAGGTAAAATTCCTGCTGCGCGCACGGCACCAACCCGGATTAAGGGCGAAGGTGACGACAGGCCCTGTGTAATATCCTGTGCCACCTGTTGCGGCAGGAAGGAGGTGAGCAGGGTATAGCCACTTGCCCGGATGATGCTTGGCACGGCTTTGTCTTGGAGCAGGCGCTGTAGGTTGACCAGTGCTGTTGGGGTACCATCAAGCACATCTTGCATAACCTCACCATAATGCGGTGCGTTTGGCGCTGTATGGTTAGGCCATTTTTTTAAGGCTTCTACTGCCCACTGCGCGGATTTATCTGTGTGGCACGTTGTGCAGGCGTTAGGGCTGCCTAGTTTTAAGGTTAAATCTGGGCGGGGAATGCGCAGGCTGTGGTCACGCCGAGGGTCCACTTGCATATAGGTGGTTTCTGGCATGTGGCAATTAACGCACTGCGCCCCTGCGCTGCCTTGGGGGTGTTGGTGGTGTGCGGGTGTGTCCAGCAAGTCGCTGCTGTGGCACTGGGTACACAGGCCGTTGCCTTCTATTTTTAATTTCATGCTGTGTGGGTTGTGGCAATCAGTGCAGACGACACCCGCTTTGTACATTTTGCTCTGTAAAAAGGAGCCAAAAACATAGACTTCCTCTTTGATCTGCCCATCTACATAGTAATTGGGCGGGGTTATTAAATCAGGTAAAAATTGGTCGAGATATTTTTCGTGGGGTGAAAAGCCATCTGTAAGGGGCGAACGTCTGGAGTGGCACGATGCACACAGCCCAATTTGTTTTTTCGGGCGGGGAGGCCCTTCCCATAGGGGAGAGGCTTTGCCCTCCTCTAAGGCCCACCCCCCTTGTGCTTCGGTGCTTTTGAGGAAATTGGCTAAAGCCGAGAAGGACTGGTTTTTAGCCGAGAAGGACTGGTCTTTAGCCGAGACAGACTGGTCTTTTTCGGTCAATACAGGGCCTGATTGATATTGGCGCACATGCTTTTGCCCCGGCCCATGGCAGCTTTCACAGGCGACATTTATTTCTGACCAACTGGTCTGAAAGGTATCTGTCTCTGGGGTGTAATTGCGTTTTAAATTGGTGGAATGACAGTCAGCGCACATGCCATTCCAATTTTGCAAAGGGCCAGTCCAGTGCAGGCGGTCGTCATAGTGAATATTTTCCTGCCCATAAATATGGAACCATCTTTGGCCGCCTTCCTCCCTTGTTCGGCTATCCCACGCAAAAGGCAACATTTGAAAGCGCCCGTTTGGGGCTTTGATTAAATATTGCTGGAGCGGGTAATGACCAAAGGCATGGGCTATTTGAAAAGACTGGGCTTGTCCGTCGATGCCCTCTGTTGTGACCCAGAAAGCGGCTTCTTTTCTAAAAAAACGAGCAGTCATGGTGCCAATGGTTATTTTTGTATCTGCAAAATTACCAAGGATGCTTTCTTCAGACGGCACTTGCATGGCTTTGTCATGGTCTGAGTTCTTCCAGTCTTGCCACTGGTCTTGGTGGCAATTTTTGCAAACCGCTGCACCCACATAAGACGTATCAATTGCGTCGGCACGATAGGCGGTGATGATGAAAATCAAGCTGTAGAAGGCTAATTTGGAGAGGCGGCTGGTTTTCATAATATGCTTTGGAGCTTTGTAAATACACAAGAAACGAGGGGGCCAGCAGCCAGAGGTGCTACCCTGAGAGTTATATTGGGACGGACAATGGAATATGTCCAGACCCTTTATAATCAGGGGCTTGGCCCCTGTTGGGAGGGCATTGGCCATAGGCATCAATAGATTTGGCTTCTAAATTAATGGCTATAAAAGGTATGGGCCTCTATGGTTTTTTTGAAGATTTAAAACACTCACACTATTTTACTGAGGTTTTTAACTGCTGGCTTGTCATACTAAGGAGTGGGCATATCATTCCCGCGGATAAAGGATGAAGTGAATAGGCATGTCTGATGGATCGTTCCATAGCACCTATATAAATATATTGCCGTCACTGAGGCGCTTCATTAGCCGGATTGTCGTTCGGCCTCATGATGTTGATGATGTGTTGCAGGAAACTTTTGTTCGTGTTTCGGACAAAGATTTTGATAAAATTAGCTCGCCGAAGGCGTATCTGTTTAGGGCTGCTAGAAATATAGCCCTGAACGAACTGACGCGAAAGTCAAAATCAGTTGTTGAATATGCAGATGCAATTACGCTTTCGGAATACCCGGATGATACTTCCGCGCTGGATGAGCAAGTATACCACAAAATCCAGCTTGAGGTGTTTTCCCGGAGTATCAATAGTCTGCCTAAAAAATGCAGGCATGTGTTTATACTGAGAAAAGTTTACGGGCTTTCTCATCAAGAAATTAGTGAGCGATTAGGTATTTCCAAAAGCGGTGTTGAAAAACACCTTGCGACCGGTGTTCTTAAAAGCCGTGAATATATGGAAGAACAAGGCTATAGTATGTCAGATTTACACCTTGTCAGTAAGAAAAAGACTTAAAGGCACGGCTGAAAAAATACAGAATATAGACGCTGAAAATGTGAAACGCGAAGCCAGTGAATGGGTTGCGCGCCTTGATGGACGGGATTTGTCTGAGAAGGACAAAAAAGAGTTCCGTGATTGGCATGCTCGCAGCCCAAAGCACCGCCAAGAGTTTAAGGTGTGTGCTGAAATTTGGGACCAATTTGACACGCTTTGGCAGGAAGAATTGCTGGCTGATAATGATAACCGGCACAAGGGTATAGTGCCTAAAAAGTTCAAGTATGGCGCACTTGTTGCTGCCTCTCTTGCCTTCTTTGTTATGTCTATGGTCGGGGCTGATGTTTTCAATGATAAAATAAACCACCCTCTTTTATATGCCACCCAAGTTGGGGAATATAAGAAAGTCACGCTTGCAGATAAGTCCGTTATGACGCTGAATACAAATAGCCAGATTGAGATTCTCTATAGTGACAAGACTAGGAAAATTAGGCTTATCCGAGGGGAAGCCTCTTTTGATGTGACGAAGGATAAAGACAGGCCGTTTCTTGTTTATGCAGGGTATGGCCTTGTTCGGGCTGTGGGCACCGCCTTTGTTGTCCAGTTGAACCGTGACAAAGTAGAAGTGACGGTGACCGAGGGCCAAGTGGAACTGGCGGCCTATTCGCCAGAAACAAAAAATCTGTCACTGGATGCTCAGCCAGACAACGTGCCTAAAATTCTGGCGTCGCTTAATGCAGGGCAACGCGCCAAATTTGATACGACTATTGAAAAGCTTGAGACTGTTCCGCTTAACGAGATTAAAAAAGCAGTTTCGTGGCAAACTGGCACTTTGTTTTTTGATGGTGAAACGCTTGAAGAAGTGATCGCCGAGTTTGGGCGTTATACGACTTTGCAGATTATTATTTCTGACCCGGAAATTCGGGGCATCAAGGTGTCAGGCATGTTTGTTTCCAATGATGCAAGCGCCTTTCTAAATGCTCTGGATGAATATTTTGATATTTCAGTGCAGCGTATTGATCAAGTGATCTATCTTTCATCTAACGTGGTGAGCAGCTAGTTCCCTTGTTGCGCTGTTTTTACCGCTGTTTGAAAATAAGGTATTTCTTTGGTGTCGCCTCTTTAAAAACTCTTTTTTAACGACCGAAATTTATAAGCGATAATTTTTTTTCATTTTTTTACTGAGGTTAATCCCCTGACAATTGTCTCAATTTATAGGGCCGAGTTATCGGCTCTGGGGGAGAATGGGCATATCAAAGTGAGAAACTTTCTTATGAGATTGGTTGTGTTGTTTGGCGTGTCATTGTTGGCTATTACCGACGTGAAAGCTGAAGATAAACGCTATGAATTTGATATTCCTAAACAGACAGTAAACTTAACACTCGGGCAAATCGCCCAAACATCTAAGACTTCTCTGTTGCTCCCTTATGACAGGGTGAAGGCCATTGTAGCCAATCGCTTATCGGGCAAATTTAGCCTCGAAAAAGCGTTGGAAATTGCTTTGGCTAACACCGGCTTGAAAGCCTCAATTAACAATGACAACGTTATCGTTGTTTCATTTGTTACGGGGATAAAAAACAACAAGGAGGAACAACAGATGAACGGGAAATTTTCGCGAAATATACTGCTCGGAACAACGGCACTTGTCAGTGCAGTTGTGAACGGCAGTGTTCAAGCGCAAGATCCTGCTAGTACGGAAGAAGCTTTTGAGGAAATTGTTGTAACCGGCATTAGAGGCGGGCTTCAAAGGGCCGTCGACACAAAACGGAACAGCATTTCTTTCGTTGATGCCATTTCATCCACAGAGCTGGGTCGCTTTCCAGACGAAAATGTTGCTGAATCATTGCAACGTATTACAGGTATTCAGATCAACAGGGTTCGCGGTGAAGGAAGCACTGTTAATATTCGCGGATTGCCAGCGGATTTTTCACGGGTGCAATTGAATGGCCGCAGTGTTGCCAACAGTAGCTTTGGCTTCGGTGGTGATGCGCCTGGTTCAACATCGCGTAGTTTTGACTTTCAGTTATTGCCATCAGAATTTGTCTCTTCTCTAGAAGTTGTTAAATCTCCAACGGCTGATATGGAAGAAGGTGGCCTTTCCGGTACAGTGAATGTTCGTACAGCTCGCCCTTTAACAATTGGTGAGCAGCGCCTTGCTCTTTCCAGTTTTGCATCTTGGGAATCTAATTCCGGTAAAGTTGCACCCCGCCTTTCTGGCCTATATTCCAATACATTTGCTGATGACCGGCTCGGGGTTTTGGTCGCGGGTGCTTACACTGAGCGCCGCCCTGAAACACACCGCATCTTGATGTCCAGCTACCGTGCGTTGAATGAGCTTGATGGTGGTTCAGCCACAAATTCTTTACCTGCCGACTTTAACGGTGACGGCGAAATTACAGATACATTTGTCAATGTACCCCGGGGAACACGGACAGAAATTCTGAGAGAAGATCGTAAGCGCGCTTCTTTGGCTGCTGTTGTTGAATATGATGCCACTGACAATTTGCGTCTGTTTGTTGAAGGTTTTTACAGCAAGCTGAATGTGGAATCTGAAAGCTTGGAAAACCTCCATCTATTGTTTCAGGCAACGGGTGACAATTTTGATCCATCAGGCACACAGGTTACGACCATTGATGGCGTTGATCCTTCCTTGCCGCTATTCGGGAATGAATTTGGTCTGGTTCTAGGCTTGGATAATGCTGATATTCGCGGTAACTCCAGAACGGAACAGCGTAAAGCTGAAACATATTCCATCACGGCAGGCGGTGAATATACTAAGGGCCCTTGGACTGTGAACGCAGAATTTAACTATTCAAATTCTGATCAGCTTGCGGACAATCTGAACCTTGCCCAAATTCAACGCTTTGGCATTACCACTATTCTTGTGCCGGGTGCTGAAATTCCGGGTATCACCTATAATGCAGAAAGTGATGCTCGCCGCCTAGACCCTAACCAAGGTATTGTGGCTAGTGTGAATGGGCCATTTGAGCGTTTATCAACGGATGAAATTGTTGAAGGTGCTTTGGATATTGAAAAGGCTATTTACGACAACATCATCACATCCGTTAAATTTGGTGTAAAATTCACGGACAGGCAGCAGTTTGCTGATGGCCGGACCCTTGTTGTTCCCGCTGCTGACTTTGGTCCGCTTGCTGGCCTTGAGGCTACGACAGCACAAGCTAGTGGGTTTAATGTTGCGCCTTATACGCAGTTGGTTACGCCAGGGCGTGGCGACTTCCTCGGTACATATAGTGGCGATGTTCCCTTTGTGAGTGAGTGGATTGCCACTGATACATTGGCAGTGTTGGATGACTTCACGACGGAAGAGCTAGTTGCTGCTGGTTTTATCAATGAAAATCAGGCGAGCTGGGTTGATGTGAAAGAGAAAGTTTTCTCTGCTTATGCCATGGCTAACTTTGAAGATGAGAGTGGCCGTATAACCGGTAACTTTGGCGTACGTTTGGTACACACCAAGCAAGACAGCGTTGGTATAGCGCCTGATCTGGATAACCTGCGTTTCCTATCTGATGCTGGGGGTACAATTGATGTGCCATCTGCTGGGGATATCAATGTTTCCAGAAGCTACACAGAGATTTTGCCGTCCTTAAACGTTAAATTTTCTTTGAGCGATGATTTGCAGCTGCGTTTTGCTGCGTCTCGGACGATGGCTCGCCCATCCTTGCAGCAGCTTTCACCTTCAACAAGTGTTGCAGGTGTTAGCCGGATCATAACGGCCAATAACCCAAACCTGGACCCGTTTATCGCCTCTAATCTTGATTTTGGCGTGGAATATTATTTTGGTTCGGGCGGCGCTTTGACAGTGGCATTCTTCCATAAAGACCTAGCGACATTGGTGGTTGCGGATAGTTCTTCAGAATTCATTGATTTGATTTTTGTTAGTTCTGCGACAACGGAAGAAACTGTTATTACGGAGGAGTTCACAGTGAACTCTCTGGTTAATGATGAGGGCGTAACCATTAAGGGTTTTGAAATTGGATACCAGCAGGCACTTGATCTTCTGCCAGCACCTTTCAATAACCTTGGTGTGCAAGCGAACTACACCTTCATTGATAACTCAAAGCCTAACGTTCTGACTGCGGCTTCCAAGCATAACTTCAACATCAGCGGCTGGTACGAGTCTGATGATGTGGCTGTACGCCTTTCCTATACATGGCGGGACCGCTTTGTAAGCCAAGGCTTGCCGTTTGGCGGTAATGGCTTGGGTCTTATGACTGAAGTACGGGCATCGCTGGATGCTAACATCACCTATAATGTAACAGACTATGCTTCTATTGTTTTTGAAGCGATCAACCTGTTGCAAGGTGTGGACCGCAAAAGCACTATTTTGGGCGGGCTTCCAGTTGATTATCTGGATACAGGCCGTCGCCTCATGATTGGTGGCCGTGTTTCCTTCTAATAGGTGGACATAGCAATGTTCTAGCCTCGGTGAAAGCCGGGGCTAGAAGCATGATTTCCTTATATTTTTAGCTACAAGAGTACAGCATGATGTCATTTTCCAATAGTTTACACCGCTCAGGGTCAGGCAATCGGCTTACAGGTTTTTTCCGCACCGCTAGTATATATGCCTGTGCCGGATTAGCGACCATTGCTACCGCTGGTAGCGCCGTTGTGGCAGAGCAAACAGCCGCCGCAAAAATGGAGGCGAAAAAACCAAATATCGTTGTTATCTTTGTTGATGACATGGGTTTTGGTGATGTTGGTGTTTATGGGCACCCGACCATTCGCACACCAAACTTGAACCAAATGGCCCATGAAGGCCAAAAATGGACCAACTTTTATGCCGCTGCCAATGTGTGCAGCCCCAGCCGTGCAGGGCTGTTGACTGGCCGCCTTCCTATCAGGTCAGGCATGCAGGGTGATAGAGAAGACCTTCGTGTTTTATTTCCTTTTTCAAAGGGGGGGATGCCTGAGGACGAGCTAACAATGGCCGAAATGCTGAAAAGCAAAGGCTATAAAACAGCGGCTGTCGGGAAATGGCATTTGGGGCACTTGCCGCAGTATCTTCCTACGGCGCAAGGGTTTGACCAATATTTTGGCATTCCCTACAGCAATGATATGAATGCAACGGGCAAATGGACGTTTGATTTCTTTAAAGGCGAACCAGACATCAGCAAATGGAATGTGCCGCTGATGCGGGACACAGAAATTGTTGAGCGCCCAGCGTATCAATATACAATTACCAAGCGCTATACGGAGGAAGCAGTTCAATTTATTGAAGATAATAAATCGGAGCCTTTCTTCTTGTACCTTGCGCACAACTTGCCGCATGTACCCTTGTTTGCCAGCGAAGATTTTGTTGGGAAAAGTGATGCAGGTTTCTACGGCGATGTGATTGAGGAAATTGACTGGAGTGTTGGTCAGGTTCTGGAAACTCTTAAAAAGAATAACCTAGATGAAAACACGCTTGTTGTTTTCACCTCAGATAACGGCCCTTGGCTGGTGTTTGGCGAGCATGGTGGTTCTGCCGGTTTGCTGCATGATGGTAAAGGCACTACATTTGAAGGCGGTATGCGTGTGCCGGGCATTTTCTGGTGGCCGGGTAAAATCAAGCCGGCTGTTATCCATGCCACAGGCTCAACGCTTGATATTATGCCGTCTGTTGCTGCTTTAACGGGCGGGGGTATGCCAGAAGATCGTGTGATCGATGGTGTTGATCTTGCCCCTGTTTTGTTCAATGGCGAAAAAGGCGAAAAGCGCGCTATTTTCTACTATCGGCGGCATGAGCTATTTGCTGTTCGGTATGGCGACTATAAAGCGCATTTCATCACTGAATATTCTTACCGCAAAGATGATGCCTATACGGTCCACGGAACGCCACTACTGTATAATGTGATGGTGGACCCGGGTGAGAAGTATAATGTTGCAGATAAATACCCAGACATTATTGCTGAAATCCGGGCAGTTGCTGAAGCGCATAAAAAGTCTGTAAAGCCAGTCACTGTGCAGTTTAACCTTGTTCAAGATGAAGAATTCTAAGAAAGAATTTTCCCCTGAATAGAACGGGTAAAGGGATAAAGTAGACTGTCCCTAACGAACGGGCCGCTAAAAAAAGAGCCACGGGCATTGCCTGTGGCTCTTTTCTTTTGCGGCACTGTCGCTTGGCCGTATCTGGTTTTGTACCACCGGCCCCCGCCCCCGGTGATGTGGCGGGGCTGGGCGCTTATGAGTGGCTTAAAAGCTAAGTGTTTTTAAGGTTTCGATGCTTTGCGCTGCGGCTTGACGGGCATCTTGCGGATGATCATTTTCAACAAAATAATGTTGAATGCCAGCAAGGTCACTTTGTGCAAAAATCTTGGCAAAATTTATGGTGCCATGGCCCACATTCACAATGCTACCGTCTGCGGCCATATCTTTAACATGACAAAGCGGGAAGCGGCCCGGAAAGCGTTTAAAGTAAGCAATTGGGTCTTTACCTGCTTTAACAGCCCAATAAAGGTCCATTTGCATCTTCACGAGCTTAGGGTCGGTTCTGGCCAGAAGAACTTCGTATGGCTCTTCCCCATCCAATATATCAAACTCAAAGGCATGGTTATGGTAGGCAAGCGAAATACCAGCTTTCTGGCATTTTTCTCCAGCTTTATTAAACAGCTCGGCATAGTCCTTAAATTGGTCCAGCGTTTCGCGGTCCTGCTGCTGGAGCCAAGGCATAACGATATATTTATGGCCCACAATATGGGCAGCTTCAATCAATTGGTCTAGCCGTGTTTGTATATGCATCAGCCCTACATGCATGGAGGGGGCTGCAAGACCTTCACCATCCAGTATTTGGCGCAGCTCTACCGGTGATTTTCCAAAATAGCCTGCAAATTCTACCTCGTGGTACCCAAGGTCAGCGACCATTTTGAGGGTATCTTGCACATTTTCTTTCATCAAGGTGCGCAGGGTATAAAGCTGTATGCCGATGCGCTCTAGCTTGCGGTCGCTGGCATATAAAGCCGAGCTTGCAGGGAAAGCGATCATGCCCGCAAGCAAAGCGGTATTCTTCAAAAAGTTACGTCTATTCACCGTCAAACTCCTTTTCATAATGCACCCGTTTGCATCTGCTCAACGGCATAACTCGCCGCGCGGGCTGTTAAGGCCATATAGGTAAGGGACGGGTTCTGGCAGGCAGAAGATGTCATGCAAGAGCCATCAGTTACAAATACGTTTGGTGCGTCGTGGCATTGGTTGTGGCTATTCAAAACAGAGGTTTTACTGTCTCGTCCCATGCGCGCTGTCCCCATTTCATGGATGGCTATGCCGGGTGCGCCTTTTACATTGTAGGTGGTGACATCCTTGAGGCCTAAGGACGTCAACATTTCCTCCGAGGTTTTCAGAATGTCTTCGCGCATTTTCTCTTCATTATTGCCATATACGCAACTCATATGAGGAATAGGAATGCCCCACTTGTCGGTATTATGAGCGTCGAGTGAAATGCTATTGCTATACTCAGGCAGCATTTCGCCAAAGGCGCCTATATGGAACATCCAAGGCCCCGGCTTTTGTATGGCATCTTTGAATTCGGCACCTAGGCCGGGTCTGCGTGTTGTCCCACGCCAGCTCAACCTGCGGGCACCACCTTGGAAGCCATAGCCGCGTAAAAAGTCTAGTTTATTGTTATCCAAGTTTCTGAACCGGGGGATGTAAATGCCTGTTGGTCTACGGCCATGATAATATTGGTCGTCAAACCCATCCATACGGCCATAGGCCCCTGCACCAGAAGTATGGTCCATCAAATAATGCCCCAGTGCACCGCTGGAATTGGCGAACCCGTTAGGGAAAGCTTCACTGGTGCTGTTAAGCATCAATTGTGTGGTGCCAAGGGTGGAGGCGCAAAGGAATATCACCCGTGCTTTATATTCGGTGTGTTCTTTGGTTAGGCGATTAATCACTCTAACACCCGTTGCCTTGCCGGTTTTGGGGTCATATATTACGCTGTGCACGATGGCATCAGTGAGTGTGGTTAGGTTGCCTGTGCGCTCTGCCGCCGGCAATGTTGCGCTTTGGCTTGAAAAATAAGCCCCAAAGGAACAGCCGCGCTGGCACTGGTTGCGAGACTGGCAGCGCCCCCGGCCCAAATCAAGTTGCTCTTCCGTTGGCTCGGTTAAATGCGCACAGCGGCCAATGATCAGATGCCTGTCATCATAGGTTTTGGCAAAGCGCTTTTGCAATTCTGTTTCAACACAGTTTAAATCAATAGGTGGCTGAAATTGGCCGTCTGGAAGGTGGGGAAGGCCATCGCGGTTACCGCTGATGCCCGCGAATGTCTCCACATGGTCATACCATTTTTCGACATCACCATAGCGAATGGGCCAATCGATGCCATGGCCATCTTTTAGATTTGACTGAAAATCCATTTCACTAAGTCGGTAGCTTTGCCTATGCCATGTCAGGGATCTTCCGCCAAGGTGGAAGCCCCTGATCCAAGAGAAGGGTTTGTCTTCGTCTGTGGTGTAGGGGTGGTCGTTGTCATTCACAAAAAAATGCTTTGTAGAATCTTTAAAAGCATAGCATTTTTTCTGCTCGGGATACTGGCTGTCTGCTAATTTTCGATCAACAGAATCGCGAAACTTCATTTCCCACGGATCAAGGTTTTCACCAATATAATCAGTGCCGTGCTCGACATCTTTGCCACGCTCTAAAATAAGTGTTTTTAAACCGCGCTCGCATAATTCTTTTGCTGCCCATCCGCCTGATATGCCAGAGCCAACAACAATGGCGTCGAAAGGAGCTGATGTGTCTTTATTCATGTGTATGTCCTTTCTAATTAGCCCACGCTCGGCCAATTTTTGAAACAGGGACACAGCCTTCGTAGGGGCCGGGTACTGCCTCATACCGTAATTCTTCAGATGCACCGATTTCAGAGGTGTAATAGCCAACGATGACCATTTCTTTCAGCTTGCGGAAAAAGGGTTCTTTGGTGTCGCTATAGGCGGCTTGGTCAAACTCGTGCAGGATAGCTAGCTGCTGCGCTGCTGTGCTGTTTGCGAAGCTTTCCCCTGCGGAGGCTTGTGCGCGGGCATTGATTTCCGCGAGTCCTGCCAAAACTGGTTTGCGCTCAGCGTTAGTGTACCATTCCGATAATATGAGATGCATATAATGGTGCACCCCAGCGACACTTGCGCCCGGTGTATCTGTATCAGGGATAATGGTGTCAGCAATAGCGACTAGAAGCCGAAGGTCGCTGTCCCCTAGTAAAGTTATGTTTTTATCTGCTGCATGAGCAGAGGTACCCGCAAGAATGGCAGACACAAGAGGGGCTGAAAGTGCTCCCCCTGCTAGGGCCGTTAATCGCTGCAGGAATTGGCGTCTGGCAAGGCCATCTTTCTGGCTCATTAGGCTTCCTCACTTGCTGGGTTGGCATCTGACTGGGTGGATTTACGTTTGTCACTTATCCATACAGCCGCAAATAAAACAACAAGCACTGCCGGGATGACAGCCACGGTTTCAAAGGATTGGCTCGCTGCTGTGATCAGGACGGTATCCAATGCTTCGCCCGTTAGGCCAGCAAAGGCATTTGCACCGCCAGCGGCATCAATTTTTGCCCGGTCGTAAACGGTGCCCAGTATAGGCAGTATAAAATAGATAGAAAGCGCGCCAGCCGAACCAAGCAGGCCGATCATCCATGAGCCCCCACGGGGGAAGCGTTCAGCAACAGAAGCCAGCATGGTTGGCCACATGTAGCACACGCCGATACCCCAAAGTGTTGCGGCAACAAAAATGCTTGCGGGGCCAGTTGCGGCACTGAGCATATAAAGCCCCATACATGCCAATAGGGAAGAGATCATCAAAAGGCCGGGATTAGATAAGCGGTGGACGAGGGGGCCTGCAAAATGGCGCATCACAAACATAAGGCCACTGACGTACACCAAAATAAGAATGCCGCGCATCCCCGCCACTTTTGACAAAGCAATATCAACCCACTGGCCGGGCGCAAGCTCTGTTGCGGCGGTTAGGAACATTAGGGCAAACCAAATAAGGAAGCTTGGGCGGCGGATAACTTCTTTAAACATTTCAGAGGCTGGAATGCCCGCTTCTGCGCGCTCAGTTTTGGGGAAGGCAGTGCCCTTGCACATGACAGTGAATATGACGGCAGGGATTGCGACTAACAATATTAAAAGCTGCCAGCTTGCCCCCATACTGCCTAGCCCGACACCCAGCAATCCACCCACGATAATGCCTGCAGGCCACCAAGCATGGAGCACATTTAGGCGGTGGGTTTTTTCTTCAGGGTATAGCGCTGTTGTCATGGGGTTGATGGTGGCTTCCACACCGCCCCAGCCAATGCCACTAAGCAGCATACCTGCCCAAATGGCGGTATAAACGGCGGGACCATCGAAGAGAATGGGCGCTGTTGCTATTAAGCCAGAGCCTGCAATAAAGCCAGTGGCTGCCAGCGCGAGCATTCGCTTCATGCCGATTGTATCCAGCAGCGGGCTGCTGATAAAGAGGGTGATGGCAAAGCCAAGGAAGGAAACGCCCAGCGCTTCTGCGATCATTTTCCCTGAATTTAGGAGGTCAAGTGCATCCAGATAGTCAGTTTTAATGTCTCCGGCGATGGTGGCCCGCAACGAGGCGCTCATGCCTGCGGTGAAAAGGGCGATAAGCCCAATCCAAAAAAGCCTGCGCCGGTTGTATGTGTCTGCTGTTGTCACTGAAATCTCCCCATTTCAATTTGTCTTCAATTCTCTATTCATTATGCCTGAGTGACATCATCCCTGAGTGAAATCATCCCTGAGTGAAATCATCAAAGGCGTATTCTGCTGGCCGAATGATATGGCGATTTACAAAGTCTGCGCCTTCGCGCGCGCCGTCTTCTGGGTGCTTGATGCAGCATTCCCATTCCACAACTGCCCAGCCATCAAAATCATATTGTGTCAGCTTGCTAAAGATGGCTTTAAAATCAATTTGCCCATCGCCCAAAGACCGAAACCGCCCCGGCCGTTCAAGCCAATTTTGGTACCCGCCATAAAGGCCAGATTTGCCCGTCGGCTGAAATTCTGCATCTTTCACATGAAACGCTTTGATGCGGTCATGGTAGATGTCGATGAAATCCAGGTACTTGATTTGCTGCAAGTGCAAATGGCTTGGGTCATACAGAATATTGGCGCGGGTATGGCCGTTTACTTGGTCCAAAAAGCGTTCGAATGTAACGCCGTCGAACAAGTCTTCCCCCGGGTGCAATTCATAACATACGTCCACACCCGCTTCATCAAAGGCGTTTAATATGGGTGTCCAACGGCGGCCTAATTCTGCAAAGGCATCGTCTATCATGCCTTGGGGGCGCTGTGGCCATGGGTACATTGTGTGCCATGCCAGCGCACCGGAGAATGTGGCGTGCCCTGTAAGGTTAAGCTTTGCGCTTGCTTTTGCCGCAAGCAGCAGTTGGTTTTTCGCCCATTCAGCAGTCTCTGCTGGGTGGCCTTTAAGTTCTGGCGGTGCAAAGGCCGCGAACTGGTCTGCATATGCAGCGTGGCAGGCAACTAGTTGGCCTTGCAAATGGGTGGAAAGCTCAGTGATAACAACGCCAGCATTTGCGCATGTGCCGACGATTGTGTCGCAATAATCTTGGCTTTCTGCTGCCAGTTCTAAATCAAAAATATGTTTATCTGATGTGGGGATTTGCACGCCCTTATAGCCTAAATCAGCCGCCCAAGCGGTGATAGCCTCCAATGAATTGAAAGGAGGGTTTTTACCCAAAAACTGGGCCAAAAAGAGCGCAGGGCCTTTAATTTGTTTCACACTGGTGTCCTAAATATTTTCATTCGGCAACATCCATAAGGGCTGTCCATTTTTCACCGGACTGGCTGTTGGCAACTGCAGCCTCTACGAAGGCCATAGCGCGCCCCCCGGTGTTGATGCTTATGCGCTCAAAGCCGTTGGTTTTTTCCGGCCACGAAGCAGCATTGCGCACAAAGTCCGCATAGATGTTACTGAAAGCTTCCAGATATCCCTCCGGGTGACCTGCTGGCGTTCGGCAGGCCGCTCGTGCCTCGTCGCAAAGGTAGGCTTTGTCAGTGCCGGCTCGTAAAATTGACACTGGGGCATCTTGTTTTTTAAGGATAAGGCTGTTTGGGTCCATTTGGCGCCATTCAAGGCTGCCTTCTTCGCCGTACAGTCGAATGGAAAGGCCGTTTTCTTCGCCAGCACAAATTTGGCTGGCAACCAGTGTGCCGCGTGCGCCTTTGTCTGTGCGGAACAATATGCTTGCATCATCATCAAGGGCGCGGCCGGGCACAAAGGATGTAACGTCGGCGCACACTTCTTTAATGCGGTGGCCTGAGGCATATTCAAGCAGGGTGCTGGCGTGTGTACCTATATCCAGCAGGCATCCGGCGATGCCAGATTTTTCCGGGTCAGTGCGCCAGCTTGCCTGTTTGTTGCCTTTGGCTTCTTCGTTGCTTGATAGCCATCCTTGCGGATATTCCACCATGATACGCCGCAAGGGACCGATGGCCCCATCGGCCACCATATGCTTGGCTTGGATGACCATCGGGTAGCCCAAATACGTATGGGTAAGGCCATAGAGCAGGCCGGTTTCTTGAATGGTTTGCTGGAGCGATTTTGCCTCTGCTAAATTAAGCGAAGCGGGCTTGTCCGAGAGAACATGAAACCCTTGTTTCAGCGCAGCTTTGGCAATGGGTACATGGGTGTGGTTTGGGGTTACGATAACCACGAATTGCATTCGTTGCTCTGCGGGAAGGGCAGCTTCCTGCTGCAACATTTCTGTGTAAGAGGCATAAAGCCGGTCTTCACTGAGGGCAAGTGCTTGTCCTGTGCGCAGGCAGTTGGCGTGGTCTCTGCTGAAGGCGCCGCACACCAGTTGTAGTTCATTATCCATCCGGGCTACTAGCCGGTGTATTTCACCAATGAAGGCCCCTTCACCGCCACCGACCATGCCAAAGCGCATAGGAGTGTGCCCTCGTGCTGAGTTTGAAGAAATACTAGACATGTTTGGCCCTAAACATTAATATTTTCTATAATGTAACCGGTTACATTTTGAAATGCAAGAGCTTTGCACCCTTTGCTTCTGGGTAATCGGCCCCTCTGACATTCGTAGTAGTTCTTGTGCTGGAAACCTATTGTGGATAGCAATTGACACTGGTTTTATGTGCTATATAAAATATTGAAATGATGCGGTTAAGCCCACCCAAAAGGGTGTTTTCGGTAGAGATGTAGGTAAGCGATGTGACAAGCATTCGGGATGTATCGAAAGTGGCGGGGGTTTCTGTTGCGACAGTCTCACGGGCAATGTCGCGGCCTGAAAAAGTGTCAGATAAAACCCGGAAAAAGGTTTTGGAAGCCATCAAGGCAACCAACTATAGGCCCGATGTTCTCGCTCGTAATTTCACCACACGTAAGTCTCGCACCATTGTTGTTTTGGTGCCTGATATTTCCAACCCTTTTTTCTCGCGGGTGATCCGGGGCATTGAACATGCGGCGCAGCGGGTTGGGTATTCGGTATTGCTGGGTGATACGCGCGGCGACCCTGCGGTGGAAGATACCTATGCGAGCATGGTAGAAGCCCGCCTTGCTGACGGCATTATTCAATTGAATGGCAGGTTGCCGTTTGGTGATACTAGCGGGGGTGAGGATACGGGCAGAGGCGATGATGCTGGTGGCGATGCTGCTGGCAGTAGCGATACTTTTGGCAGAAGCGCTGAAAGTACAAAGAAAAGCGTGCCGCTTGTTAATGCCTGTGATTGTGTGCACGGCAGTAATGTGCCCACAATTGAGCTTGATAACGCCAGTGCTGCCAAAGCAATGACGCAGCATTTACTATCGTTAGGGCATCAGCATATTGCTGTTGTGCAAGGCCCTGTGGGCAGCAGCTTAACCAAAGAGCGGCTGCGCGGGCATACTGAAGCCTTGCAGGAAGCTGGCCTCACGCTGGATAGTACATTGATTGCTGAAGGGGATTTTTCTGCGGCATCTGGTGAAGCTGCAGTTACAACATTGCTTGCAGCCCCTTCTATGCCAACGGCCATTTTTTGCTTCAATGATGAAATGGCGATGGGGGCGATGCACTCCCTTAAAAAATCAGGCTATGCAGTGCCGGGGGATATATCGGTTGTTGGCTTTGATGATATTCAGTTTGCGCGCTATTGTGACCCGCCGCTCACCACCATTCGCCAGCCAGCGGAAGGTTTTGGCACCCGTGCCATGGAAGTTTTACTGGGCATGTTAGAAGGCAAGGAACCAGAGGTGCTGAACCAGTATTTGCCGCATGAGATCATCATACGGCAAAGCAGTGGCCCGGTTAAAAAATAAACAGGTTAAACCCGGTACGCTCTACGTGTTTTATACGGGCTTCCCGCCAGCCCACTCCCCGCTTACTCTCTGGCCAAACCACCCCACAG
>JAESQS010000178.1 GCA_016765035.1 Kordiimonadaceae bacterium | reverse complement strand
TGGCTCTAGTTATACCAGCATACACGCTTACTATTTAATTTTGTGCTTGAGCTGCCGCTAGCTTTCTACTTTCTCGTTCTGCGATAATTTGGCTAAGAGGCACCAATGCGATGCCTTTGGCTTTTAAATTCGCCGTCCAAAACTCCAGCGCCTTAAGGGTTTCTGGGTATGGGTGGCCAATAGCAACGGCATAGCCTCTGGCTTTTGCAATTTCCTCGGTACGGCCAAGCTGCCTTAAAATCGCAGGGACTGAACGGTCATTATCCAGAAAAATATCTCGCAGAACATTTGGTACACCTGTTGCCCGTGCTGCGCGGGCTGCCACACTGTTGGGCGATGTCAGGCTATCCAGAAACAAGTATCCTTCCCGCCTTAAATGCACCATAACGCGCACCATCAAGGCAGGGTTTTCTGTTAACAAACTGCCCATATGGTTGTTAATGCCAACAAAATCATCAAATCTGGTTAGGTTCCAAACCACACGCCGCTCAAATTCATCCACGGATAAATCCGACAGCAAGGCATTGGGGCCGGGGTCTGCGCTGGTAAGCTTGGGTTCCATGGGTAAATGAACCATCAGTTCATGCCCTGCCCCTTTCAGGGCCTGAGTTTGCTGCGGCAGCATATCAGCGTAGGGTAAAAAGGAGAGTGTAAGAGGCCCTTTCATCTCCGTCATGGACATGCTGACATCATACGACAACCCAACATCATCAATAACGATGGCAATGCGCACACCCTCGTCTTTAACCCAGTTTGCTGCATGTTGTTGCCAAACAGGGATGTCAGGCTCTATGGGCAAAATCTCGTCGATATTCTCAATCGCCACAGATGCCTGTCCTTCAACGGCTGCAATAATGCCTTCTATGCCTTCTACTTGAATTTGGGTTGGCTGAATTTGGCTGGGCTGGGCTTGGAGGTGCTGACCTTGGCTGGGCTGAACTTGGATGTGCAGTTCATCATAGCGCTCGTATGGCTCAGGACTGTCTGTATTCAGTAAATACACCATAGACAGCAAGACAAGCGCAATGACTGCTCCGTATAGCCCCAGCGCAAGGCGCTTATAATCTACAGCTTTTGCCCTTTTGATCAGGCGTTCGCATAAAACCACTGATTTTTCAGCCAATTTATTCAACAAACTCACATCAAACTTTCGATTTTTCGGCGTTAAAACCAGTCCGCCATTGACAATTCGGCGGAAAAAAGCATTGTCCAGTCTTACCCATGAATCAACGGGCTTACACAATGTATATCCTCATAGATAACTACGATAGCTTTACATACAATTTGTATCATTATCTTGTCGAACTTGGCGCAAATGTCGAAGTTTGGAGAAATGACCAAATAACAGTGGCGGATGTGCTGGCAAAAAAACCTATGGGTATTGTCATTAGTCCCGGCCCCTGCACACCTGATGAAGCTGGCATTTGCCTTGAGCTGGTCAAAGCAGTTGCAGGCAAAATTCCGTTGCTTGGTGTTTGCCTTGGCCACCAGTCTATTGGGCAGGCTTTTGGCGGAAAAGTTGTGCGCGCCCCCAAGGTAATGCACGGCAAAACCAGTATGATGAACCATACAGCGACGGGCGTATTTGCAGACATACCAAGCCCCTACCAAGCAGCGCGCTACCATTCTTTAACAGTCGAGAAAGAAAGCTTACCCGACTGTTTCACGATCACCGCTGAGGCTGACGATGGCTTGCTGATGGGTATCAAGCATAATGAATATGCCTTGCACGGTGTTCAGTTCCACCCTGAAAGTATTGCATCAGACCACGGCCACAAGCTGCTCGAAAACTTCCTCGATATTTGCAAGCAAGAGGCCTTAGAAGATGCTTGATTTTGCTGCCATTATTGCCAAATTATCAATCGGCGAATTTCTGACTTTAGAAGAGGCAGAAACGGCCTTTGATATTTTAATGCAAGGCCAAGCAGACGCAGCCCAAACAGCCAGTTTTTTAACGGCGCTTAGTGTGCGCGGTGAAACCGTACCAGAAATTCTGGGCGGTGCAAAAGCCATGCGCGCCCGCGCTGATATGATTGAAGCGCCTGACACTGCGCTTGATATCGTTGGCACAGGGGGCTCTGGGCTTGATACCTATAATGTTTCAACGGCTGCCGCATTCATTGCAAGCGCCGCTGGCGTTCAAGTTGCCAAACACGGTAACCGCGCTGCAAGCTCCAAATCTGGTGCGGCTGATGTGCTGGAAGCGCTCGGTGCAAATTTGGACATTAGCTTTGATCATGTGCAAAAAGCGCTTTACGAAACTGGTTTTACCTTTCTTTCTGCCCGGGCTCACCACAAAGCCATGCGGCATGTTGCCCCGGTTCGCAGCTCCCTGAAATTCAAAACAATTTTCAACCTGCTTGGTCCGCTATCAAGCCCAGCACAGGCAAAGCGCCAGTTACTGGGGGTTTTCGACCGAAAGTGGGTTCTGCCAATTGCAAATGTTCTGAAGGAACTTGGCAGCATCCATGTGATGGTTGTGCATGGCAGTGACGGGATGGATGAAATTACGTTAAGCGGCCCCACCTATGTCGCAGAGCTTAAAAACGGCGAAATTACAGAGTATGAAATTTCCCCCGCAGACCTTGGCTTGCCTGTCACCCCTCTTGAAGACCTATTAGGTGGCGATGCCCAGTATAATGCCAATGCTATTACCCAAATGTTTGACGGCCAAAAAGGCCCATTTAGGGACATCGTTTTGGCCAATGCCGGCGCAGGGCTTATGATAGGCGGTAAAGCAGACACTATACAGGATGGCATTGCGCTGGCGGCACGGCTTATAGATGAAGGCCACGCCAAAAATACGCTACAAAAATGGGTTAATTTTACCAATGACTATAAAGCGGAAACTAAGTAATGGCTGATATTCTTACAGAAATATGCGACCGAAAGCGGGACCATGTTGCCGCCGTGAAAGCCCGCATATCCTTGTCAGAGCAAGAAAGCTTAGCCAAAGAGGCTTCTACTCCCCGTGGTTTCATTCAGGCGCTTGAAGCAAAACGTGCTGCAAACCAGTTTGGCTTTATTTGTGAAATTAAAAAAGCCAGCCCGTCAAAAGGCCTTATCCGCCCTAATGACTTTGACCCAAAAACACTGGCGGCAGCATATGCGCGTGGCGGGGCTGCGTGTCTTTCTGTCTTAACAGATGAACCCTACTTCCAAGGGCATGATGACTATTTAAAAGCAGCGCGAGCCGCCGTTAGCCTCCCAGCCCTCAGAAAAGACTTTATGGTCGACCCATACCAAATTGTGGAAGCCCGCGCGTTGGGTGCAGATTGTATTCTGTTGATAATGGCTGCCCTAGAGGACAGCCAAGCGATGGAAATGGAAAGCCTTGCCCATCAGTTGGGCATGGATGTGCTGATTGAAATTCATGATAAAACCGAGCTTGAGCGCGCCTTAAAGCTAAAGTCTAAACTGATTGGTGTGAATAACAGAAACCTCAAAACCATGGAGGTTTCCTTGGAAAACACCTTGTCCCTTGTACCCCTTATGCCTAAAGATCGCCTTTCTGTTGCGGAATCTGGCTTACGGACCATGGCAGATTTAGAAACATGCGAAAGCGTGGGTGCAGGATGTTTCCTAATCGGTGAAACATTCATGCGCCAAGCAGATGTTGAAGTTGCCGTACGCAATTTACAGAAAGCGGACTGATGTCAAAACTGACCCATATCGACGATCACGGTGCCGCCCATATGGTTGATGTTGGGGATAAGAAAGTCACTGAACGCGTTGCCGTTGCGGAAACTTTTGTCACCATGCAGCCAGAAACTTTGGCGCTTATTCTGTCTGATGGGCTACCAAAAGGCGATGTGTTGGCCGCTGCCCGGCTGGCAGGCATTATGGCTGCCAAAAAAACTAGTGATTTAATTCCCCTGTGCCACCCCCTTGCAATTACCAGCGTGAAAATAAAGCTGGATGCCGTGGGCACAGAGCAAATACGCATTGAAGCCACAGTGAAGGTTGGCGGGCAAACAGGCGTTGAAATGGAAGCGCTTACGGCGGTGTCTGTTGCCGCGCTAACGCTGTATGATATGGCAAAAGCGGTTGATAAAGCCATAACCATTGGTACCACACGCCTTCTTTTGAAAGAGGGCGGTAAATCTGGCCGCTATGAGGCTCCATCCCTATGATATCAGTTGAAAAAGCATTTGAATCCATTGTCGCCAATGCAGGCATTATGCAAACCGAAAGCCTATCTGTAGCCAAAGCAAGTGGCCGGGTGCTCGCTGGCCCAATTAAAGCCAGACGTTCCCAACCGGGTTGCCATATGTCTGCCATGGATGGCTATGCTGTTCGCAGCATAGATTTATCTGGCACTGGAACAGAAACGACACTCAAACTTGTGGGCGAAAGTGCGGCTGGCACACCCTTTTCTGGTACAGTCGGTGCTGGCGAAACAGTACGTATTTTCACAGGTGCCGCCTTACCTAATGGTGCTGACCAAGTGGTTATTCAGGAAAACACGGGCCCTGCTGAGCATGGTATTTTCACTGATGATGCCCCAACTGTTGGTAAAAACATCCGTCAAGCAGGCTATGACTTTAGTGAAGGCCA
>JAESQS010000177.1 GCA_016765035.1 Kordiimonadaceae bacterium | reverse complement strand
TGTGGGCGTTTTGGTTGCTTTGCGCGCCAGCGGCGAGGCCGTTGGCTGGGGTTTTCAACTACAGGAACCCTTATTTGTTGGGTTGCTTGCAATCTTGATGGTGATTGTTTCGCTATCTCTTGCAGGCATGTTTCACCTCGAATTTTCTTTTCAGGGGGCAGGGCAATCGCTCGCAATGAAAGAAGGCTATGCAGGCTCTTTCTTTAAAGGTGTGCTGGCAACGCTTGTTGCAACGCCGTGCACTGCGCCGCTCATGGCCCCTGCAATTGGTTTTGCTATCACCCAATCATTACCGGTTATCATTCTTGTTTTCTCGTTACTAGCATTTGGGTTGGCCCTACCGTTTTTGGCGCTGTCTTACAGCGACCGGCTAGCCAAAATGATGCCGCGCCCGGGTGCATGGATGGAAAAAGTCAAGCAAGGGCTGGCTTTCCCCATGTTGCTAACCGCAGCGTGGCTTATTTATGTCTATGATATTCAGGCGGGCAGTCAGGCAACATTTTTCCTACTGGCAGGTATCATCCTGTTGAGTTTTGGGTTGTGGCTTTGGTCACAAACCAGCCATAAAGGAGGCCGTTTAGTAGCTCTTGCCGCTCTTGTCGCCTCTTTGATAGTGGTCGTTAATGTGTCGGTTACACAAGATACAGTCAAAGAGTTGCTAGAGAGGATGAGCAGGCCTATTCAGGCGCGCGCTTAAAAGGGCTCTTGTCTGAGGGCAAGCCTGTATTTGTGTATTTTTCCGCGGAATGGTGCATCACATGTAAAGTGAATGAACGTGTGGCCCTGCATACGGATGGAGTTCAAAACCTGATCGCTGAAAAAGCAATCACAGTCCTTAAAGGGGATTGGACAAACAGAAACGCTGAAATAGCGGCGGTGCTGGCTAAATACGGGCGGGCAGGCGTGCCACTGTATTTATTTTTCCCAGAGGGACAAAAGACAGCGCTGGTTTTGCCAGAAATTTTGACGGAAGAAACAGTCAAAACCTATTTATTGCGGTAGCAGATCCCAAAGAATGGTTTGGATAAAGATGACCTATAATAGACTTTTAACTTCACTGTGCCTCCTTGTTGTCAGTGTGCTTAGTATTAATTTTCAAGCGCATGGTGCGCCAGTGCCCGGGAAGGTTGCCCCTGACTTTATGGCCTATACAACACAGGGTGTAACCATAACGTTGTCTGAATTACAGGGAAAGCCTGTGGTGCTTGAATGGACCAATCACGACTGTCCGTATGTAAAAAAACATTACAGCAGTGGCAATATGCAGCGCCTTCAGCGCAAGTTAACGCAAGAGGGCGTGATTTGGATTTCAATTATTTCTTCTGCGCCCGGATTACAGGGCCATGTAACCACCTTAGAAGCTGATGCCCTTACCGCACGGCGAGGGAGCTATACAAGCCATGTCATACTCGACCCTGATGGCACGATAGGAAGAGCTTACCACGCAAAGACAACACCGCAGATGGTCTTGATCGGGGCTGAAGGTCTTGTTCAATATATGGGTGCGATTGACGATAAACCCTCAGCAAGGCTAGAATCCCTAGAGGGTGCCCAGAATTATGTTTTAGCGGCCTGGGCTAGTGTTAAGGCTGGCACTCAGGTGGAAATGCCTACAACCAAACCCTATGGTTGCTCGGTAAAATACCAAGGCTGAAAATAATACTCAGTAATACTGTTTGTGTATGTCTACTACCATTTCACATTTGAAAATATTTGAAGGACAATCCTATGCATTTAGTCACATTGGAGTTTTTTCGTGAGATACTAGGGCAGGAAATGCCTGTTATAAATCTCATGGATATTGGGGCTAGTGGCGGTATTGATAATAGTTGGAAAGTGTTTGAACCAAAGTTTAATGCTCTTGGTGTGGAGCCGTTAGAAACTGAAGTTGATAGGCTGAATCAAGCAGAGGAAAACCCGAGCATAAATTATTATTCCGCCTTTGCAGTGTATAAGCAATGGGATGAACTATACCCTGCCAGCGATCGGCCTTTGCCGTCTGAAGACCCTTTTTACCGTAGTTCAGCCGCCGTTGCTGGAGAGTCCAAAGAAAATTTCATTCAAAATGAATATAATGCTGGGGCGCCAATTAGCTATACTAAAGTCCATAAAGAAATAGATGAATTGGTTGACTTAATGCCGGGGAAGTCCGTCGATTTTCTTAAAACGGACACTGACGGATTTGATTTTCCTGCAATTCTTGGCGCTAAGGATTTAATGACTAAGGGGATGCTTCTTGGTGCAAAAATTGAAGCAAGTTTGCATGGCCCAGCACATCAATATGCTAATACCTTCGCAAATATTGACACGTATATGAGAGGAAATGGTTTCACATTATTAAACTTAGAAACCTATAATTATACGCGCAGTGTGTTTCCTGGACGTTTTATGTATACCCTTCCAGCGCAAACCCGAAAGGGAGCCATACTGTGGGGTGACGCTTATTACTACCGCGATTTTTGCTGTCCAAAGTTTGAACAAGAGGCTGGTTGGTTGCCTACTAAAGAGCAGTTGATCAAAATGGTTTTACTACTGGAATATCTTGGATGCCACGATTCCATGGTGGAATTGCTGATTGGAAAAGCGGACCTCATTGGAATTAGCGATCAATTACCCAGCCTGCTTGATCGGATTGTGAAAAGATACACAGACCCCAAGCTCGGCACTAGTTATGAGGAACTTATCTCGAATTTCAGGGCTGATTACAAAAGTTTTTACCCTGAGTAAAAAATACGTCACATAGGTATCCTTTGGTAAGAATTGGAATTCTTCCATCCCATTGGAACTTAACAATGTTTTAAGGCTATTGCGTGAAACTGTAAGACCTGTAAGATAGCAGGACAAAATCACTAATCGGGCTCAGAGTTTATGTCTTTTATTATTGGACTGATTGTTGTCTTTGGCATGGTGTTTGGCGGTTTCTCGCTTGCCGGTGGTAAATTTACGCTAATCCTTAAAGCACTTCCCTTCGAGTTGATGATGATTTTAGGCGGCTCTATGGGCGCTTTCATCAGTGGTAACTCAGGTGGTATACTTGCGGGTGCAGGTAAAGGTTTTGGTAAAGTGCTGAAAGGCACGCAGTGGAAGGCAGATGATTATAAAGATCTGCTATGTCTATTGTTCCTCATTATTAAAACCATCCGTACCAAAGGCGTTGTGGCCATTGAGGCCCATATTGAAAACCCCGAGGAAAGTAAGCTTTTTCAGCAATTTCCGCGGGTAGCCAGCGACCATCATGTTGTTGATTTCATTTGCGATTATATTCGTATGCTCACCATGAACTTTGATGATCCGAACCAGATGGAAGACGCGATGAACGCTGATCTGGACAAGCATCACGCTGAAGAGCATGAGCCTCAGCACGCTTTGCAAACTATGTCAGATGGCTTGCCGGCTATTGGTATTGTTGCGGCGGTGCTTGGTATTGTTAAAACCATGAGTGCTATTGCTGAGCCTGTTGAAGTGCTTGGTGGCATGATTGGCGGCGCGCTTGTAGGAACATTCCTCGGTATTTTCCTTGCTTACTTGGTTGTTGCTCCTATTGCAGGGCGTCTTGACCAGATACTGACAGAAGATGGCCGGTTTATGCCGCTTATTAAATTTGTTATTGTGGCGCACTTGCAAGGAAATGCACCGCAAATAGCCATTGAAATTGGCCGACGAAATATTCCATCAGCACTGATGTGTTCGTTCGTTGAGCTAGAAGAGGCAGTTGCCGAGCTTCCACCTGACATTTAAGAAAGTATCCGATTTATAAGCATCTCCGCCCACGGCC
>JAESQS010000016.1 GCA_016765035.1 Kordiimonadaceae bacterium | reverse complement strand
CCGGACTGGCAACAACAGCCTGTGGTAACGGCCGTGCAGTCAGAGGCTATATTTTTGATAAAGCCCTTGCCGATGCGATCTTGCCAGGTGTTGATAACCGGCAGTCAGTGCAGTCCACACTTGGTTCACCATCTATTACAGCCACTTTTTCAGATAGCACATGGTATTACGTGTCAACAACGGTGCGGGTACGCCCGGTTTTCTGGCCAGATGCCAAAGAACACCGCGTCCTTGCCGTTTCTTTCAACGATAGCGGCGTTGTCGCAAACGTGGATAACTTCGACCTATCAAACATGAGAGAAATTGACCCAGTTGGTGACAAAACAACAACAAGAGGCCGTGACACGAGCTTCTTCCAGAAAATCTTTGGCAATGTGGGCCGTTTCTCTGGGCAATCACCTGCTGGCAGCCAAGGTGGCGGTACAGGTCCTAACGGCTAGGGCGGATATGCTTTACCTAAACAAGTTTATTTAGTGACCCCAAAAGCAAAGCCCCGGCAAAACCGGGGCTTTCTTTGTTTTATCATCCAACTTTTAGGGGGCAAGCATTGCTAACAGCAACAATGCCACAATATTGGTGATTTTAATCATTGGGTTAATGGCTGGACCAGCAGTGTCCTTATAAGGGTCACCCACTGTATCCCCTGTTACCGCAGCTTTATGCGCTTCAGAGCCTTTGCCGCCATGATTACCATCTTCGATGTATTTTTTGGCATTATCCCAAGCACCGCCACCGGCAGTCATTGAAATAGCCACAAACAAACCACCGACGATAACGCCAACAAGCAAGGCACCAAGGGCCGCAAATGCAGCAGCCTGACCAGCCACAGCATTAATCACAAAATACACTGCGATTGGGCTGATAATTGGCAATAGGCTTGGTACAATCATTTCCTTGATCGCTGTTTTTGTCAGCAGATCAACAGACCGAGCATAATCAGGCTTGCTTGTGCCTTTCATAATGCCAAGGTTGGCTTTAAACTGTGCCCGAACCTCTTCAACAACCTGTCCGCCAGCACGGCCAACGGCTGTCATACCCATAGATGCAAACAAGTAAGGCAGCATCGCGCCAAGGAAGAGGCCAACAATCACATATGGGTTGGAAAGGCTGAAATCTACAGTTAAATGACCGAAGAATTTCTCCAGATCAGCCGTGTAAGCCCCAAACAAGACTAAGGCCGCAAGACCCGCAGAACCAATGGCATAGCCTTTGGTTACAGCCTTCGTGGTGTTACCAACAGCATCCAGTGCATCTGTCC
Organism: Kordiimonadaceae bacterium; assembly: GCA_016765035.1. Taxonomy (GTDB): domain Bacteria; phylum Pseudomonadota; class Alphaproteobacteria; order Sphingomonadales; family Kordiimonadaceae; genus Kordiimonas. The sequence continues at coordinate 3,341 of JAESQS010000016.1, read as the reverse complement.
GCTCGCGTACATCGCCATCAAGGCCAGCCATTTCAGCAATACCACCAGCATTGTCTGTAACGGGGCCGTAAGCATCAAGTGCTACAACCATACCTGCAAGGGCAAGCATTGCTGTTGCGGCAAAGCCAAGGCCAAGAATACCAGCCATGCTGTAAGCAGCAATAATACCCGCACAAATGACCAGTGTCGGCAGAGCAGTAGATTCAAGCGAAATAGCCAAACCCTGAATAACATTAGTGCCGTGGCCAGTTTCTGACGCTTTCGCGATAGATTTAACCGGGCGATATTCAGTGCCAGTATAATATTCAGTGATCCAAATGATAATGCCTGTAACAACAAGGCCAACCAAACCACAATAATACAACAGGCGACCTGTGAAGGCTGTCTCACCAGCAGTAAAGACTTTGTTCATCTCACCACCGAGGGCCCACTCCATTGCGAACCACATAATAATCGCAGATGTAACCGCCGTAACAAGGAAACCTTTATAAAGGGCACCCATGATGTTGTTGCTTTTACCAAGCTTCACAAAATAGGTTCCAAGGATCGATGTCAGGATGCAAGAGCCACCAATGATAAGCGGCAATTCCATAATTTCAGCAGCACCATTTGCAACAAACAACGCAGCCAGAACCATTGTTGCACCAATGGTTACAACATAGGTTTCAAACAAATCTGCGGCCATGCCTGCACAGTCACCAACATTGTCACCAACATTATCTGCAATAACGGCAGGGTTGCGTGGGTCATCCTCAGGGATGCCTGCTTCAAGTTTACCTACAAGGTCTGCACCAACGTCAGCACCTTTAGTAAAGATGCCGCCGCCAAGGCGAGCAAAAATTGAAATGAGCGATGCACCAAAACCTAGGGATACAAGGCTATCAATCACCAAGCGGTCCGTTGGTTCAATGCCCAGAGGGCCTGTTAGAAGTTGATAGAAACCCGCAACAGCTAATAGTGCCAAGCCAGCAACCAACATGCCTGTTACAGCGCCAGCTTTAAAAGCCAGTGTCAGACCCGCTTGCAGCCCTGTACGTGCTGCTTCTGTTGTGCGTACATTTGCCTTAACAGAAATGAGCATACCGATATATTCGGCAAGCCCCGAAAGTACGGCCCCAATGACAAAACCAAGAGCAGAAAGTTCACCAATCATAAAGAAAAGTGCAACTGTTACAACCACACCAACAATGGCAATGGTCCGATACTGTCTATTGAGATATGCTTGTGCGCCTTCCTGAATAGCCAGCGCAATTTCCTGCATTTTTTCGTTACCTGCGCTCGCCGATAAAATCGACCTGCGCGTTACTATACCGTACAAAACGGCAATAAAGCCGCATAGAATGGCAGCGTACAACACTGTCATGGGATTTCCTCCCCCTTAAAACCTAACCAATGAGCACAGGATGGTTGAAAACTACCTACATCCATCCTCAGGCGGCGATACTCCCCTACATCCGCCTGTCCCTACAAAACCAGACAGAATCCTGCCCGACAAAACACATTAAGAAGCAAAATGCAGGCTGGCAAGGGACTCTCACAAAAAGAAACGGCCCCACCAAGTGGAGCCGTTCTGTAACAATGATTAAAATTAAAGGAAATATTTGCGCGGATATGTTTCTAACAAAAACAGATCCGATCTAGCGCGGCATAAGCATAGCAGCCGTGATTGTCACATCTTCAATCACGCCTGGCCCCATTATTTCGCTAGCCTTTTTTTTCAATACTCTGGCCAATTTATCAGTGTCCAGCTCGCGTGATGATTCCGTTTTCATCAATTCAGATTTGCTGATAGCCGAAATAAATCCGTGCTGAATTTGCGCCACTGAGCGCTTCACTGCAATTTGGTGAGTTTCCCCATCCACCTGAATATTGGCATCGATAAGGTAATTCCCCATCAAGCGCCGCCTATTTTTTCTTGTGGCGTAAACCGGCACTACCAGCCGTTCAAATGCCACAGAGATAAGCTCTTTCGGTGCTTCTCTTACGACTGCCTTCGGGCTATTGGGGTCAGCAGGTTGTGCCCCCCCTGCAAAGTACCACGCTGCACCACCCCCAATGGCAACGCCCAGTAACCCTCCAAGAACAACAAGTTTTGTTCCTGAACTACCTTCATCAACGTCTGCTTCTGACATATTTCTACCTAGTGTTATCTTGCCTGAAATGTTGGTAACCAACGCGGTTAGTGTGCACTATTTTCCCCTCTGTATCAACCAGTCTGATGCCTTTAGTTTTTTCCACTGTTCCAATTTTCGTAATTGGAACACATACTTCAGTGCTCAGGTCCCGTATTTCCTGATGTTTTCCAGTAGGGGCGGTGAAAATAATCTCATAGTCGTCACCACCACTATAGATATAGCTGTGCAGTGCTTCATCAGTCTTAAGCGCCGCAGATGCCGCGTCTGACAGCGGCAGTAACCCTTGCTGAACCGTAGCGCCAACACCTGAAACCGTGCAAATATGGCCGAGGTCCGCCAGCAGGCCGTCTGATACATCCGCCGCCGCTGACGCTATTGCCCCCAGCGCTACACCCACGGAAACACGGGGCCGCGGCAGGTCATACCTGTCAGTGAGAAAAGGGTCGTCGCCTAATTTCCCTAAAAGCCCCAACAGGCCAAGGGCAGCATCGCCCAAAGTCCCCGTGACATATATATCGTCTCCAGCAGAGGCCCCTGCGCGCTGTATCATTTGCCCTTGAGGCACATAACCCACCACTGTGATGCTTATGACAAGCGCAGCCTCCGCCGCGTTTGATGTGGTCGTGTCACCTCCGGCGAGCGATAAGCCAAAGCGTTTTTGGCCAAGCGCCAATCCCTCTGCAAATGCCTGTATCCATTCATCACTACAGTCAGCCGGTAACACCAGCCCTACAAAATAGACTGAAGGCACAGCCCCTTTTGCAGCAAGGTCAGAGATATTTACACCAAGGGCCTTTTGAGCCAACCCTGTGGCCGATGTTCCCTTAAGGAAATGGGTACCTTCAACCAACACATCTTTGCTGACAATCATGTCAAAGCCCGGCCTAGCGGGCAAACAGGCTGCATCGTCCTGTAGGCCAAGCCCTTCGTCGCCTGCTAAAGGCGCAAAATATTTTGCTATCAGGTCAAATTCGTCTGGCATTGCACCTCAACCTGCTGTCTTTTAGCGGATAGATTTGGCCAACTTATCCAAAACACCATTCACAAAGGCAGTTTCTGTGCGATCATAAAAAGCGTGGGCTACATCAAGATATTCATTAATGATAACCGCAGTTGGCACATCAGGCCTTGCAGAAAGCTCATAAGCCCCTGCCCTAAATATCGCCCGAATGATGGCTTCTAGCCGCCCAAGAGACCAGCCTTTTG
>JAESQS010000176.1 GCA_016765035.1 Kordiimonadaceae bacterium | reverse complement strand
TGCCCAGCACATCAACGCCGTGCTGTGCCTTGCCAGCAAGGGCAAGCCGCTGTTGCACCCCAAACCTGTGCTGCTCGTCAATGATGGCAAAGCCAAGGTCTTTAAAAACCACATCGTCTTGAATAAGCGCATGAGTACCCATGAGTATATCAATTTCACCAGCGGCCAACTCTGCAAGCAACGCCGCACGCGCCTTGCCTTTGCTGCGCCCCGTTAGCAGGGCGACTTTCATGCCGGCAGCCTCTGCCAATGGTTTAATAGTGGCTAAATGTTGGTTCGCGAGAATTTCAGTGGGCGCAAGCAACGCTGATTGTACCCCGGCCTCCACCGCCGCAGCCATGGCAAGCAGGGCAACCACGGTTTTACCACTGCCAACATCGCCTTGCATCAAACGCAACATGGCGCGTTCATTCTCTAAATCGCTGAGTATTTCACCCAGCGCTGTTTGTTGGTCGCCGGTTAACTGGTACGGGATCACCTCAAGCAGTTTGGCGCGAATATGGCCACTTCCCTTCAATTGCCGTCCCCGTTTCCGGCGAGTGCGTTCCCGCACAATGGCAAGTGCTAGCTGTGTTGCGAGCAATTCATCAGCAGCAAGGCGGCGGCGCGCGAGGCTTTGCGGCGCTAAATCCTCAGCGCCCTCTGGCTGATGTTGGGTTTTAAGAGCCGTCAAAAAATCAGGCCAACCGTCCCGTTTCATAAGGCTTTTATCGTGCCATTCCGGCAGTGCAGGCACAGTGTCCAGTGCAGCCGCAACTGCTTTACGCAGGACTTTGCCTGAAAGCCCCGCGGTTAGCGGGTACACTGTTTCCAGCAGCGGCATATCCTCTGGCTTCTCCGGGTCAGCCATATAATCTGGATGCGTTATTTGCGCTGTATCATTATAGTGCTCAAGCTTGCCACAGATGATGCGCCTTTCGCCCTCTGGCAACTGCTTCAACAACCAGTCTTTGCGCGGGTTAAAAAACACCAGTACAAGCTCTGCCGTATCATCATGGCACACTACTTTATAAGGGGCGCGCTTGTTGTGAGGGGGCTTATGCTCCTGCACGGTGACTTCTAGCGTAACGATTGAGCCCGGCGTGGCATCTGCAATTTTGGGACGATACCGCCTATCCACCAACCCTGAGGGTAGATGAAACAAGATATCTCTAGTGCGACCACCAGCCAACCGCTCAATAGCGATTTTATTACGTTTCCCAATACCGGGCAAACGCTCAATGTCGGCAATATATTCAAAAAGTAATTCTGGGCGCATAACCCCAAAATCCCCACAAAATGGAAAGTTTCCCTTTAACGAATGAGGACCATAGCCTATGGTGTGCCGCCCGAAAAGAAGTAGTTAATTTCTTTCTGGTTGCTATGCCATTTCCGCGCCTCCACCCGACCACCCAGCAAGTATGATCCAGTGGGTGGTGGGATGGAGGTACGGAGATAGTTACAGACTTCAATGGAAAAGATCATGACAGACCTAAGCTATAACCCGCATAAAGAAATTGACTTAGAGAACCGCCGCAGGCGTTTGCTTTTTCGGGCATGGCACCGGGGCATCAAAGAACTGGATTTAATCTTCGGTAATTTTGTTGACGCCAATGCCGCTCAATTCTCCCATGAGGATTGCACATGGTTTGAAGCCCTGTTTGAAGAACAAGACCATGAAATTCTTGAATGGATAACCAGTGGCGAAGGTGTGCCAGAGCGATTTGAGGGCCAGATGATGACCCGCTTGCAAAAGCTCGATTTCATGACATTAAAAGCAAAGTAAGTAGAGCCAGAGCCCCTATGTCTTTTGAGCAAACAATACAGCATTTTGTGAATGAAGAAGTGCCCTTGCTCGCAAGCGGTGTGCCCTCAGGCTTTGATGCGATGCTACTCGCCGCCAGTAGTAAGCGCGCTTACGCAGACGGAAAACGCCCTGCCCTGCATATTGCACGGGATGATGCGCGCCTTGCCGCCTTAGAAAGCGCCATCCAGTTTTTTGCGCCGCAGCTAGAGATTATATCCATCCCCGCATGGGACTGTTTGCCCTACGACCGGGTTAGCCCACAGCGAGACATTGTGGCGCGGCGTATGTCGGCCTTATCACGCCTAACGCATAGAAACCTAAAAGCCCCGCTGCTGATTTTAACGACAGTGAATGCCGCCCTTCAACGTGTAGCACCTATTTCAGCCATCAAAGGGGCCACCTTCCATGCTGAACCGGGCGACGCAGTCGACACCTCTGCCTTGTTAGATTTTCTAGCATCAAACGGCTACACACGGTCTGGGCAAGTGATGGAGCCGGGCGAATTCGCCGTCCGGGGTGGTTTGATTGATATTTTCCCTCCGGGGCAAACAGAACCCGTACGGCTTGATTTCTTTGGTGACGAACTAGACACTATCCGGCGTTTTGACCCCTTAGACCAGCGCACCACAGGCACCACAAAGCAATTGCACTTGAAGCCTGCCAGTGAATTTTCTTTGTCTGAAGAGGCCATTACGCGCTTCCGCCGGAATTATGTAGCAACCTTTGGCCCGGCACGTAGCGATGACTTGCTGTATGAAGCTGTGAGTGAAGGCCGCAAATATCAGGGCGCTGAACATTGGTTGCCCTTCTTTCATAATGGCATGGCAACCGTGTTTGATTATGTTGAAAAGCCCCTGCTTTCGCTTGACCATCAAGCAGATGAAGCCGCAGGAGAGCGCTTTAAGGCACTGGATGATTATTATAAATCTCGTGACAGCGCGTGGGAAATAGCCAAAGCGACAAAAGGCAGCACAACGCCCCCCTATAAACCCGTGCCTACTGTTAGCCTCTATTTGACAGATACAGAATGGAAAGATGCCCTTGGGGACTTGGATGCTCGGCGTTTTTCCCCGTTTGAAGAACCCGCAGCCCTTGACGTGCTGAGTTTTTCTGCCAAACAAGGCCGCAATTTTGGCCCTGAACGCAACGATAAAAACATCAATGTTTATGATGCTGTGCGCGACCATGTCTTAGCCCTTAGAAAAACAGGAAAACGGGTGGTTTTTGCCAGCTATTCTGAAGGCGCTGCAGACCGCATGAAAGGCGTGCTTGAAGACCACGAGCTTACACCTGTTGGCATGGCTAGCAGCTGGGCAGACATTCGCACGGCTAATAAATCCGCTATTGCTGTCACTGTACTGCCACTTGAAAGTGGGTTTGAAACAGATGATTTAGCCGTTATTTCCGAGCAAGATGTCTTGGGTGACAGGCTTGTCCGCAAATCCCGCCGCAATAAAAAGGCAGATAATTTCCTTACGGAAGCATCTGGCCTAAGTGCTGGTGACTTGGTCGTCCACGCAAGCCACGGTATTGGCCGCTTTGCGGGGCTGGAAACCGTGACGGCAGGCGGTGCGCCGCATGATTGTTTGTTAATCACCTATTTGGGCGATGACCGGCTTTTTGTGCCAGTTGAAAACATCGAAGTCTTATCTCGTTACGGCAGTGAAGACAGCAAGGCACAATTAGACAAGCTTGGCGGTGTTGCATGGCAGGCGCGCAAATCCAAAATGAAAGAGCGCATCCGCATTATGGCGGATCAACTGATCAAGCTTGCAGCCCAACGGGAGATGCGCGAAGGCCACCGTGTTACGCAGCCAGAGGGCCTGTATGAAGAATTTTGCGCCAGTTTTCCCTACACTGAAACAGACGACCAGTTACGTGCTATTGGCGATGTCGCCTCTGACCTCGCCTCAGGCCGCCCTATGGACAGGCTTATTTGTGGCGACGTTGGCTTTGGCAAAACCGAAGTTGCCTTAAGGGCTACTTTTCTGGCTGTTATGGCAGGGTATCAAGTCGCTATTGTTGCACCAACTACGCTTCTCGTGCGCCAGCATTATTTGAATTTTGTAGACCGTTTCAAAGACTTACCCGTGCGCATTGGCCAGTTATCCCGCCTTGTCAGCCATAAAAATTCAAAAGCAACCAAAGACGAAATGACAAAGGGCACCATTGATATTGTGGTCGGCACCCATGCCATGCTCGCCAAAGGCATTGAATTTAAAGACCTTGGCCTTTTAATCATTGATGAAGAACAGCGCTTTGGTGTTGCACACAAGGAGAAGCTGAAAGAGCTGAAAGCCAATGTGCATGTGCTAACGCTAACGGCCACTCCCATACCGCGCACGCTGCAAATGGCTATGTCTGGCATCCGTGACCTTTCCATTATTGCTACACCGCCTGTAGACAGGCTGGCCGTGCGCACCTTTGTGCTGCCCTTTGACCAAGTTGTTATCCGTGAAGCACTGCTGCGCGAGCATTACCGGGGCGGGCAGAGCTTTTATGTATGCCCGCGCATCTCAGACCTTGAAGAAGCAGCGCAATTCCTGCGGGACTATGTACCGGAAGTGAAGTTCATTCTAGCGCACGGCCAAATGGCCCCCTCAACCATTGAAGATGTGATGACTGCCTTCTATGAAGGGCAATATGACGTACTGCTGTCTACCACGATTATAGAATCTGGCATCGACATCCCAACGGCGAATACAATGATTTTGCACAGGGCAGAAATGTTTGGCCTAGCGCAGCTTTACCAGTTACGCGGGCGGGTTGGGCGCTCCAAAATACGGGCTTATGCCTACCTGACGACACCACCGGGCCGCCGCCTTACAGAAGGCGCAGACAAACGCCTGCAAGTGCTGTCCACACTGGATACACTGGGAGCGGGCTTCACCATTGCCAGCCACGATATGGATATTCGCGGCGCAGGTAACTTGCTGGGGGACCAACAGTCAGGCCAAGTCCGCGAAGTGGGTGTAGAACTATACCAGAAAATGCTGGAAGAAGCCGTTGCCGAAGCACGCGCGGGTGGCAGCGAAGACATGTTTGAGGAAAGAGACTGGTCGCCAGTAATTAACGTTGGCGCAACGGTTATGATTCCAGAAAAATATGTGAAAGACCTAACCCAGCGCATGGCCCTTTATCGCCGCCTTGCTGACCTTGATACCCGCGAAGATGTGGATGCTTTCTGAGCGGAACTTATTGACAGATTTGGTAAGTTGCCGTCCGAAGTGAAACAATTGGCTGCCGTCATGATTATTAAAGGCCATGCCAAACGGGCAGGCATTGAAAAGCTGGAAGCCGGACCAAAAGGCATTGTGATTAGCTTCCGCGAAAACAAGTTTGCCAATCCTGCTGGCCTGATTGACTTTATTTCAGCATCAGGAAAAACAGCCAAGGTGCGCCCTGATCATAAGCTGGTTTATTACGCCCGTATGGACAAGGTTAGCCTGCGCTTAAAGTCTGTTGCTTCCATGGCTAAAAAGCTTGCAAAAATAGCAACAGAGGCTGCGACATAGGCTGCCGGCATAGACGCGGCATAGACTGCGGCATAGGCTTTAGGGGGCATCGCGCCCCCTTTTCCATATAGACACATATACTGAAGATGAACTGCTGTTCATTCCATGGCCACAATGCGCCTTAAATTTTCTTTTTACTGCCACGTAGCACCCCTTTTTAAGCCTTAGTTCCCCTCCAAATTACGGTTTCCAACAAGCAAAAACCTTGCTGGTTTAGCTATGAAACACGACAGAAAATCCGATTTGGAGGAAACCAATGACACTGAAAAATTCAATGATGGCAGCAGCCCTTCTCGCAGCGACTGCAACGCCTGCCGTTCTAGCGGGTAATGACGCGAAATTCGATGGCCTATACGGCGGCATAGAAGCTGGCGTGGACTGGACCAAGCTTCGGGGAGATACAGGGCGCGACCGAAGCCTTTATTATGGCGGACTGCTTGGCTACCGTGTGCAAACAGGCAGCGACTTGGTGTACGGCTTTGAAGGCACCTTTGGCGATAATGGCTATACAGACGAAACCCTTGGCAGGCATATTGGCACCGAATATAGCGGGTCCTTCATGCTGGGTACTGCCTTTGGGCAAGACAAGGCAAACTTGCTGTATACCAAGCTAGGCTATGTCCGTGCCAGAGTTCATGAAACAGGGGAAGATGGCAACAGATACACCGAAGAGGGTTGGCGCATTGGTGGCGGCTATGAGCGGGCCATCAACACAAATGTCTCGCTGCGGTTTGGCCTAGATTACACACGCTACGGTGAAGACGAAAACCAAATACAAGGCAAAGCGGGTCTTTTAGTGAAATTCTAATTCCCTTCCCGGCCACTGCGTTCCCCCCCGTGGTCGGGACCTCTGGCTTTTTGCACTGCCCTTGCAAATACCAAAAAGCCAACGACGGCAAAGGTGGCCCAAGGGCCGTCTTTGCCGTTCGGGTTTAGAGCCTATTCCTTCTAGCCTATAAACTGGTCCGCCTATCCTATAAACTGGCGTTTTCAGCAACTATTTTGTCTATAACCCCAACAAGCACATCGGCCTCTTGCGCGCCAGAAACACCAGCTTTCTCGTTGAAAATAAACATGGGCACCCCTTGCACACCCATTTTCTGCGCGTCCTGCACCTCTTGCTGGACAGCAGCTTTATCTTTGTCGCTCGCTAACAGCTCCGCAACCAGTACCTTGTCCATGCCTGCCTTTCCTGCGACATCAGACAGCAGGGTTAAGTCCCCAAGGAAAGCGCACTCTTCAAAATACCGTTTCATGAGGTCGTCGACCACAGCGTCTTGTACACCTGCACTAAAAGCCCAGCGGATTACTCTGTGCGCATCAAGCGTATTGGCAATAGTACAATCGCTATCAAAATCAAAAGAAATGCCCAGCGCATCAGCACGTGAAAGAAGATGTTCCCTCATAGCAGCCAACTGCGGGCTGCCCTCGCCAAATTTCTTGCGGTAATATTCTTTGCGAGACACACCTTCCAGTGGCGTTTCTGGCGCAAGCTGATAGGGCCTGTAGCGCTTTGCCGTGATACTATCTGGGCGCAGTAAAAGCGCTTCATCCAACTGCTTTTTGCCCACGTAACACCACGGGCATACAACATCTATCACTATATCTAACTGCATTTCTTCTCCGAGGTTGCCTCTCATGGCTATGCATCACCGGCCCACGCCCCGCTTACTCTCTGGCCAACCACCCAACTATGATACATTGTGGTGTAGTGGGCCGGTGATGCATAGTAAACTAGATACGCTCTGAACGTCAAAAAAGGCATTATCTAAAATTGTATGTAATCTTTTACGTGTTTTTTACGGGAAAGGCCATATAGTGCCATCAGAGTATAAGAGGCAGAAATAAATGATCAAAGCACTGGATACCGCTACACAGGGGCTTCTGCAAGCAGAACGCCGGGCGACTGACATTGCTAAAGACATATTAAAAACAACCAGCGAGGCTGCCTCCTTTACCCTCGATAGCGAAAATGGCCCTTCTGCAAACACTGTTGCCTCAACCACAGATCCCGCAAGTGCGCCACCAAGCGACCATCCCGGTTACGGTAATCTTATTCAACAGTTTGCTGACCTGAGAGGGGAGCAGCGCGCTTTCGAAGCCAATGCAAAGGTTTTTAAGGAAGTTGATGAAACACTGGGCAGCCTTATTGATGATATTGGCTAGCTTACTAAGGTTTCATTCAGTCCCACCCATTTCTCAAAAACGCCATGTTAGCCTATTCCCAAATAAACAGTATCTGCGCTAAACTATCAGCCTAGAAAATTTGTAGTGGCACAGGGGTTGACTGTCGTCCCCAAAAAGCCAACATATTGACCATGCCAGACACTCAACATATCACCCCCAAGCAAAAGATTTTGCAAGATACCTTCGGGCGCAAAATTACGTATTTACGGCTATCCGTAACCGATAGGTGTGACTTGCGCTGCACATATTGCATGGCAGAGAACATGTCTTTTTTGCCTAAATCCGAAGTCTTAAGCCTTGAGGAAATGCTGAGCCTTAGCCGCATTTTTATGGAACGGGGCGTGCGCCGCATACGGCTTAGCGGCGGTGAACCCCTTGTTCGCAAAAACATTATTTGGCTTTTTGAGCATCTTGGCGCAGAAATTTCTGCCGGAAACCTAGACGAACTGACACTAACCACTAACGGCACGCAGCTACGCCAGATGGCAAAGCCCCTGTATGATGCTGGTGTGCGCAGGATCAATATTTCACTCGACACTCTGGACCCGGTTCTTTTCAAGAAGATCACCCGCCGAGACCAGCTTAGCGTCGTGCTTGATGGCATAGAGGCTGCCCTAAGCGCTGGTCTTGCCGTTAAAATCAATACGGTCGCGGTAAAGGGCATCAATGATGCTGAAATAGCTTCTCTGCTTCAATGGACGCAAAACAAAGGCTTGGACCTGACGCTCATTGAGACAATGCCGCTTGGCACCGTGTCTGATGCCCGTGAAGATACCTATATGCCCCTTTCCGTCGTGAAGGACCAGTTGGACCAACAGTTTACCTTAACGCCCAGCGCATACCGCACTGGTGGCCCTGCCCGTTATTTCACCGTGAATGGTGGCACAAACAAGCTTGGGCTTATCACCCCGCTCACCAATAACTTTTGCGATGGCTGCAACCGTATGCGCGTAACCTGCACTGGGCGCATTTATATGTGTCTTGGGCAAGATAACCATGTGGATTTACGAACAGCCTTACGAAGCGACACCCCAACTGAAAGCCTGAATGCCTGTATCGATAAGGCGCTGGGTGAAAAACCCAAAAGACATGATTTTGCCATGATAGATGGGAAAATGCAGGGGAAAATCTCCCGCCCGATGAGCCAGACAGGCGGCTAAAAATATACCAAAACCACTTTGTTTATTTGCACTTACTTAAAAGCACCTTAAATATAGTGTCGCATTGCGGGGCTTTTCACTATACTGCCCCGCTCAGGGAGACAAACGACGATGAAAATAGCGATTATTGCAAGCGAATTTGGTGATGCTGGTAAAGCAGCCAAAACACTGAAAAGCCGCTACCGAGCGGTTAGCGTGCGTGATGCTGACATCATTGTTGCGCTGGGCGGCGATGGTTTTATGCTGCAAACCCTGCACGCCTATATGAATCTGGAAAAGCCAATTTTTGGTATGAATAAGGGCACTGTCGGCTTTCTGATGAATGAATTCTCGGATGATGACCTTATGGAACGCATCAAGAAAGCAGATCATTTTGCTCTGCACCCTCTAAAAATGCGTGTTACGCGCTGCGACGGTGAAATAGTCGAGCATCTGGCAATCAATGAAATCTCCCTGCTACGGGAAACCCGCCAAGCATCCAGCATTAAAATTGCCATTGACGGCAAAATTTATATGACGGAGCAAGTGGGTGATGGCTTGCTTGTTGCCACGCCTGCGGGCAGCACCGCGTATAACCTGTCTGCCCACGGCCCTATCATCCCGCTTGGCGCTGAATTGCTTGCGTTGACGCCGCTATCACCTTTTAGGCCCCGACGCTGGAAAGGCGCGCTGCTACCCAGGCACGTAACCGTGGAATTAACAATCAATAATCCCAACAAACGCCCTGTCTCTGCCACCGCAGACATGCATGAGGTGCGTGATGTGCGCAAAGTTGTGATTGAAGAAGACCGCAGCGTTAACATTAATTTGTTGTTTGATGCTGAACACACCCTTGCTGAGCGTATATTCACAGAGCAATTCGCCTATTAGAGCGTATTAGGTTTAGGCCTATCCTCCTTAATAAAGGCATAAAAATGGGCCTTTGCACACACGCGCAAAGGCCCATAGTCCCGTCCCTTATGGGATCGTCTTATATTGATATTAGATAAAGTTATCGTCTAGGGGTGCGCCGTCTGCGATGGGCACCGTGACAGTAAATCTGCTGCCTTTATTTTCTTCACTAACGACAGTGATATCACCGCCCATTTTGCGGGCAAGTTCCCGAGAGATATGTAGGCCAAGGCCTGTGCCCTCTTGCGAGCGGGAGTAAATATGCTCTGTAACCTGCTGGAACTTATCAAACACATTTGTAATATTTTCTTCGGAAATACCTATGCCTGTATCCCAAATTGTCACAGCAATCATCCCATCAGCGTCGTGTTTTTCAACTTCCGCCCCAATGGAACCACCTTCGGGTGTGAACTTCACAGCATTTGACAATAGATTCACTAAAACCTGTGTCAATCTGCGGTCATCCGCCCTGACATGGTGGCTAATTTCAAACGAGAGCGCATCAATATTGATGCTCTTTTTACACGCAGCATCTGCATTCATGTGTACTGCTTTATTCAATGTCTGCTCTAGCGATATTTCATCGACTTGCAATGACAATCCGCCGCTTTCGATCACAGCCACATCAAGGATATCATTGATTAACCCAAGCAAGTGTTCCCCGGATTTGCGAATATCTTCTGCATAGCCAATATAGCGGTTTTCAAGCGACCCAAACGTCTGCTGCTCAAAGGCTTGTGCAAAACCGATGATGGCATTCAACGGCGTGCGCAATT
>JAESQS010000175.1 GCA_016765035.1 Kordiimonadaceae bacterium | reverse complement strand
GAAATGGGCCTCGCAATGGATAAGCACCACCATGAAGTGGCTGCTTCCCAGCACGAGCTTGGCATGCTTTACTCTACTCTCGTAGACACGGCCGATAACGTACAGATTTATAAATATGCTGTGCATCAAGTGGCACACACGTACGGTAAAACAGCGACTTTCATGCCAAAACCTGTTGCTGAAGATAACGGCTCAGGCATGCACGTGCACCAGTCTATCTGGAAAGACGGCGAACCAACGTTTGCTGGCGGTAGCTATGCAGACCTTTCTGAAACTGCCCTATATTACATCGGTGGTATCATCAAACACGCCAAAGCGATCAACGCTTTCACAAACCCATCAACAAACAGCTATAAGCGTCTTGTTCCTGGTTTTGAAGCGCCTGTACTGCTTGCTTACTCTGCTCGCAATCGTTCTGCTTCTTGCCGCATTCCATATGCAACAAGCCCTAAAGGCAAGCGTGTTGAAATGCGTTTCCCTGATGCTGTTGCCAATCCATACTTTGCATTCTCTGCAATGTTGATGGCTGGCCTTGACGGTATTAAAAACAAAATTCACCCGGGTGAAGCAATGGACAAAGATCTATACGCTTTGCCACCTGAAGAGCTTGCTGGTGTGCCAACTGTTGCAGGTTCACTACAAGAAGCGCTTGCTGCTTTGGATAAAGATCGTGAATTCCTTCTACAAGGCGATGTGTTCTCTAATGATCAGATCGATGCTTACATTGAGCTTAAGTCAGAAGATGTTGACCGCCTGAACTTGGCACCACATCCGATAGAGTTTGACATGTATTACAGCTCGTAAGCCAAAACATCGCTATGTTATTTATAAGGGGCCCTCTGTGGCCCCTTATTTAATAGTTGTTAACTATTTTATTAGAAGGTGAAATACGGCTATTTACTTTTCTAATATGAATTACATATAAGTTGGGGAAAATATCGTTTAAGTTGATAAAAACACCGATAAATTATTATTTGTGATACAACAGGGCCTTCTTTAATGCATATAGAGTACACAGCGGAACAGACTGCCTTACAGCCCAAACTGGCACCCGCTAACATCAACCCTGACAGCTTTCTAGCCACTGACTACCTCAATCATTACAATGAAGTTGTTATGCTTTTGGAGATGATCCCCGACATGCCAGACATGGTCGAGGATGCGGCAGACTGGCAACCCAAGTCTTATGCGCAACATTTCATCGACAGTGGTTTTCAAGGGCCAAAATTGGCCATTGAAGCCTTTGACCTAGCCCCCGACCCTATTAAAATATCGTTTAATCATGTCTGCGGAGAAATTGACAAACTGGTCTTGTCCACTGTCGCGGGCCTATTGTCCCTCAATGTTGTTGAAAGGGGCCTTTCCGCTGCGGCACAAGAGCTTATTCGGCAACGCGTAACAAGCGCCAAGGAATTACTCCTCAAGCTTACTCAAGTTGTAAATGGACACATTGAAGACAGTGAAAGCTTTGTTGCTGCTGTGGATCTGCTGAATTCAAGCCTGCCCGAAAATGAACAAGATCACGACTTGGGTGAAGTTCAGACACAAGATGACATCGACAAGTTATTCGATTGATTTGAAGGGTATCAAGGCGGGCTATTACGGCATTAGCCACGCTATTGATGTATCCCAATCTGGGCCACCCTCTCCCCATTTACTCTCTTATTGAAGCGCTGGCCTAAAATCCTCGCCGTCTTCCAATGCAGTCAGTGACACTGTTTTAGTCAACTCCGGGCGATCTTCTCTAATCATGCTAATTAACGGGAAACTGCTCACCTGCACACGGCTAATGCGCTCAACAGTCCAAATAGAAAGTCCTTCATCCAATTGTTCAAATTTATCCCCGATAGAGACAGGAGCAGCACTGGGTGTCTGACGGTTAGTCTGAAGTATCTTTTTGAAAAAACTAAACGGGCCAAATCCTGACATTACGCTTCCTTTTCGCGTGACTAAACTATATCATAAGCATGATGCAAACCCCTTAACAAAGGGTTTACTTTTAAGAATAGCTTGGTTTTCAAGCCAGATATCCATACTATATATAGGCATCCGATCAGTTTTGTCTACAATATATTGACAATCTTGACGTAGCATCATCGCTAGGCTACGTCCTTCCTAACAGCATTTTTGAGGTGGGGTTAATGAGCGACCTGTTCGAAGTATCACAGACTAAAACTGACTATTCAGCTAAAGACATTGAAGTTCTTGAGGGGCTAGAACCAGTTAGGCAGCGCCCCGGCATGTATATTGGCGGCACTGACGAGAGGGCTCTCCACCATTTAGTTGCCGAAATTCTCGATAATTCCATGGATGAAGCAGTTGCGGGCCATGCGACTCGTATCGAAATGGCGTTGCACACCGATGGATCGCTTTCCATTAGCGATAACGGGCGTGGCATCCCCACAGATCCGCACCCCAAATACCCCGGCCAATCAGCGCTTGAGGTGATTCTCACCACACTGCACTCCGGCGGAAAGTTCAACTCTGATGCTTATGCCACATCAGGCGGCTTGCACGGTGTTGGTATCTCAGTCGTGAATGCCCTTAGTGAAATCATGGTTATTGAAGTGGCCCGTGACCGCAACCTTTGGAAACAAAGCTATTCTCGCGGTAAAATAGCCACGCCGCTGGAAGACCTTGGCCCCGTACAAAACCGTCGTGGCACTAAAATTACCTTTTTGCCAGACCATGAAATATTCGGAACAAGCATCAGCTTAAAACCAGCGCGCCTGTACCGCATGGCCCGGTCAAAAGCGTATCTTTTTCGTGGCGTTGAAATACGGTTCAAATGCCCTGCTGAACTTATCTCGGAAGACGATAAAACACCGACGGAAGCAACTTTGCACTTTCCCGGCGGGCTTTCAGACTTCCTGCAGGAAACACTGAAAAAACGCACCTGTGTAACAGAGGAACCCTTTTCAGGGTTTGTGAAATTCCCGGATGAAGCAGGCCAAGTTGAATGGGCTATCCATTGGCCAGAATTTGGCGATGGCTTTAGCAATAGCTATTGTAATACCATCCCTACACCGCAGGGCGGCTCTCATGAAAATGGCCTTCGTAGCGCCCTGCTCCGTGGCCTCAAAAATTATGGCGAGCTGACAAACAACAAAAAAACAGCCCAATTTACATCAGATGATGTTTTTGGAGCGTCTTGCGTGATGCTTTCGGTTTTTATTCGTGATCCACAATTCCAAGGGCAAACCAAAGACAAGCTTTCTACGGCAGATGCACACCGGTTGACAGAAAATGCCCTGAGAGACGCCTTTGACCATTGGCTTGCTGATCACCCTGACAGAGCGAACAGTTTAGTTACATGGGCGCTGGAGCGCGTTGAAGACCGTCTGCGCCGCAAACAGGAACGCGAAGTAAAGCGCGCAACGGCTGTGGGCAAGCGTAAGTTACGCCTACCGGGTAAACTGACCGATTGTTCCAGCGCTGATGCGGCTGGCACTGAAATATATATTGTGGAGGGTGATTCTGCGGGTGGGTCTGCAAAACAGGCCCGGAACAGAAAGAATCAGGCCATTCTACCTATTAGAGGTAAAATCCTGAATGTAGCCTCAGCCACTCGCGAAAAAATAGCAGCAAACCAAGAAATCAAAGATTTGTTGCTCGCCTTCGGGTGTGGCGCACGCGAGCATTATGATAGTGATGCGCTGCGGTATGAAAAAATCATCATCATGACCGATGCGGACGTCGATGGCGCCCACATCGCAACGTTGCTGATGACCTTTTTCTTTCATGAACTGCCACAGCTAGTTCGTGACGGACAATTATACTTGGCGCAGCCGCCGCTGTATCGGTTGTCTAAAGGCGGTAAAGTTTTCTATGCCCGTGATGATGACCATAAAGACGAATTGATGGCATCAGAGTTTGCCGGTAAAGGCAAAATCGATATCAGCCGCTTTAAAGGTCTTGGCGAAATGCCGCCTGCACAGCTTAAAGAAACAACAATGGCCCCTAAAAACCGCACACTTTTACGCGTAACACTGCCTGTTGATTATGCAGAGCGCGCTGAGGTCACAAGCCTTGTTGATGATCTGATGGGTAGAAAACCCGAAAAACAGTTTGAGTTTATAAGAGACAATGCAGCCGATATCGACAGCCTTGATATCTAAGCATAAAACTGGCACAGCAGAGCATAAAACGAGAGTATAGGGCCTCAAATACGCCCTATACTAAGAGACAATTTCGCTCAAAGCCATTCCAGCATTGACATTCAGCGCTTGCAACCTATGCTGCCGCCACATTGTAATGTGGAAAAATGGTAGACTTTGAATGGGTTTTGAACGCCTTGGACTGAGTGATCCGACTTTAGCAGCGGTAGCAGATGCAGGTTATAGCGAGCCTACGCCTATTCAGGCGCAGGCTATTCCTCAGGTTCTTATGGGGCGTGACATACTGGGCATCGCCCAAACGGGTACAGGCAAAACAGCCTCGTTTACCCTACCGATGATCGATATTCTTTCAGAAGGCAGGGCTAGAGCCCGGATGCCGCGCTCCCTGATTCTTGAGCCCACCCGCGAACTTGCAGCGCAGGTTGCTGAAAACTTCGAGAAATATGGCAAAAACACCAAGCTTTCCATGGCGCTTCTTATTGGCGGTGTAAACTTCACCGAACAAGAAAAAGCCCTTGATCGCGGTGTTGATGTGCTTATTGCAACACCAGGACGTTTGCTGGATCATTTTTCACGTGGCAAGCTTTTGCTGAATGGTATTGATATATTGGTTGTTGATGAAGCAGACCGGATGCTTGACATGGGCTTTATTCCCGATGTTGAAAAAATCTGCGAGCGCATTACCAAAAACCACCAAACACTATTTTTCTCTGCAACCATGCCGCCTGTTATTCAGCGCCTAACCAAGCAATTTCTTGACGATCCAAAGAAAATTGAAGTGGCGCGTCCAGCCAGCACCTCGTCTAATATCGAGCAATTCCTGATTGAAGTTAGCCCTAGGGATAAGCGCAAGACACTGCGCCAAATGTTGCGCGAAGAAAAAATTAAAAACGGTATCATCTTCTGCAACCGCAAACGCGACGTGAAAGAAGTTTTCATGTCCCTTGAGCGGCACGGCTTTAGTGTTGGGCAATTGCACGGTGATATGGAACAAAGCGCCCGCATGGAAGTGCTGCGCCAGTTTAAAGAAAATGAAATTCAACTGCTTTGCGCCTCTGATGTTGCGGCACGCGGTTTGGATGTACCAGATGTAAGCCATGTCTTTAACTTTGACGTGCCCGGCCATGCAGAAGACTATGTGCACCGCATTGGCCGTACCGGCCGCGCTGGTCGCCAAGGCAAGGCTATCACCATCACAACCAAGTCAAAGATTGATGTACGGTTGCTTGAAGCAGTTGAGAAACTAACGAATACCAAGATTGCACGCATCAATGATCTTGAACTTAAGCCTGAGAAACGCGCCAGTAAAAAAACTGATAAACAAGCTGATGATGTCAAATCGAATGACCCACAGCCAAGTGAAACAGACGCCCGTGAAAGCAAGAGCCAAGTGACAGAGCAAGAGCCTTCTCAAGAGAAGTCAGACACGGCTCAAAACTCAGATAGTAAAACAGAGAAGCAAGCGCGCCCTAGCCGCCGCCAAGGCCGTTCAAACGACAGAAACGAGCGCGGAGGCCGTAATGCCAGCCGTAGCAACGAACGCTCTGATCGGCCTGAACGCTCTGAACGCTCTGAACGCTCTGGCCGTTATACCCAAAACAGTCGGGACAGAATTAAATTCGCACCGGACGATATGCCAAAAGAACCCTTCATTGGGCTTGGGCCGCATGTTCCTGCGTTTTTGGTTGCCGGAATAGATTCTCCAAAGAAATAACAGAATACCTTCTTCAAATTTGTGCATTACACATGGCGACAGAGTGATTAAAAATAATCACTCTGTCGCCATGTGTCGTTAAAATGCCATCTTTCCTATTGACAAAAGGCTTACATAAGTGTGTTTAACACTTAAGAACATATAGGAAACAAACGGGCATTTTGTGAAAAATCCATTATCGATCATAGGTAGCGTTATTCTAGCTGCCCTGTCAGAGTTAGGCCGGCTGTCTGTATTCTCAGCAACAGCAATCAGTCATATGGTGCGCCCGCCGCTTTATTGGCGGCTTATCGCCCAACAAATGTGGTTTATTGGCTATAACAGCTTACCGGTTGTTGGGCTTACGGCCCTTTTCACCGGCGCAGCGCTTGCACAACAAATTTTCATTGGTGGTAGCCGGTTTAACGCAGAATCTGTGGTGCCGGGTGTTGTTGTCATTGCCATTGTTCGCGAGCTTGGGCCTGTATTAGGCGGCTTGATGGTTGCAGGGCGTGTTTCAAGCGCTATGGCAGCGGAACTAGGCACAATGCGCGTTACCGAGCAGATTGATGCGCTTGTCACGCTGTCTACAGACCCGTTCAAATATCTTATTACACCACGCCTCATTGCAGCGGTGATAACCCTGCCTTTGCTTATTCTTGTGGCAAACACTTTGGGCGTGCTGGGCGGTTATATTATCGGGACGGAGCGGCTTGATCTAAACGGCACCACCTATCTGCAAGTCACAATCGATTTTATGAAAGCCGCAGACGTATATTCTTCCCTTGTAAAAGCGGCAGTCTTTGGCTTTTTCATCGCGCTTATGGGCAGTTACCACGGATATAACAGCCGTGGCGGCGCACAAGGCGTTGGTAAAGCCACAACAAATGCTGTGGTCTCAGCCTTCATTGCCATATTGATTTCCAACCTTGTGATAACAGTGATTGTTTTTGGAGGGGCGTCATGAGTAACTCTCCAATGATCCAGCTTACTGATGTTAAAAAAGGCTTCCCGCCCAAGCAAATTCTAAACGGCGTGGACCTGTCCGTTGAAAAAGGCCAGTCCCTTGTCATTATTGGCGGCTCTGGCTCTGGCAAATCTGTCACGCTGAAATGTGTGCTTGGTTTGATGCAACCAGACAGCGGCTCTATCCGTGTGAATGGTAAGGAAACTACAAACCAGTCTGGCCGTGGCCGTAAAAAAATGCTGCGCAGTTTCGGGATGCTATTCCAAGGGGGAGCCCTGTTTGACAGTATCCCCGTGTGGGAAAACGTTGCCTTTGGTCTGATCCACGGGAACGGGCATAACAAATCTGATGCCAAAGAGATCGCAATTGAAAAACTCCGCCGTGTGGGACTTTCCCCAGATGTTGCTAGCTTGTCCCCGTCTGAGCTTTCTGGCGGTATGCAAAAACGAGTGGGCCTCGCGCGCGCCATTGCTGCAGAACCTGAAATTATTTTCTTTGATGAGCCAACCACAGGGCTAGACCCCATTATGGCCGATGTTATCAATGATTTAATCGTTGAATGCGTGCAAGATTTGGGCGCTACAACCCTGACCATTACCCATGACATGGCCAGTGCCAGAAAAATCGCAGATCATATTGCCATGCTCTATGAAGGCAAAATAATCTGGCATGGCCCAAAAGGCGATATTGACCAATCAGGCAATGCCTATGTTGAGCAATTTATCAATGGAAGCGCCGAAGGCCCCATTGAAATGGCGCTTTTTAAACCCTGATGGCAAAAGCTCTTAAATCCTATACATGTGGCGACTGTGGCGCGAGCTACCGCCGCTGGCAGGGGAAATGTGAAGACTGTGGTGAATGGAACACCATTCAAGAGGAAAAAGCCGCTGTCTCTGGCGCACCAAAGGGTCTGAGCCGTAAAAAGGGCAGTTCGGTTACGCTGGTTTCGCTTGATGAACCCATTGAAGAAACCCCACGCCTCCTAACTGGCATTAACGAGCTGGACCGCGCCCTTGGCGGCGGCTTAGTGGCGGGCAGCGCCATTCTTGTTGGGGGTGACCCCGGCATTGGCAAATCGACGCTTTTGCTGCAAGCCATGGGTGCCCTCGCCCTTAAAGGGGAAGATTGCATTTACATTTCCGGCGAGGAAGCCACAGCCCAAGTGCAAATGCGCGCAAACAGGCTTGGTTTGCAAGGTGCACCACTAAAGCTTGGCTGTGAAACCAGCCTGCGGAATATTTTAACAACACTAGATGAAGGCACGCCGCCCAAAGCTGTGGTTATCGATTCGATCCAAACTCTGTTTGCCGACCATGTAGAATCAGCCCCCGGCACGGTTAGCCAAGTGCGCGTGTGTGCTCATGAACTGATAAATTTTGCCAAGCGGCGCGGTACGATTGTTATTCTGGTAGGCCACGTAACCAAAGATGGCCAAATTGCAGGCCCCCGCGTGCTTGAACATATGGTCGATACGGTTTTATATTTTGAAGGCGACAGAGGGCACCAGTTCCGTATTTTACGTGCTGTTAAAAACCGTTTTGGGGGCACAGACGAAATCGGCGTGTTTGAAATGACTAGCGGCGGTTTGGATGAAGTGACAAACCCTTCGGCCCTCTTCCTTGCTGATCATAACGCCCGCGAGCCCGGCTCTGCTGTATTTGCAGGCATTGAAGGCACCCGGCCGGTTTTGGTTGAAATACAGGCGCTTGTGGCACGCTCAAGTGCTGCAAATCCGCGCCGTGCGGTTGTTGGTTGGGACAGTGGCCGCTTGGCCATGGTGTTGGCTGTGCTAGATGCACGCGCGGGGCTGGGCCTTGCGGGCTGTGATGTCTATTTAAATGTGGCAGGCGGCCTGAAAGTAAGCGAACCTGCCGCCGACATTGCTGTGGCTGCGGCTCTTATTTCAAGCCTG
>JAESQS010000174.1 GCA_016765035.1 Kordiimonadaceae bacterium | reverse complement strand
ATCCGCCGGTGGACAGAATTTCAACGCCGTTATCCATAAGGGCTTGACCAAGTTCAAGAAGCCCTTTTTTGTCAGAAACGGAGATAAGCGCGCGATTAACTTTAACTGTGCTCATACTTTTATTGCCTTAGTGTTTGGGGGGATAGCTAGGCGCTATCTATTTCACTGAATGTCCATTTGCAGACGGGGATATTGCTGCCAGTAGTAGGTTCAGACGACTTTAGTTGAACGCGGATTTGCTTGGTTGCTTGTGGTTTTAAGGGGTGGCCTAAGTAAAGGCTGTCTTCAATTTCGACCACACCGTCTTCTGTATCAAAGATCCAAAGCTTACCGCTGCCTGTTTCAAGGGTAATCCTGTTGTCTGGTGCCATGCGGGCCTCTACACTTGGGTGCAAGTGGAACCGTAGTACTGCGGTGTGGCCTGTAAGCTTTTTAATTTTAGGGCCAAAAAGCTTGTCTTCCCCCACCAAGGTTTTGCCATCACTGGTTAAACTTAGGGTGCGTTGATGTTTTACGCCAAATTGGTTTTCATAGCCGTCGTGCAGTAGTTTAATGCGGGTGCCGTCTTCTAGTCCTTCACGCAGTGTCAGAGTTTCCCCCACACCAGCCCCAAGCTTGCCGTTTTCCAAAAGGCGCGAACTGTTGGTGTCTGCAATGACAAGCGTGGAATGGGCCGCTGTAGACCGGACCATGTTGCATAGCTCTGGCATTGGTCCTCTAAAGTTGGCTGGCCCAACATTAATCACGATCTGGTCTTGTGCCGAAGAAAACTCAAACGCTCCTACACCTGCAAACCCTGAGGCGGATACTTTGTATGGGGGCGGTGCGCCTGCATCTAAAATCAAACAGCTAGAGCCATGTTCAATACGCTGGATGCCCACATGGGCGCTGTTGCCTGTTGCTCTGCCTTTTGCGTCACTGGCAGCTAATATGGCATCTACGCCTTGCCCGCCTTCTGCAAAGGCCCCGGAAATTTGCGCAAAACTACCATTTCCATGGCGCATAGCCCGTACATGGGGGGCTATTCTATCCAGTGTAATTTGTATCCAGGGGGGTAAGTCACTATCGGTTTCTACATAGGTACAGCGCACAATCGTCAAGAGGCGTAGAGTTTGTACCGCATCCGTAATGTTTCTACTAAGGGGTCCGCCGTCTGGTAGAATAAAGGCCTTTGTTGCCTGTTCTAAAGCTGTTTTCCCTCGGTTCAGCCAGCGGTCACCATTTGGGAGCAATAGGCCCGCAAGAGTAAGGGCAGCACTGGTATAAATTTCAGGCAAGCCTTGCTTTACGTCTTTATGCGCACGCATTAAATGGCGGGTATGTTGCGCCATCGCCAGCAGCACACCAGAGCGGTAAACAAGGTCCATCGAAGAAAGCGTAAGAGGTGCATGGCACAGCCAGTTGAGCAGTCTGTGTGCCAGTGTTTCTGCTTCCCAAAGCTCTTTATGCCATCTTGAGCCTTCAATAAGCCACGCTGCAATGATGCGTTCAGCCGTAGCGGCAGCCAGCTTTGTGTCTTCGGATTGGGCTAGGTCGTGCAACCAAGAAAAGCTATGGGCATATTCGCGAAAGGCAGGAGAGCATTTTTTAAGGTTTTTCCAAAAATGATCGTCAATTTTACAGTGTTCATTTTCAAAAAGCATGTCCCCGCCCAGAATGGCAGAACCAAGGGTGGTGTTGCCTGTTGCTGGGTCAATTGGGCCTCCAAGCAACTGTAGAGGGTGGCGGCCTTTCAGGCGGTGCTCGTAAAGCTTGGTGCTATAGCCCCATTCACGGATGCTGCGCCCCATAGAGTTTAGAAAACTGCTTAGGTAATAACGGCTTTTGTCGCGGCGGAGTGTAGAGCGCGTTAAAGGCGCATTTGATGTGAATTTTGCAAATTGGTCGAAGGCGGCTGTCATGGGGCGCCTGTTCCTTTTGCTTTCATCTAACCCCTGAGAGCCATGATGTTTTCAGCGTATTTGCTCGGCCCGCCTTTAAAGGTAGCGCTGCCTGCAACGAGTAAATCGGCGCCAGCGCTAACAACTTGCGGGGCCGTCACTGTATTTACGCCGCCATCAACCTGTAGGTCAATATCAAGGCCCAGACTATCAATCCGCTTGCGGATGGCTTCTAGTTTACGCAATTGGCTTGAAATAAAAGATTGCCCGCCAAACCCGGGGTTCACGGACATTACAAGGATAAGGTCCAGCTCTTCATATAAATAGTCAATCGTGCTTTCAGGGGTGGAGGGGTTTAAGGAAATGCCCGCTTTCACGCCTGCGGCCTTAATGGCCTGAATGGTCCTGTGGGCGTGTGGCCCGCTTTCAATATGCGCAGTGATGATG
This sequence comes from Kordiimonadaceae bacterium, assembly GCA_016765035.1. Taxonomy (GTDB): domain Bacteria; phylum Pseudomonadota; class Alphaproteobacteria; order Sphingomonadales; family Kordiimonadaceae; genus Kordiimonas. The sequence goes on along the minus strand of JAESQS010000174.1, from coordinate 1,396 downwards.
TCTGCACCCGCATCTACAAACGCCTCAATATAAGGGCCTGTGGGGGTAATCATCAGGTGTACATCAAATATTTTTTTGCTGTGGGGGCGCAAGGCCTTTACCACATCTGGCCCGATGGTAATGTTAGGGACAAAATGGCCGTCCATGACATCAACATGGATATAGTCAGCGCCAGCATCGTCGATGGCTCTTACTTCTTCACCCAATTTCGCAAAATCTGCGGACAGGATGGACGGGGCAATTCTTGTGGGCTTCTGCATGTGGCACCCATACCAGCAACAAGGCCTTCCCGCAAGGGAGAGGGCGCTTTTAGAGCGAATATTTTAAGGGGATTAGCCCTTGGTGATTCTGGCAGCGTAAAAGCCGTCCATTCCGCCATCGTCGGCCATGATGGACGGCAAACATAACAAGTCCCCTTCGGCTGTGATGAGCTCTTTGAGGCCACCCACATCTTCTGGTTTCAATGCAATTCGTTTCGCATCCGTATTGTTTGAAAGAAAGTGGGTGATTTGCCCCAGGCCTTCTGCTTCTTCCAGAGAGCATACGCAGTAGATTAATGTACCGCCTGTGGGCAATAGGTTGAAGGCATGGTCCAGAATACGGGCTTGGGTAGCGGATAGTTTTTCAACGTCTTCTGGGCTTTTGGTCCAGATAACGTCTGGGTTACGGCGCAAAGTACCTGTGGCGGTGCAGGGCGCATCCAAAAGAATATGATCCACAGGGTCGTTGGCAATGTAGCGGGCAGCATCTACACAAAAAACTTGGGCTTTTAAGTTGGTGCGGGCCAGATTGGACTCGAGCTTTTTGAGACGGTTTTTCGAGCGGTCTACACTGGTTACAGTTGCACCGCGCGCTGCCAGTTGCAGCGTTTTACCGCCGGGGGCGGCGCATAGGTCCAGTATATTTTTGCCAGATATGTCCCCGAGCAGGGTGGCGGGAATGGCGGCTGCCATATCCTGTATCCACCAAACACCTTGGTCATAGCCGGGTAAATTTGTGACATCGCACAAAGCCCGGCGCAATGTACCAGTGGGTAATATGGTTGCCTCCAGCTTTTTGGCCCAAACGGCGGTGTCTTCGTCTGGGTGCAAGGAAATATCAAGCATAGGCGTGTGCTGTAGGGTGGTGGCAATAGCTTTGGCTGTATCAGCGCTGTAGCTATTGCTCCAGCTATCATACAGCCATTTTGGCAAGTCTGCGGCAGGCCACGCGTTTAATTTACGAATAAGCGTTTCTTGCTGGCGCGCAGCACGGCGTAGCACAGCGTTTACCAGCCCTGAAAAGCCACTTTCTTTTCCCTGCAGGTTTTTAACCAAATCTACGGTTTCATTCACAGCAGCATGGTCAGCCGTGCGCATTAACAAGATTTGCGCAAGGCCGGTTAAAAGGGCAGCTT
>JAESQS010000173.1 GCA_016765035.1 Kordiimonadaceae bacterium | reverse complement strand
GCTCTCCTACCATGCGAGTCGCGGCAGTTTTGCACCGTTTTCGCGTTTCCTGCCCTTATTTCTATACCAATCAGTCTAGAAATTATAGTGGGAATCCAAGTCCCTAACAAAATTTGGTGAGGAGTGCTTGACGTTTACGTTAACGTTAATTATGTAATGAGTAGCATTAAAGGAAGAATTTATGACGCCCAAAACCTCGGGGAAATACACGATCAAGCAACTCGCTGAGGAATGCGGTGTGACAGCCCGCACCCTGCGTCACTATGAAGACCAAGGGTTAATATCTCCTGAACGCCGCGGCCAACATCGCATCTATCACCAGCAGGATAAAATCCGCCTTTCATGGATATTGCGCGGCAAACACGTTGGCTTTTCCCTGTCAGAAATCGGTGAAATGCTAGATTTGTATAATTTACCAGACGGTCGCGTGCAGCAGCGCGCCACAACGCTGGACCGATGTAGAACACGCGTCAATGACCTGAAATCCCAGCGCGATGACATCAACACAACCATAAATGAACTAGAAGGTTTCTGTGATTTACTTGGCAGCTTAAAGCGCTCGTCCGATGGCACACATTGGATTAACCAGAACACGCAAAAACCCCTAAAAGCCTATTCACCCAGATAATTCATTCAGTAAAATATCAATTAGTTAAGGACCTGATATGCCTAGCTACAATGCCCCAGTAAAAGACATGAACTTCGTTTTGAATGAAGTGCTTAATATTAGCAAATATTCAAACTTGCCGGGTTTCACCGACATAACACCTGACCTTGTGGCGGCTATTCTGGAAGAGGGAGCAAAAATTTGTGAAAATGAATTGGCACCCTTAAACCTGTCCGGCGACCGCGAAGGCTGCACACGCCATGAAGATGGGTCGGTCACTACACCAAAAGGCTTTAAAGAAGCGTATCATAAATTTGTTGAAGGCGGCTGGGTTGGCTTGTCAGATAGCCCCGACTATGGCGGGCAAGGCTTGCCTCATGTGCTGGCTTTCTGTGTTGAAGAAATGATGGTCTCAAGCAACATGGCCTTTGCAATGTACCCAGGCCTTTCCGCTGGTGCTCGCGCTGCTATTGAAGCCGTTGGCTCTGACGCGCAAAAGCAAAAATTCTTGCCGCCCATGGTTGCTGGTGAATGGACAGGCACCATGAACCTAACTGAGCCTCATTGTGGTACAGACCTTGGCATGTTGCGCACCAAAGCAGAACCCGAGAGTGATGGCTCCTATAATATCAGCGGGACAAAAATTTTCATCTCGTCAGGGGAACATGACCTTGCTGAAAATATTATCCACCTCGTGCTTGCCCGCCTGCCAGATGCCCCTGATGGCGTAAAAGGCATCTCGCTGTTCATCGTGCCAAAATTCAATGTGAATGATGACAATAGCCTTGCAGAGCGCAACGGCGTTGTCTGTGGCAGCATCGAAGAAAAAATGGGCATCCACGCAAACTCAACATGCGTTCTAAACTTTGACAGCGCCAAAGGCTTCTTGCTTGGGGAAGCAAACAAAGGCCTGAAAGCCATGTTCATCATGATGAATGCCGCCCGTATTGGCGTCAGCGTGCAAGGCTATGGCCTGTCAGAAGTGGCTTACCAAAACGCTGTTGAGTATGCCAACGACCGTATTCAGGGGCGCTCCCTCACCGGTGTAAAGGCCGCTGATAAAGCTGCTGACCCCATCATTGTGCACCCAGATGTGCGCCGTATGTTGATGAATGCAAAATCTTTCAACGAAGCCGCCCGTGCAGCAGCCCTTTGGTGCGCGATGCTGGTTGATCTATCACACAAAGCCGAAACGGAAGAGGAGCGCCAGTCAGCAGATGATATCGTAAGCTTGCTGACACCTGTAATGAAAGGCGTGTTCACTGATCGTGGATATGAATTCGCAACCAGCTCGCAGCAAGTATATGGGGGCCATGGCTATGTGGCTGAATGGGGCATGGAACAATTTGTCCGAGATGCCCGCATTACACAAATTTACGAAGGGGCGAACGGCATTCAGGCGCTTGACCTTGTAGGCCGTAAATTGCCCGCACATGGTGGCCGGGGCATTCAAGCCTTCTTTAAATTGGTAGGCCGTTTCTTGTCCGATAATAAAGACAATGAAAAGCTTGCTGTTTTCACTACTACTCTCAGTGCTGCCCTATCAGACTTGCAAACTGCCACAATGTGGCTCATGCAGAACGCCATGACAAACCCAGACAATGCTGGTGCGGGTTCCACACCCTTCATGCATTTGTTTGGGCATGTGTTGCTGGGCTTTCAATGGGCACAAATGGCCAAAATTTCTGTCGAAAAACTGGACAATGGCACAGACGATCCTACCTTCTTTGAAGATAAGTTAATTACTGGTCGTTATTACATGAAGCGCCGCCTCCCCGAAACCAAGTCTCTGCTTGCAGAACTTGAAGCCGGCGCAGAAGACGTAATGGCCCTAGACGCCGCAAATTTCTAATTCAGATATTTCATCCTGAAGGGATAATAAAATGACTGAGGCATATATTTTTGATGCTGTCCGCACACCCCGCGGCAAAGGTCGCAAGGATGGCTCCTTGCATGAAATCACACCTGTTCAATTAGCCACGCAAACACTGGAAGCCCTGCGCGACCGCAACAACCTCGATACCTCTGTTGTTGATGATGTTGTGCTTGGATGTGTTTCCCCTGTTGGCGAGCAAGGCGGTAATATTGCCCGTGTCGCTGCCATGAATGCGAACTACGCTGAAACAACGGCTGGCTTTCAAGTGAACCGTTTTTGCGCTTCTGGCCTTGAAGCAGTGAACATAGCAGCAGCCAAAGTTATGTCTGGCGAAGCTGACATGGTTGTTGGTGGCGGCGTTGAAGGCATGTCCCGCGTACCCATGGGCTCTGACGGTGCTGCATGGGCCGCTGATCCAGCAGTTGCCATTAAAAACTATTTTATTCCGCAAGGTATTTCCGCTGACCTTATCGCAACAAAATATGGCTATAGCCGCGATGATGTTGACGCCTATTCTGTCGAAAGCCAAAAGCGCGCCACAGCCTCTTGGGAAAATCGCCTTTTTGATAAGTCTATTGTTCCCGTCAAAGACGTTATTGGCGGCGTTGTACTGGACCATGATGAATTTATCCGCTCCTCCACAACTATGCAGTCTCTTGGGGCGCTAAAGCCTGCCTTCACTGACATGGGCGCGTTCGGTTTTGATAATGTTGCCATCCAGAAATACCCGGAAATTGAAGCCATCAAGCATGTGCACCATGCCGGGAATTCATCTGGTATTGTTGATGGTGCTGCTGGCATTCTTGTAGGTAGCAAAGAAATGGGCGAACGCCTTGGTCTTAAAGCCCGCGCCCGCATCAAAGGCATGGCGTCTGTTGGCTCCGAGCCAACCATCATGCTGACAGGCCCAAGTTTCTCTGCTGAAAAAGCACTAAAGCGCGCTGGCATGAGCAAATCTGACATCGACCTGTGGGAGCTAAACGAAGCTTTTGCTGCTGTTGTCTTACGCTTTATGGAAGCTTTGGACATCGACCATAGTGACATCAACGTAAACGGCGGGGCCATTGCCATGGGCCACCCACTCGGTGCAACTGGCGCCATGATCCTTGGTACTGTGCTTGACGAACTTGAGCGTTCCGGCAAGGAAACTGCTCTTGCAACGCTTTGCATTGGTGCAGGCATGGGTACAGCAACAATCATTGAACGCGTTTAACGCACGATAGGGAAACGAAAAATGACTGACACAATTCGCTATGAAGTAGACAGCGACGGCATTGCTCTTCTCACCATCGACCTGCCGGGCGCCAACATGAATGTAATTAACCAGCAACTAATGGACGACTTAGACACATGCGTAGACCGCGTACTGTCTGACGACGCTGTAAAAGGGGCGGTTATCACCTCTGGAAAAGCTGCATTTGTCGCTGGCGCAGACTTGAACATGCTGGGCGAAAGCACAGGGGCTGACCAAACCCCAGAAGAAGCTTTTCAAAGCGCTTTCCGCCTCAACAGCATTTTCCGGAAAATGGAAACCGGCGGTAAAGACCGCAAAATTCTCGCCAAACAAGGCACCAAGCCTTTTGCTGCGGCGCTCAATGGCCTTGCCCTTGGCGGTGGCCTAGAAATGGCGCTTGCGTGCCATTACCGTGTGTGTGCAGACCACCCAAAACTACAGCTTGGTATGCCTGAAAGCCAAGTTGGCCTTCTGCCTGGTGGTGGCGGCACACAGCGTTTGCCTCGGCTTATTGGCATTCAGGCTGCGCTCCAAGCCATCACAACAGGCAAACCTTTCAATCCCATGACCGCCGCCGGTCTTGGTATTGTAGATGAAATCGCGCCTCTTGAAGAGGTGGTTGCCAAAGCCACAGCATGGGTTGCCAAAACCGCCTCTGCTCTCGCACCGTGGGATAAAAAAGGCTTTAAATACCCGGGTGGCGCTGGCGCTATGAACCCAAAGGCCGTTCAAACCTTCATTGGGGCGAGCGCCATGGTACAAAAGCAAACACAGCATAATTACCCTGCCATCGAAGCCATATTGTCCTGCCTTTATGAAGGCGGCATTGTGGACTTTGACACGGCGATCCGGATCGAAAGCAAATATTTTGTAAAATTGCTGGCTGACCCGGTTGCAGGCAACATGATCCGCACCCTGTTCATTAACAAACAAGCAGTAGAAAAAGGCTCCTTGCGCCCTGAAGGCCATGAGCGCAAAAAAATCAAACGCCTCGGCATGCTTGGTGCTGGGTTGATGGGCGCTGGTGTTGCCTATGTTTCTGCCAAATCTGGCATGGATGTTGTGCTTTTGGACCGCGACAGTGCCGCTGCTGAAAAAGGCAAAGACTATAGCCGTAAGCTTGTTGAAAAAGGCGTTAGCCGCGGTAAGGTTTCCAAAGAAAAAGGCGAAGCTCTGCTGGAACGCATTACAACAACATCTGACTATGCGGACCTTAAAGATTGTGACTTTATTATCGAAGCAGTGTTTGAAGCGGAAGATATTAAAAAGTCTGTCACAGAAGCAACCGAAGCTGCTATTGGCGACGATATTGTCTTTGCCTCTAACACCTCTACATTGCCAATAACGGGCCTCGCCAAAAACTTCACGCGGCCTCACCAGTTCATCGGTGTGCATTTCTTCTCTCCCGTTGACAAAATGCCGTTGGTAGAAATCATCCTTGGTGAAAAAACCGACGATGCGACCATTGCGCTCGCTCTTGATTATGTAAGCCAAATCAAGAAAACACCGATTGTTGTGAACGACAGCCGGGGCTTCTATACAAGCCGTTGCTTTGGTACCTATGTGCAAGAAGGCTACGCGATGGTGCAAGAAGGCATAACACCTGCACTTATCGATAATGCCGGTAAAATGGTTGGCATGCCTGTTGGCCCACTTGCCGTTGGCGACGAAGTGGCCATCGACCTTTCCCACAAAATCAGCAAAGCCACACGCCTTGCGCTCGGGGATGATTATATCGAAAGCCCGGCTGACGCCTTCATTGAAAAAATGGTGGTAGAGCTTGAGCGTTTTGGCCGAAAAAATGGCAAAGGTGTCTATGCATACCCTGAAGATGGTAGCAAAAAGCACCTGTGGGTAGGCCTATCTGAGCACTTCCCACCTGCTGCCGAGCAACCGTCTGTTGAAGAATTGCAGAGCCGCCTGATGGTACGGATGGCTGTGGAATGCGCAAAATGCTTTGAAGAGGGCGTGTTAATAGATGCCTCCTCTGGCGACATTGGTGCCATCTTCGGCTGGGGTTTTGCGCCCTACACCGGTGGTCCATTCAGCTTTATCGACACCTACGGCGTTGCCGAATTTGTTGCCGAAGCAGACCGCCTAGCTACAGCATATGGTGCCCGTTTCACACCACCACAATTGCTGCGTGACATGGCTGCCAACGGTGAAACTTTCTACAGCAAAAGCGACACTCGTGGCCGCCTAGCAAAAGCTGCGTAAAACAAGCTAATAACAAATAAGGCCACCTGACTTGCCGTCAGGTGGCCTTATTTTTGAAATTAACGCTCAAAAATTCTAACTACGCAATATCCTCAACAACAACCATCCAGATGTCAGTGGCAATGTCTGCTTTAAATATAGTACTGCCTGCGCCGCCGCCATAGTCTTCCACATTGGTTCCTGGCATTTTAAAAATTGCAGCGCGCTTACCTTCTACATTATGATTATAATCATCACGTGCGCCTACAGCGTTCACTTCATCAGCATATGTTTCAATGGTAGCCATACTGTATCCCCTATTGCTTTAGCGCACTACCCCAAACCCGAAGGCAAGAGCGTTTCTGTGATTTGAGTTCCGCCATAAATTGGCCGACCGTACGTAAATCAAGCTTCTGAAGAGCTGCCAGATTACAGGCCGCACCCATAAATTTACCGGCCAGTATGGTTAAGTTGGCAGTTGAGACCGGATCAGTTGATTTGCCTAAAATTCCTTTTGCCGCGACTTCAGCTGAATCAATCGCTTTTACCTGAACAGCCGCATTGACTTTTTCCTTCTCGAGAGCCAATGCCACTTTTGATTTTATAGCTTCAGTGTTTGCTTTTGCGATAGCTTCAGCAGCAGAAGCTGATGTGGCCACAACAATATTCGCACCACCAGACTCCGCAAGTTGCTGAGCCGCGACGCCCGTGGCAAAATATTGGGCAACTGCAATTTCAGCACCCGCGCTGCTTCCTTTGGCTTCACCACCAAAGCTTGCAAGCACTGAATAAGCATCTTTATTGGTAATTTCACCACCTTCATAGCTAGTCGCTACAAACAAGCATCCAGAGGGGGGTGCTTTAAGGTTATTGCCTACTGCCGAAGCAGGGCATGGCACGAGGTTGGTACCGCTTTCTGATGTATTCGCCAGCAACGGCACCAAAGCGGCTTCCTGCCGCTGAAATCCAATTTGAATAGTTGGTGTTTGCGATGCATCCTTGCCCACATTAACGCCAATACTTGTATTGGTGCCAAACACCAAAGTGTTAGAATGACGGGTCATTTGGGCGCAGCCTGCTAAGCCAAAAGT
>JAESQS010000172.1 GCA_016765035.1 Kordiimonadaceae bacterium | reverse complement strand
GCGAAGCTGGCGTTTACGCCACCTGATCGGCGAATCTAGGAGCACTAATGTTTATTGATAGTTAAGGGGTTTTTTTATCGAACACCTAGTTCATGGATTCGCCGATCAGGTGGCGTAAACGCCAGCTTCGCAAAAGGCGAATGACGGAGGGCCGAGGTAATACCTTTCAACGCACAATAGATTCTCTGTGCGTGTTTTACGCTTATGTCAGGCGGCATTGGTGTGCTGAAGGCTTTCCAGTGTTTTGCCGCGCCAATTTCTGGCCCAAATTTCTGCATTTAAAAGAGATGCAAGGTTCATAGCGTCCATCTCCTCACAGTCATGGTCTTGCCGCAATATTTTTTCAATATGGGCTTTATCCGCAATATGGTCTGCGACCAAGATGCCACCCAGCAACATGTCTTTTAAGAAAGCCGAGTTTTCCCTGACAATGGTTTGGGTATAATTATTGAAGGCCATTTTTGATTCTCGCCAAATAACCTCAGGCGGTAAAAAATGCTGAAATGCTTTGCGCGCTAGCCCGCGTGTTTTGCCATCTGTCGTCATCACCCAACTGGGGATGCGGAGGCATAGCTCTATGACTGGTTGCGATAACATGGGTTGTATCTGCAATATATGGTCATCTGGATGTAATTTACATTCCTCACTGTAAGTTCCCATTGTATAGGTCATGATATGGTCCAGTTTGCCGGGGGGCACACCATGCTTTTGCATAACCCAAGGGTGGACGGAACCATCTGGCTTTATTAGGTCTTGAATCTCCTCAGTGAGTATTCTGGTTTTGCCAATACCTAAGTCTTTATAGAAATCCCATTGTTTATTGCCATAACCATCGCGGATTATTTTAGGTAAAATAGACCATACAGACAGGCTTTGTATGCGGGCAGCTTCCATTGCTAACCGCAACAAAGAAGGTTGCAAGCCATGCGATTTAAGATAATCAATTGCGCCGTAGTTTGACCGTGTTGCATAGAGGATTTCATCCCCGCCACGACCGCCGAATATTGCCTGTCCGCCATTTTCCGCTGTCATGCGCAACATATCTTTTTCTAACCCTAAAACTTGAGCATGAAAATAAGGCCTGGCAACTTTGCGGGTATTCAGCATGACTTTGAAATCAAGGTTTGCAGTACCTTCAGGATATTCAATAAGTTTTACACCAACATGGTTAGTTGCTTTACGTGTATAATAGCGTTCATCCCCCATGGGGCTATCATGGAAGATGTTAACACATGTAATTTCGGGTGTAGTCGGGGCTTCTCTCAAGCAAGCGAGCACAATGGAAGAATCTAATCCGCCAAGTTGTAGAAATACATTATCATAGGGTTCTACAAGAGCTGCAACAGTGGTCAGCAACATTTGCCGTAGGGTAGCTTCCGCCTCCTGCACATCCTCTATCACATCGGTTTGTGAAATTTTTTGGGGGTTCCAGTAAAGAGTTTTTTCTGTCGCCCATGGGGTGATTGTAATGCACTGGCCGGAGGGGACTTTGTCCATTTCCTTAAGTCCGGTTTCGGTGTGTTCAAAACCATATCGTATATTTCTGGCAATGGGTATCCAGTCAATCGAGAAGCTTAGGAACTCACACGAGGCGATATCTGGTACATAGGTGAAGTAAATTTCCACCCCCCGGTAATGGGTGCTGAAACAACAAAAGGTGCCGATGGGGTCCACCAGCACATGTTTTTTGTTGCCTGCTTGAAAAAATGCGACCCACGACCCCCAATAGTCGTCCACCAAATGGCGGCCTGCGCTGTTAATTACTTTTCGGGCTTCGCCTACACCAAGCTCTGCGTTGCCGGGGATGGAATCCATGCGCTTTGCACGGTTGAACAGTTTGCCCAGCACGACACCACCACTGCCATCTTGTTGTGTATCAAGCGCATAGGCTTGCGTCCGGTTTTTTTCTTCCCCCGTGTGTAAAACACGCAGGCCCTTGCCGCCATATGCCACATCCCACTTTGTTTTTGTGCCTTGAAAATAGGTGGTGAGGAATTCTGCTGTTTCAGTTGCCTGACTATCAGCCTCATTCCAAATTAGGGATAAATAGCGATACATGAAAAATCCTCTTGCGGTTAGACGCTCATAATCGGGGTGAAGAAATCGGTGTGGGTGATGGAATCATTGTAAATATGCGTGCCGTCTTGCACCCAGCAGTGCGCTTGGAATGGCCCCATTTGCACGCCGAATATCCACATAGGGTAGAGGCGGTACAGGGATAGGAATTCAATGAGGGTGAGTGAATCAAACAGGCATTGGTCTTTCTCCGTGTAAAACAGCACTTTGAGGATGCGGAAAACCTCAACCAGTTCGCGGATGCGCGCGAGGCTTTCCTCTGGTGGCGTTGTCCCTATGGTGGCGTTCATTAGGGTGCGGGCGCGGCGCTTTGTAATGCGCGTTGCGATATGTTCGATCGAGAAAAAGCGGCGCATGAATTTTGCGCGGATGAAGGCTCGGCAGCACTTTATAAAATGGCTGATGCGGATGGTGGGGGTGCCATCAAACGGGTAGCCTTTCATATCAAGCACGGCTTGGTTGGTTGATGTTGGTGCCGCCTTTTTACCGCCGGTGTGGTCAGTTGTGAGGATATTCTGGTCAAGGAGTGTTTTAATGGCTTCTTCGAAACCCTCAGGGTTTGTGTCGCTGTCGTGACGTTTTGTTTTGAAAAGATGCCTGAGCGCTTCTGCCTCGGCATGCCCTAGGCTGGAATATTGGTCAGCGCCAAGATCAAGCACGAGCATATGGCCATCTACATCGCATGGGTAGATGTGGTTCGTGAGAAAATAGCGGGGGGAGGCGGTGTTTTTCATTGTGTCTTTACCTCATCGAGCAGGGTGGTGAGCAGGGGTTTTAAAACCAGTTGGTCTGTATGCCTTTATGAATAAAGCGGTTTGCGCGAGGGAAGGTATTTTATAAAAACAATATAAAATTCAATGCGTTAGGTGTGAAAAAGTACCGGCTATAGCTTGGCCGGTGGGCGGGATATATCGCTATGTCAGGCGATTTCTTTGTGTGTACCTTTCCGCGTTTGTCCGTGCTGCTGGGTGTGCCACATAGAGGCATAAAGCCCGTTCTTAATAAGAAGAGCACTGTGGCTACCCCGTTCAGCAATGCGCCCCTGATCAATCACCAGAATTTCATCTGCGTGAATCACAGTTGATAACCTGTGGCAATAATCAGGGTGGTCATGCCTTTAGAAACTTCGATTAAATTGTCGAGAATGCCTTGTTCAGTTTTGGTATCAAGCGACGACGTAGCCTCATCAAACACAAACATCTGGGGCTGTTTAAGGGCAGCACGTGCGATTGATACGCGTTGTTTTTCACCGCCCGATAGCTTTAACCCGCGTTCCCCGACAATGGTTTCATACCCGTCTGCCATGGCTATTATCTTGTCATGAATATGGGCGAGCCGTGCTGCGCGTTCAATGTCGGCCTGTGTGCAACCCTCTTTTCCGAAGCCTATATTATAGGCGATCGTGTCATTGAAAAGCACAGTGTCTTGCGGCACGATGGCAATTGCCCTGCGTAAAAGGTCAAGCGGCATATTGCGGGTAGAGGTTCCATTGAGGTAAATATCACCGTCATTTGGGTCATAAAGACGCATTAAAAGCCGGATTAGGGAAGACTTTCCAGAGCCACTGCTGCCAACGATCCCTGTGGTTTTGCCGGAGGGAACAACGAAACTGATATCTTTTATCACCAGACGACCGGGCAAGTAAGAAAAAGTCACTGCCTCAAAGGCGAGTTCGCCTGCGCCAGTGGTGGCGCCTTCGTCAGTGTTTAGGGCTGGGGTGCCTGTGTCTTCAGTTTTCCTAGCCATCAGCTCGGTCATTTTCTCGATAAATGCGACGCCATAGGCGATGTCCCGAAAAGCGGCACCCAGCATTTCCATCGGCCTGACGATCTGCAGCATATAGGCATTTACCAGTACAAAATCGCCGATGGTCATGGTGCCAGCTATAACTTGTTGAACACCAAGAAGAATGGCTGAGCCAAGGGATAGAGTGAAAACGAGCGCTATCAGAAGGCCGTTGGTAGATTTGCACCAGTAAAAATTTGCCCAATGCTTTTCTGAGCTGGCTAAGGCGGTGTCATACCGGTCATTCACATGCTGTTCGGCAGTGAAATATTTGACTGTTTCCGTGTTGAGAATGCTGTCAGTCAAATTGGCAAAAGCATCAATTTGGGCTGAGGCGACCTTTTGGCTTGGTTTAACGATTTGCCGCACGCCAATGATAAAAGCCCCAGTATAGGCAAGGACGGATGCGAGTAGAATTAGAAGGAATTCCACTTTGAAGAAAAAGGTCAAAACGGCACTGATTATCAGGATTTCAACCAGCACTGGCAGGAGCGTGAAGATGGCATGGTTAAGAAGAATACTATAACCGGACAAGCCTTGTATTAAAGTCTGGTTCAAAGCACCGGTCTTACGGTCGAGATGGAAACTCATGGGTAAATTCATGACATGGCCAAACAGGTGCCGGCTCAGGTTTCGGTGCAGTCGTTGGTCTGCTGTGCCGTATAGAAACCACCTTAATTCGCCCACGGATCGCGAGGCCCATAAGCTTATCAGATAGATAGAAACCAACGCAATTGGACCCACAATGAAGGGGCTGTCAGTAAACATTGCTAGGCTTGCAGGGGCATCAAAGCGTATAGGCTCAGCGCTATTAAGGGCATCAACTGCATATTTGAGGGCAATGGGTGCCAGCGCAGCCAAAACAGAGGTAAAAAGCACAAGGAGCAGCGCTGTAAAAAGCCGCACCTTAACGAAGCTATCCACTTGAGAAGTGGCAAGGGAAAACGCCTGTTTCAATACACCCTTCATAGCTCAACTTCCTCTATGCCTTTGAAGCTAGCGATGGCTTTTTGAGCAATGCTTCCATCATTTATGACATGATAATTTTGCATTTATTTAGCCTTCTGATCGAGCATGACTTGCCCTGCTTGAGTTTGCTTGATGAGGCGGATGACCTTGGGCAGTAGTTTAATCTGGTTTTTATGAAAGTGGTGGAGTTCGGCTTGTAATTTTTTCATATCTTGCTGGTAGTAAGTTCGGCACATTTTCGCCAGACAATCGACGATATTGCGGTTTAGCTCACATTCTTCCAGGCGGACATAATGGGTCCGATCGTTGATATTCCCTATAATGTGCGTAATATTGTCAACACCTGTTTGCCGAGCGATATGGATAAAAAGTTCCTGCATGGTTGCCACTATAGAGTCTGGCGAATGCGTTAAGGCGTGGTCTGGGTTTTCAAAAAATTTAGGGGGTTTAAGTATGCCGGCCAATTGATTATCCGCGCTGACAATTTCCAACGCTAGGTCGAGTACACTCTGATTCAGCATATAGAGCCCGCGCATCTCGGATTCAGACGTATCTTTGATAAAAAAGCCTGCTTTGGGGACATCTTCTATGAGCTTCTCTGCTGATAATTGGATGAGTGCTTCCCGGACTGGGGTTGTGCTCACGCGTAGCTGATCGGCTAGTGGTTCAGGGCGTATGCGCTTCTCTGGTGGAAGTTTATGGGACATGATCAAGGACTTAACTCTGCTGTAAACAGAATCGCCTTCGATTTTTGATGGTATATTGGTATTGGGAAGGGTTATTTGCATCTTTTCTATCCTCAGATGATCGGTTCCATATAAGCTCTTGAAAAATTTATCGCTGTTGGATGAGCACTGGTTTCCGCTTCTTCAAAATTTGGACTAAATACCTTTTCAAGTATCCATCCTCATTAAGCTGCAGTCATAATAACGCCATGATTTCGGGAAGAATCTTGAAACGCCGGGCATGATATTTAGCCAGGAATGTCCAGAACTTGCCGAAGTTATTCTTTGTGTAAAGATTGCAGAGAACAGCCAATTCATGCTCTACATCCTCTAGTAATGTGCACTCGCACAAGCGCACGTAAAAGAGTTGGTCATTGGTCTTTTTGATCAAGTTTATGATTCCTTCATTACCAGCCTGCCTTGCGACACTCTCAAAAAGGTCGCTAGTGATCTGTGCCAGAATTTTGGGACATGGCATGGCAGGCAACCTGTTATCAGGTGCCGTTGAATGTGGCTCCCGCGAGTTGACATCGGCAGCCGACAATTGTGTGTTTTGCAGGAGGTCAATTGCATATCCTAATAAGACCATTACAAGCTCATACTGATTGCACACCTCTTTGTAGGACTGGCGTCGAACAAAAAATCGTTGATCTGGCAGTTCTACAACCAGCCCCCCTTGAACAAGCTGTGCCAAAGCGTCCTGCACCCCGTTATGTCCTTTAAGTGCCTCTTTCTGTGAGAGAAGGTCTGCCGCCAGTTGTTGTGATTCGCGTGGTAGGGTGTGCCTAATGGCAAGTGCTCCAATATGATTGTGATCTTTATCTTGCTGGCGGTGGGTTGACGGTTGCATGTGTTGTTTCTTTCGATTCAAACTTTTTGAACATGGTCTTTGGCAGATGGATGAAGCAGGGCTGGGTCATGCGCGAAAATATCTTGCTGTGTGTCACCGAAGAAGTCGTACTGACCAGCCACCTTCTGGTGCAGGCAAGGTTGAGATGTCCAAGCTGTGTCCTCAAGGGTCGTAATGTTTTTGATTTGATACTTGAACAACATTTCCGAATCTGCCTTTTTAAAGGGGTTACATTGGAACGCTAATTTTTTTGATAATGGCTCTGCTACCGTTAGGGCAGGGTTTTTACCGCCTTCTATGCACCGTCAAATTTGGGTCTATTTTGGCAAAATGATGTCGCCATGCAGGAAGGTTTAGCCACAGCCCTAAAGAAGCACTTACTTCAAAGAAGGGCCTAAAAAGGGGCCCAGAGAATAGCTCTGAGTTTAGTTTTGAGAATAGTTTTGAGAATGCACCATATAGACTACGCGCTAATTCACTGCAAAAACCCCGTAGGTGCTTGAAGAGCATTTCCCCGGGTTCTGTGACGACTTTAACCATTTCGACTCCCAATCGGTTCTTAATCCGAGGAGTAAGTGTGGGGGGGAAACTCATTGATGAAAATACCGTTAATTTACGGGGTTTGTAAATTTTATGTTTTATTTCAATTGGTTAAGGGTATAAATAAAGTTAAAATATGGCTGTGTAAGCATGTAGGCGAGTGGAATTTAATACAGCTTTTACGCGACTCGGGGGGCTAACGCTTAATTCAGGATGTTATAGTATAGATTGTTTTTTTGATATTTTAATCCCCCAATGGTTGTTTATTACATATTAAAATTGAGAAATATGGCTTTAGGGGCGAATGAGACCAATAAAAACAGCAACAGCAACCGCTTGTGTCCGGGTATGCACATTGTATTTTGTTCGAATATTCTCCATGTAGCTGCTTACAGTTCGGGGGGAAAGCGCGAGTATTTTACCAATCATGGAATCGCTTTTTCCTTTTGCCATTAATGCGAGGCATTCGATTTCCCGAGGGCTGAGTTTTGGTAAGATAGGTAAGTAATCGTTGCCTTGCCCAAGCTCTATAATTTTCCATAGATAATACTCAGCCATCAGATGCAGCACATGATAACTGTCAGGGGAAATATCAACATGTTCCCCTGCCATGTTGATGCCACCGGGATAATAGCCGGGAAGTGTAAATGGCACTGTCATGCCATCGTATATGCCAAATTCTTTCGCTTCTGCATAAATTTGGCGGTTACGCTTATCCGATTTATCAAGGTTTTTCCATAGGTAGGGGCCGGTGTTTTTTAGGATGGACTTAAGAACGATATCGTCCTTGTAATAAGCCTTGCTAATATACCGATTTACCCATTCCTCCGGAAAATCGAAGAACTGAATTGCGTTAAAGGGAGGGTTGGTCATATCCACCAGAGAAACACAACTGTGTTTGTCCAAACCCGTTGGTTTAATCGCTTCACGAAAGACCTGCTGCAACACACAGAGGGTTTCAATTGGTTGGATTTTTATAATAAAATCCTGTAACTGCACTAGGCTCAACATTCCCCATTCCCCAAAACGGATTCAGCCGAAAAATTATCAACTATTACTATAGTTTTTCGACCATATATTGACACTGCAGAATAAACTGACTGAGATAATAACAGCCTGTATCACACTGCTTTTTTATACTTTCCTTAGAACTCTTTCATCTTCAGCTATCACAACTTTGATGGGTAAGGGTACCAAATAAATACTTGAATATGATAGAGACTTTACATAAATCTACTTATAGTAGTACTTTAGGCCCTTCTCAGCGAAAAGATATTTCGGACATGATATGGGGCTGTTATTCGTCTGGATACGCATAAACTGGGCTTCTGGCAGCGTTTAAATAGTGTTTCAGTCTTGCTGAATGTTGATAGGATAAAAAAGAACTGTGGCCTTTATGTGTTGACGCATTTTGAGGGGTCAAATATCTATCCTCTTTTACCCATTATACCCCGAAGGTGTCGTGTAGCGGCCTTTCACCGGGTGGTGGTTATAGTCCCGCTTATAGGCGATTATATTAAACTGGCTTTTACTACGCGATGTGGTCAGCCTGAAGGGGCACCTTTTGGCTTTAGGTTAGGCATAAACCGTACTTGAAATATTACTTTGGTGGTGGGGCCAACCATGCGGCGCAGAAGCGCTAAATTGGCAATATATTCCACATTATCATCGCCATTAGTATGGGATGCGATAAATATTTTGTCTTCAGCGCCTAACGTAAGCAGCGTTTTTGAGGTGCCTTTGAAAAGAGCCGTGTAGGCGCCAATTTTAGGTTGCAGATATTTCGAAGCGATTTTGTCGCCGCCGGTTAATAAAGATCGAGGGCTTTTGGATAAGGTGAATTTAACCAGCCCGATTCTTTTGCCGGATTAACCCTCATCACGTCATAACCAGAGGCGCAACAAGCGGCAAGTTTATGAATAAACCGGGGGTGTCATTTTCAAAACTTTATATGGGATAGGGAATATAAAGTTTTACTATTCTTTTAATTTCAAACTTCTGCAGCCTTAATAAGGGCTTCTGCTGCTGCTTTTGCTTCTATTGCAGGGCTATTCCCGCCGTGCAGATGCGCCAACACTATAGCGCCTTCCTGCAGAAGCTGTAGTTGGGTCGCTAAAGCTGGGGGGTTTTTAAGGTTTGCTTTTTGCGCCAGATCTTCAAGATAGTTCCGTAAAATGTGTTTGTGGTCCGCAGATTCTTTGTGAATAGGATGCGCCGCTTCCTGACATTCTGATGATGCTTTAATAAACATGCAGCTTTGAAAGTCAGTTTCCTGAAACCATTCGCCTAGTGTGTCAAAGGTAGCGAGCAGTTGGCCTTTAGGGTCAGTGGCTAATTCTTCTATGCGCTTAACAAAGGCGCTGCGAAAGCGCTCGTCCCGCAACTTCAGGGTCGCGAGGATCAAGTCTTCTTTGCTACGAAAATGTTTATACATGGATGTCTTGGATATTTTGGTCTCGGCTACCAGCTTATCCATACCCGTGGCATGGAACCCTTCGCGGTAGAAAACTTTCAGAGCCTTCTCCACTAATTCGTCTTTTTTTGAAGCACTCATAGCCTTATCCAAATTTTTTTAATGCTGATTCGCAATAACCTGTACTGATCTGTACAGGATAGGGGGTTTTCCGTGAAAAAGAAATAAAATTAAATTTTCAAATAAAATCAACGCCTTAAGGTAAATGAGACGCGCATTTTGTGGGGCGTAAAAGGGTGGGGCCTTGACAACCTGTACTGATCTGTACATCTTTGGTGTGTACCGATCAGTACAGGTGTGCTGATCCCAACCTTCACGGAGATACTCAATGTCAGAAAATACTCTTAAACTTTATACTTTCCCGCTTTCAGGTCATGCGCACCGTGCCGAATTGGCACTGTCCTTGTTGGGTGTGCCTTACGAAGCTATTGTGGTCGACCTAGCTGGCGGCGAGCAACGTTCAGATTGGTTTAAAAAATTAAATCCAGAAGGCAAGGTGCCAGTCCTTGTAGATGGCGATGTGGTGGTAAGCGAATCCACAGCAATTCTAACGTACTTGGCGCAAAAATTTGATGATGGAACATGGCTGCCAAAGGGTGCTCAGGCTGCGGCAACGGTAGAAAAATGGTTTGCCCGCGCTACAAGTTCGCTTGCAACTGGCCCCGCGGCGGCGCGTCTGATTACAATTTTTGGTGCGGGGTTTGACCCCATTATAACAGCAGAAAAAGCCCATGCTTTCCTCGCCCTTCTAGATGCAGAGCTTGAAGGCCGTGATTATCTGGTGGGGGACCATGCAACATTCGCAGATGTGGCCATTTACAGCTATACTGCTCATGCGCCAGAAGGCCATGTGTCGCTTGAAAACTATGCAAATATTCTCCGCTGGATTGCTGCCATTGAAGCCTTGCCGGGTTTTGTTGGGATGCCAAAAACCGATGTAAGCGCTGCAGCGTAATTGATTTAAAAAATCAGTGGGAGAGAAGCAATGGACACCCAAGGCACGCCTTTTCATGAAGGGGAGCTTGCGCTCCAGCAGAAGTTTGGTGTTAAAGACAAAGTGCATGCTTATGCACCGAGGGTAATTCGGCCCTTTATGCCGGACCAACACCGTGCTTTTTATGCTTCTCTCCCGCAGCCTTTTATTGGGTCTGTGGATCAAGACGGTAAGCCTTGGGCTTCCGTGCTTTTTGGCCCCACTGGATTTATCAGTTCCCCTGAGCCGACCATGCTTTCTTTCAGTGTTTTGCCTGATGCTGCGGACCCCCTCTCCGCCGCGATTAGGTCGGGCAGTGAAGTGGGTATGGTCGGTGTTGAGGTGGAAACACGCCGCCGTAACCGGATAAACGGCCGTGTGGCGAGTGTTGAAAATGGGGGTTTTCAAATTACCACAACGCAGGTTTTCGGGAATTGCCCTCAATATATTCAAAAGCGAGAAAGAAAGCAGGAAGCCTTTGCGCAGCGGGATGCAACAAAAGCTGACACCTCTGACCGGCTTAGCCCCGCGGACATTGCGATTATGGAAGCAGCGGACACTTTCTATATTGCTTCTGCATCAGCGAATTTGGGGCAAGATGAGAGATATGGGGTTGATATGTCCCACAGGGGCGGTGCACCCGGTTTTGTAAAATTGCTGGAAGATGGTTCTTTTTTGTTTCCGGATTTTTCTGGCAATAACCACTATAATACCCTTGGTAATATCATGGTGAATCCAGTAGCTGGTCTCTTGTTCATTGATTATGACACAGGCGATATTTTGCAGGTTTCTGGTACTGCCAAAATCGTTTGGCCAGACGACTGTGACTATAGCTATGATGAAGCACTGAGATATGTGCATATAACCCCAACAGCGGTGGTACGCCGCGCGCAAGCATTACCTTATGTTTGGAAACGCACAGAGCTTTCTCCCTTTTTGCCACAAGGGGAAGGTTGGCAGCTCGTGCCAAAAGTCAAAACAAGCAAGGACGGCGTGGCTTACAGAGTTGCTGACATTGTGCTTGAAGCAGAGGACATTAACAGCGTTTATCTGTTGCCAGTGGCAGGTATGGTACCAACCTATAAACCCGGCCAACATTTACCCATAACAGTGGATATTGACGGTGTGAAAGTGCGCCGGACCTACACACTTTCCAGCGCCCCTAAAGCTGATGGCGCCTTGCGGCTAAGCATCAAGGCAGGGGCAGATGGGTATGTGTCCCGCTATGTTGCAGAGACATTGGCGGTTGGGGACACTTTGCACGCTTTGACACCGGGCGGAGATTTTTTTCTGCGGAGCAAATTAGGCCAATCGTCTGTGTTTATTTCAGCAGGCATCGGCATAACCCCCATGGTTGCTATGGCAGAAACCCTGCTGGCAGAAAGCAGCGATGCAGCCATTCGGTTTTTACATGCATCCCATACACCTGCCAGCACAGCTTTTTTGGCGGATATGCGGCGCTGGAACCAACAACATTCAAATTTTGATCTAGGGATCACATTTTCTGGTGTTGAGGCTGTTGGCGCGAAAGTTGGTGGTGCCGCAGTAATACCGGGTGCGTCAACGGGGCGTATGGATGCAAATTGGCTGGAGGCTCAAAAGCTGCCTTTAGATGGGGCCTATTATCTCTGTGGACCGAAGGGCTTTATGCAAATGGTATATGATTGGCTTGTTGCGCGCGGTGTGGATGATGAGCAAATTCATTTTGAAGCGTTTGGACCCTCAAGCCTGAAACGGGCGGTTGAAACCCGTGTGCGCGAGCATACCAGTGTGCCTGTGCGTTTTGAGGCCTCAGGCGTATCTTTAACATGGGATGCCGCCGAAAAAACGCTGCTGGAGCTTGCTGAAGAGACGGGTGTTGATGCGCCGTTTTCGTGCAGGTCTGGCAGTTGCGGTAGTTGTGCCGTGAAACTGCTGAAAGGCAATGTTGCCTATGACAAGCCGCCTGCTTATCCCGTTGCAGAAGGTGAGGCCCTGCTGTGTTGCGCTGTACCGGAAGCCAATGACGATACGGCATCAGGCACTGAGGTTGTGATCGACCTGTAATATTTGCCCAATCTGCCAACTTAGATGCAGTTTTAAGGAAAAACACCATGTTACTCTCTAAAATATTAGCAGCGGGTAAGGCACCGCCACGGCCTCATTACGCCCAAATTTTATGGTCGTGGTTTGGGGCGGCTAGTGGCATCGCTATTGTAGCCTTGGTTGCTGATGTATCAGGGCACCCCTTGTTGATGGCCCCTTTGGGGGCAAGTGCTGTGCTTGCCTTTGCTGTGCCAGAAAGCCCGCTGGCCCAGCCGCGCAATATTGTTGGGGGGCATCTATCCACAACTATTGTTGGGCTTTTGGTTTTGGGCCTTTTTGGTGCAAGCTGGTGGGCAGCAGGCCTTGCGGTGGCAACGGCTATTGCAGTGATGCAAATTACCCGGACTGTGCATCCGCCAGCGGGGGCTAACCCTCTTGTTGTGTTGGCTGTTGGGGCTGGGTGGGAGTATGTAATTTTACCGGTGCTGGTTTCCACGGTGATGCTGACTGTGTGGGCCTATGTTTTTCACAATTTTGTGGCGCGCAGACAGTATCCTACCTACTGGTTTTAATCGGTTGGCAGGTTACTGGCAGGATATGAGTAGGGTGATCAATTGCTTCTCTGCAAAAATAAACGGTGTTGTTGGCAGAATTTTTACTCTTTTTAGGCTTCAATCAATTCGCATATCACTTTAACCAGCCTTGGCCGGGATAGGTTTAAGGGTAAGCTCGGGTGTGTTTTCCGCTTACCATTCAAAATACGCGCTTCTTATTCGTCTAGTGCATATGTTGGTTAGGCAATAGTAAGCAGTGGCTATTCCTGAGTAACTAGGCCCATAAAAGTTGTTTTAGTTGTCGACCTTTTTTTCTTGCTCTCTGAGTTTTCTGGTGTAATAAATTATTGACAGGCATAAATAACGCCTTGGTTTGTAAGTTGGTTGTGACACAATGAACGATACAAGTGGTACTCCAGATGAAGATTTACCGGCTACTATAGGTGGCTCGGACGACTTTACGCTTGTTGCAAAAAGTGCCGACGAAGAACGTCGCCTTCACCTGAAAGCCTTTGACTATTGGTATGGCCTTAAGGGCGAAAATGCTTACCCCCTATTCACAGAGTTAAGAGCAGATGATTTAGCGCCTTTTAAAGGCAATAGTCTGTTGCTGGAATTCAATAAAAACGGTGCTGTTGTGCGCTTTATCGGTGAACGGGTCAGTTTACTTGTTGATGCGCCAATCCGCGTGGGCAGTTTTTTGAAGGACTTTCCTGAATCGGCTTTTGCGCGGGCTTTATTACAGCAATTTGACGACGAAACTGGGCGGTCCAGAGCTGCGGAGTTTGAGTTTGTTGAAGAATATATAGACTGTCGGGGCATTATGCTGCCCTTCTCAAATGATGGTATTTCGCCGCATTTTGTCATGGTCATTTCAAATTTCCGGCAACATGAAAATAAAGTTGTTGATCTCGCCCATGATCTTGATGATCTGGTCAGTGCTGGCAAGCGGGCGGCTAAAGGTGTTTCGCGCATCGATAATGGCAGTCGCAAAAGCCTTTATGGGGCGTTGGCTAGTGCTTTGGCGATTTATGAAGGGGCAACCGGTAGCGAAGAAGCCTATAGCGCGCTACTGGCAGGGGAAGGCCTAAAGGCGCAGAAACGGGCACCTTTTACGCCGGCGCTGAAAATTGTGTTTGGTGCAAAATATGACAAAACACGACTGACGGAATATGCGGCGACGCTGTCGTTTGCTGTACGGCGCAGTATAAAAAGTCAGGACTTGGCGGTGTTTATTGAAAATACGCCGGGCGGCATTAAAGGATGTGTGCAGCAAGAGCGAGCCCTTAAGCGCCAAAACGTAGGCACGCCTGAATATAGTCGGCACCAGAAGGCTGTCAGCGCGCTGCTTGCTGCCGCACCTGTGGCGCTGGAAACCATAAATACGGACGAAGACTTTTGTTTAGTTTTGGCACGTCGGCATGAAGGTGGTGGCGTAGAAATACTTGGTAAGGCAGATGTTGGCCAAACCGCCTTTGATGCTGCGATACGCAATATAGCTGCATCGTTAAAACAATAATTATTTAAAATACACTATATAAAACAGTGCTGTGTAGCCGGTTACGAAGGACAAAAAAGTGACCACAAATAAAATATTTAAAGATAAAATGGCCGCT
>JAESQS010000171.1 GCA_016765035.1 Kordiimonadaceae bacterium | reverse complement strand
TTCTGTTGCCACCAAGGCTGCTGCTTTCGGTGCTACTGTTGCAGCCCCTTCGGTATCAACACGGGCGATAAGCACGCCTATCTCTACCGTATCGCCTTCAGCTACAAGCTGCTCTACAAGTACACCAGCCACCGGGCTTGGTACTTCCATCGCAACTTTGTCTGTTTCTACTTCAACAATAGGCTCATCCGCTGCTACTGCTTCACCAACGGCCTTTAGCCAGGTGCCGATTGTACCCTCAGAGACACTTTCGCCCATCTGTGGGATTACAATATCTTCTATTGCCACCTTGTTGCTCCTACCCTTTTATCTAATCGTCTTAATAAAATTATACTTTAAAGCGTTAATGCATCATCCACGAGCTGCGCTTGTTGCTTCGCGTGAATTGAAGCCTGCCCCGTTGCTGTTGCTGCACTGGCTGCACGGCCAGCATAAACAGCCCGAGAAACAGGCAACCCAATCTCAAGCAATGTGCTTTCAAGCGGTTCGTTGATATAGGCCCAAGACCCCATATTCTTCGGTTCTTCTTGGCACCAAACAACAGATTTTGCATTCTTGAACCGGTTCAATTCTTTAGTGAGTGCATTCACTGGGAATGGATACAGTTGTTCAACACGCAAAATATAAGTGTCGTCTAGACCACGGCTATCGCGCTCATCAAGAATATCGAAGTAGACTTTACCCGAGCAAAGAACGACGCGTTTGATATCCGCATCTTTCTTAAGCTTGATAGAGCCACCAACTTCATTCTCTGCATTGTCCCAAAGTACCCTATGGAACTGCGATGTTGGGCCAAATTCTTCCAGCCTAGAAACACAGCGTTTATGGCGCAGTAATGATTTTGGCGTCATAATCACAAGTGGCTTACGGAACGTACGGTGCATTTGGCGGCGCAACACATGATAATAGTTGGCCGGTGTCGTACAATTCACCACTTGCCAGTTATCTTCTGCTGAAAGCTGCAAAAAGCGTTCGAGCCGTGCTGACGAATGCTCAGGCCCTTGACCTTCATACCCGTGCGGTAACAACAGCACCAAACCAGACATGCGCAACCATTTCGCTTCTGCTGAACAGATGAATTGGTCGATGATAATTTGCGCGCCGTTGGCAAAGTCACCAAACTGCCCTTCCCAAAGGGTCAAGCAATTAGGCTCTGCCATTGAGTACCCGTATTCAAAGCCCATCACGCCAAACTCTGACAAATGGCTATCCAGCACTTCAAAATGTGCATCAGTATTCACATGCTTCAGCGGCACATAGCGGTCTTCTGTTTTCTGGTCAACAAACACAGCATGGCGGTGGCTGAAAGTGCCACGCCCACAATCTTGACCTGAAAGACGTACATTATAGCCTTCCCGCAGCAGCGTACCAAAAGCCAATGCCTCAGCCGTTGCCCAGTCAAAGCCTTCGCCGTCCTCAAACATTTTATGTTTGTTATCAAGGACACGCTTCAGGGTGCGGTGAATGTTGAATTTATCAGGAATATTGGTGAGCTGGTCACCAACTTCACGCAGCATAATCTCTGACACGCCGGTTTCAGCACGGCGTTTTTCATGGTCAGCATGTGCAAGGCCCAGACCTTGCCATTTGCCTTCAAACCAATCAGCTTTATTCACGCTATAATCTTTAGACGCTATAAACTCGTCTTCCAGATAGCTGATAAATTCTGCTTCCATGCCTGCAAACTGCTCAGCCGTAATAACGCCTTCAGCAACCAACTTTTCAGCATATAGCTTCACAACACTTGGGTGCTGCTTGATCGCTGCATACATAAGCGGCTGTGTGAAAGCAGGCTCGTCGCTTTCATTATGGCCAAAGCGGCGATAACAGAACATATCAATCACAACATCCCGCTTAAATTGCTGGCGGAATTCTGTGGCAATTTTGGTTGCGAACACAACCGCTTCCGGGTCATCGCCATTCACATGGAAAATCGGTGCTTGCACCGTTTTAGCCACATCTGATGGGTATGGGCTTGAGCGCGCAAACTGTGGGCTTGTCGTAAAACCAATTTGGTTATTCACAATAAAGTGGATCGTACCACCGGTATTGTACCCGCGTAGGCCAGACATGCCGAAACATTCTGGCACAATGCCTTGGCCCGCAAATGCGGCATCGCCGTGCAACAAGAGCGACAATGTCCCATTCCGCTGTTTGTCGCCTTTTTGTTCTTGCTTGGCACGTACTTTACCAATCACCACCGGATTAACGGCTTCAAGGTGAGATGGGTTTGCATTCAATGACAGGTGAATGTTATTGCCATCAAATTCCCGGTCAGCGCTGGTACCAAGGTGATATTTCACATCGCCAGAACCCTGAATGTCGTCAGGTTTAGCGGAACCGCCGTGAAACTCGTTAAAGATCGCGCGGTAAGGTTTTTGCATCACATTCGCAAGCACATTCAAGCGCCCACGGTGCGGCATCCCAATCACGATTTCCTTGAGGCCGGTTTGACCACCAGTTTTCATGATGGCTTCAAGCGCAGGCACCATGCCTTCACTGCCATCAAGGCCAAAACGTTTTGTGCCAGTGTATTTTTTACCAAGGAAACGTTCAAATTGAACAGCTTCTATAAGCTTGTTCAAAATGGCGATTTTACCCTTGTCAGTAAATTGAATTTCCTTGTCACGGCCTTCAATTTTACGCTGGATCCAAGACTTTTCGTCTGGGTCATTGATGTGCATAAACTCCACACCAATGTTAGCGCAATATGTCCGCTTCAATATGGCAAGAATTTCGCGAACAGTCGCTGTTTCCAACCCAAGCACACCATCCATAAAAACAGGGCGGTCAAGGTCATCAGGGCCAAAGCCGTATGACGCTGGCTCAAGCTCAGGGTGCACAGGTCGATCTTCAAGACCAAGTGGATCAAGATTAGCATTCAAATGCCCGCGAACACGGTATGTCCGCACCAGCATTAAGGCACGAATACTATCTACTGTGGCAGCGCGAATATCAGCGGCAGACGCACTTGCCACCGCTGACTTTTCTTCTTTTTCACCTTCGATGAACATATCAGAGCCATCAAGCCCTGTTGTTAGGTCATCATCAGGCCGAAGTGGCCAATCTTTACGGGCCCAACTGGGTCCTGAGGACTGTATCCCTGTTTCCAAGGCAGCAAAATAATCTTGCCAGCCCTGATCAACAGATAATGGATCAGTACTATATTTTTCATAGAGCGATTCAACAAACTGCGGGCTTACGCCCTCTAATGCAGCGATACGATCTAGGTCAGCTCCCATGGGCAAATTGGCGTGGCTGTTACCACCACGCCCCTCCGTTTATCGATTAACCAATTGCTTTCAATAGCGTTGTGCCGAGTGCCGCTGGGCTATCGGAAACGATAATGCCAGCACTACTCATTGCTTCGATCTTGTCTTCGGCACCGCCTTGACCTCCAGAAACAATAGCGCCTGCATGGCCCATAGTCCGGCCCGGAGGCGCGGTACGGCCAGCAATGAAGCCTGCAACAGGTTTCTTCACTTTGCTTTGCTTGAGGAACTCAGCAGCTTCTTCTTCTGCTGAACCACCGATCTCACCGATCATGATGATGCTTGATGTTGCATCATCAGCAATGAATAGCTCCAAGCAATCAATGAAGTTG
>JAESQS010000170.1 GCA_016765035.1 Kordiimonadaceae bacterium | reverse complement strand
TTGAAAACCAGCAAGGGTGCAAGCCCTTCGTGGGTTCGAATCCCACCCCGCCCGCCACTTTCATATATATATTCCAGAGCGTATATAGAATGAAGCCCGGCCAACGTGGCTATTGTTTGGCTTTTTCTTGAATTTCTAAAATTTTTTCTCTGTCCAGCAAGCGTTTCTTCCGGCCAACACCCCAGCGGTACCCACTAAGGCCCCCGTCTGCACGGATTATCCGGTGGCAGGGTATGGCAATAGCCAGCGAATTAGCCGCACAAGCAGACGCAACGGCGCGGCTGGCGCCCGGCTTCCCTATTTTAGAAGCCAATTCACTGTAGCTGAGTGTTTTACCCGCAGGGATGGTTTGCAAAGCACGCCAAACCCGTTCTTGAAAGGCTGTGCCTTGAATATCCAAAGGTAAATGAGTGGCAGCAGATGGTTTTTCCACCTGAGACAAGAGAGTTTCCACCCAACCTTCAAAGTCCGAGCCTGATTCTGATGCCTCTATGATTGCCCCAGAAAAACGGCAAGAAAGATCTTCCAATAGTTGCTCGTGGGTGTCACCAAAAAGAATGGCGCACACCCCTTTTTCTGTTGCAGCCACAAGCACTAGGCCCAGCCATGTTTCCTTGATTGCATAGCGGATAGGCACGTTGCGCGCCCCGCCCCTGTATTTAGTGGCAGCCATACCAAGGCGCGGTTTTGCACCATCATAAAAACGACTGGCAGAGCCGTAACCCGCCGCATAAAGGGCTTCTGTTACAGTGTTGGCGCTCCCAAGGTCTTGCTGCACCGTTTTATGCCGGAGGCCAATTGCATATTGCTTGGGCGTTAAACCGATGACCTTTTTGAAGATTCGGTTAAAATACTGTGGGCTCATACCAGCCTCTTTTGCCAAGTCAGCTAGGCTGGGTTCTTTTTCAGATGTTTCTATTGTACGGCAAGCCTGCTTCACTGCTGTTGCATGGCGCTCCCCAAGGGGTTTTTCCGTCGGCCTGCACCGCTTACAAGGCTTATATCCCGCCTTAATAGTCTCCTCTATACTATTGAAAAAATGTACATTTTCCCTATTTGGCAAGCGCGCACTGCATGATGGCTTACAGAATATGCCGGTGCTACTCACAGCAAAATAAAAATGACCATCAGCCAGTTTTTCGTTGTTCTTTAGTGCCTGCCAACGGTTTTCCTCATTTTGAAAATCAACCACCGACACGCCTTTTTCCTCTGGTTTACTGACTGTTTTAGCCATTTGTAATGCCCTCATAGCAAACCAGTTGATGTGCTGCTGTTTGATACTATTAATAGCGACAGCTAAACCACGGGTCTATTCACATGATGATACTAAAAGGAAGCTAGGCCCTCATGTGCTTTTAAGCATCCTGTTTCTTGTCATCACATTCAATATAGTATGAGATATGTGGGTATTTCTTACCGTAAATTTCTTAGCACTTACGATGAAAGCAGCTTCTGTAAATTAACCATAAGGTTTTGCTGAGCAGCATTTGTATAATTATTATGCATTGCCTATTATTTATACAAGTAGACAATGCCCTTCCCACTCATAAATACCATAATATGGTGATATATATAGACTTTCTTTAAATGGCACAGTTACTGCTATTAGAGCCCAGCAATCAGAAAAAAGGGCTGGTTATGAAATATATTATTGCGATCATTAAACCGCACCGTCTTGACCCAACTCGGGACGCACTTGCGGAAATTGGCATCAACGGACTTACTGTTTCCGAGGTGCAGGGATATGGGCGCCAACGCGGCCAAAAAGAAATTTATCGGGGGGCGGAATATGAAGTTCATTTCCTACCCAAGATTAAGTTGGAAATCGCTGTGGATAGCGGCGTAACAGAGCAGGTAATCGAAATACTGCAACGCACAGCACACACGGGCCAGATTGGGGATGGCAAAATATTTGTACTCGATTTGGGTGAGGTTGTTCGCATACGTACTGGCGAAACCGGCACTGCAGCGCTTTAAGGAACATATGATGTTTAAGAATAACACAGTTAAAAAGCTGGTTGTTGCGACACTGGGTGCAGGGCTTGTTACAATCCCCGCTGCCGCTGCTGCTCCTGACACAGCCTTTATTTTCAATACACTTCTCTTTCTAATTGGTGGCTTCCTTGTTATGTGGATGGCCGCTGGTTTTGCGATGCTAGAAGCAGGCCTCGTTCGCTCTAAGAACGTTGCTGATATCTGCGTTAAAAATATCGCACTTTATGCAGTTGCCAGTATCATGTGGCTGCTTATGGGCTACAACCTTATGTATGCCGATGTAACTGGCTACTTTGGCACTTTCTTCTCCATGTGGAGCCCAGACGATGCCGCAGTGCTTGCAGATGGGGCAACAATTGACCCTGCTGGTTATGCTGCTGGTTCTGACTTCTTCTTCCAAATGGTATTTGTTGCAACAACAGCTTCAATTGTCTCTGGTACAGTTGCAGAACGCGTTAAACTCCTGCCTTTCTTGCTTTTCACAATTGTTCTTGCTGGTGTAATTTATCCAATCCAAGGTTCTTGGGAATGGGGCGGCGGCTGGCTCAATGCTGAAAGCTATGCAGCAGCCTTTGGTGCTGAGTTCTCTTACTTTGCTGGCTCTACACTCGTTCACTCAACAGGTGGTTGGGCAGCTTTAACCGGCGCTATCATCCTCGGCCCTCGTCTTGGTCGTTATGTTGGTGGCAAAGTGAAGCCAATGCCTGGTTCAAGTATGCCTCTTGCAACACTTGGTACATTCATTCTGTGGGTTGGGTGGTTCGGCTTTAACGGCGCATCTCAGCTTGCTCTTGGCACAATCAGCGATGCTGTTTCTGTTTCCAACATTTTTGTAAACACAAACATGGCTGCTGCTGGCGGCGCTGTTGCTGCACTGCTTGCTACCAAACTTGTATACGGTAAAGTAGACCTTTCCATGGTGCTTAACGGTGCACTAGCTGGCCTCGTTTCCATCACTGCGGAACCTCTAACACCACTTCCCCTTACGGCCACTCTTATTGGTGCAGTAGGCGGCGTACTTGTTGTGTTTGCAGTACCATTCTTCGATAAGCTTAAAATCGATGATGTTGTTGGTGCCATTTCAGTACACCTTGTTTGCGGTATCTGGGGCACACTTGCTGTTCCAATTACCAACGGTGACACATCCTTCTTGGCGCAATTGGTTGGCGTAGTAGCTATCGGTGCCTTCGTGGTTGTCTCAAGCTCTATTGTTTGGCTCGCCCTGAAACACACTGTTGGCATTCGCCTATCAGGTGATGAAGAAGAGCGCGGCTCAGATCTGGCTGAACTTGGTATGGAAGCATATCCTGAGTTTGGTAAAGGGTCACAGAAGTTCTAAATAATAACAACTTCTCAGCACTCTGTGGCGGCTCCTTGTTTGGGGCCGCCATTTTTTTTGGCTGGTTAGAGCGTATCCAGTTTACAGTACATCACCGGCCCACTCCCCCTACCAACCACCCCACAATATATCCTAGCGGGTGGCTGGGTAGGGGGAGTGGGCCGGTGATGTAACTAATTAAAAAAGATATGCTCTAGCCCTTGACCCATCCTCCATTATAGGCGAGCCCTAAAGGGGGAGATTAATAATGGATACCAAAGCGTGGCACTCAAGGCTGATAGCCTTAAAGGCAGAATTACAGGCATTGGATAAGGGTACAGCAGATGCCAGAAAAACGGTTGAGCTGGACCAAAGCAAAGTTGGACGCCTGTCTAGAATGGATGCTTTACAAGGCCAAGCTATGAGCAATGCCGTTGCTGCCCGCAGACAACAGGCGCTTTTACGCATCGATGCAGCGATAGAACGCCTCAAAGACGGTGAATTTGGCTATTGTATCGGGTGTGGAGATAAAGTCGCTGCTAAACGGCTTCAACTGGACCCAGCCGTAGCAACATGTACAGCATGCGCACATTAGAGATATTCGCATAAATTAGCGACAGCTCCGCCCACTTCCCGCCTACTCTATGGCCAAACCACCCCACCGTATATCCTAGCGGGTGGTTATGGGCGGATATGGTTTAGAAATAAAAATAATCTGAATATTTCTACGGTAACAACGGCCCTTAATTAACGGCCTATTTAGCATCCCAAACATCAAACTCATGATCAATGCTATAATTTATCAAATACCGATAAATTTCTTCTATATAGCTATCATCACCGTCCA
>JAESQS010000169.1 GCA_016765035.1 Kordiimonadaceae bacterium | reverse complement strand
TTATTGCCGTAATCAAAGGTAGGAATGCCCTTTTGGTTAAAGGCCAGCATCGCCTGCACATGCACTGCCATAGAGGATTTTGCGGCGGCTGCCACTGCCTTCGGGTTCGTTTCCCGTTGTGAAACCCACTTGTCCACTGTCCAGCCAATAGGCAAATATCCATTCACCGGGTCATGCGCAGATGTTTGGTCTGTTACCACATCTGGATGAATATTTCTTTCCACCATATAGGGCAAAATTTCAGCCGCATTGCCCGGCACCCCGACAGAAAGCGCTTTGCCCTCTTTATGGGATGCTCCAACAAGGGCAACAGCCTCTTCAATGGTTTCAGCGCGCGCATCCACATAACCCGTTTTCAGGCGAAAATCGATCCGACTTTCCTGGCACTCAATGGCAATGCAAGAGGCCCCCGCCATGGTTGCAGCCAGTGTTTGCGCACCGCCCATACCGCCAAGGCCCGCCGTCAGCACCCAGCGGCCTGAAAGGTCACCCCCAAAATGCTGCCGACCCATTTCAACAAAGGTTTCATAGGTGCCTTGCACAATGCCTTGGCTACCAATGTAAATCCACGAGCCTGCCGTCATTTGGCCGTACATCATCAGGCCTTTTTTATCTAGCTCGTTAAAATGGTCCCAGTTGGCCCATGCAGGCACAAGGTTAGAGTTTGCAATCAGCACACGCGGGGCATTTGTGTGGGTGCGAAACACACCTACAGGCTTGCCCGATTGGACCAACAACGTTTCGTCATCCTCCATACTGCGCAAAGTTGAAGCGATTGCATCAAAACAGGCCCAATTACGCGCTGCCCGGCCTATGCCGCCATAAACAACCAATTCCTCGGGGCATTCAGCCACCATCGGGTCAAGGTTATTCATCATCATGCGAAGCGGCGCTTCTGTGGCCCAGCTTTTACAGCTTATTTCATCCCCTGTGGGGGCATGGATATCAGGTCTGTTTTTCATAAGTGCCTCACAATCAAACAAAGTGAATGTTAGTCAGCCCACGCTGGCATTTGCGCCCACATTGGAAAACTGGGCAGTCAACTCGTAGCGATCACCGGGGTACAGCAGCTTTGCAAAACTAGCCACACGGTCCCCAGTCCATGTTTTTCGAGTAATTTCCAGGCACGGTGTCCCTGCTGGAATATCCAGTAAATCTTCTTTCTCCACACTAGCAGCAAGCGCGCGCACCACATGCTCGGCGCGCAACAGGGGCGCAACAGCTAGAAGGTAATCAGTGGGTGTTGTGCGCGTAAAATCCTGCGCCAAAATATCTGGCGCAATAGCGGGGTTAACCCACCGTTCCTCAAGCTCTATAGGCGTGCTATTGCCGCTATGGACCACCAACAGATAGTATAGCTTATCCTCCGCAGCACAGCCAAACACTGCCGCCAATTCTTTGCCTGCATCAACTTCGCATAAAATTTCAACCGTGGCTGACCACACTTGCCCCCGGCTTGTCAGTTCATCCCTTATGCTAACAATATCTGCGGCAAACCCGCGCATACGCCGGCCAGCAACAAAGCTGCCCATGCCTGCCCGCCGGGTGATATGGCCTTCTTCAGTCAGCTCCCGCAGGGCGCGGTTCACAGTCATGCGGGAAACACCCAGCGCTTTCACAAGGTCATTCTCGCTGGGCAATTTATCACCAGCATCATACTCGCCCTTTTCAATGGAGGTGAGCACGTGTTTTTTAACGGCTTCATAGCGGGAAAGGGGCATACTCATTGGGTAGTGTCCTTATACTTTGTTAGGGTGGCGACAAGTGTGCTGTACGCCGCAAAAATCGTATCTTCCGCTGCATGTTTACCCTTCTGAATAACCCAGTTACCAGCCACCATCACATCGGAAATGGGGTTGGGTTGACCGGAGAAAACAAAAGCATCCATAATCTGCCCATGACACGCGCCAGCAAAGGCTGGAGTTGCAGTGTCTAGGACGATTAAATCTGCGCGTTTGCCAACTGCAAGTGAGCCAACAGGCTGTGCCAGCGCTTGCGCCCCGCCTTGTGCCGCTGTTGCCCACAAGTTAAGACCCGTGTGGCCGCCTTGCCCGGCTGAAAGCACTGTGCGTTCCTGCCGGGCTAGGCGCTGCCCATATTCCAACAAGCGGACTTCTTCGCGGGCATCAACGCTTATGTGGCTGTCGGAGCCAATGCCCCAGCGGCCACCACAGGCGACATATTCAGGCACAGGAAACAAGCCATCCCCCAAATTGGCTTCTGTTGTTGGGCAAAGGCCCACTATGGCCCCCGTTGCAGCAACAGCTTGCCATTCGGCTTCCACCAAATGCGTAGCGTGTACAAGGCACCAGCGATCATCCACTTGGTGGTTATCCAACAGCCATGCCACAGGGCGTTTACCGCTGTGCGCAAGCGAGGCTTCCACTTCGCTCATTTGTTCTGCAATGTGAATATGGATGGGCGCTGTCGGGTTTATGACCTCCAAAGCGGCAATCACCGGCCCAAAACTGTCTTCCCGCACAGCCCGCAGGGAATGAAAAGCAACACCCAGCATATGCCGTCCTTGCACACAGGGCGATAAAATGCGTAACAACCGGATAAACTCCTCCTTTGTATGAAGGAAGGGCTGTTGCCCGGTTTCCGGTTTTTTGCCACCAAAGTCAGAAGCCTGATACAGCACAGGCAAATGCGTTAGCGCAATGCCCGTATCATCCGCTGCGGCAATGACAGCGCCTGACATTGCAAGCGCCATATCCTGATGGCTGTTATGCAAATAATGGAATTCTCCAACGGTCGTATATCCGGCCTTTAGCATTTCTATATATAGGGTGGAAGCAATGACCCGCAGTGCGTCTGGTGTCATTTGCGCGGCAAATTGATACATGGCAGTGCGCCAACTCCAAAAATTCGATTGGCCTGCTTCTGTATATTCAGTAAGCCCCGCAAAGACGCGCTGAAACGCATGGCTATGCAGGTTAGGCATGGCGGGTAAAACCACCCCCAACTGCAAACTGCCCTCGGGCACAGCCACATCTGTTTCGATAGATACAAGGAAGCCTTCCGCGCTGATATCCATACGAATATCACGCGCCCAATCGGTGCCTAACAAGCCTTCTCTGAAATAGAGTTTTTGCATCTTTATCCTTACCTGTATATACAGGTTCATACAGGATAATTCCCCTGTCAACAAAAAGCTGTGCTATATCTATTGAAAGGGTAAGAGGAAAAGGAAAATGCCAGTATTTGATAGGCTTTACCTAAATACTAACATTGCCACAATGGCAAAAGGCCAAGCCGATTACGGCACCATCTTTGGCGGCGCTATTGGCGTGAAAGAGGGCCGACTCGCCTATGTGGGCACCACTGCTGGCCTGCCCGGAAAAGTGCTGACATCCCCAACCATAGACTGCTGCGGCAGATGGGCCTTGCCCGGTTTTATCGATTGCCACACTCATCTAGTTTTTGGGGGCAACCGCGCCCGTGAATTCAACATGCGCCTAAACGGTGCTTCCTACGAGGAAATCGCCCAAAGTGGCGGAGGCATTATTTCCACCGTTACAGATACCCGCACTGCTACCCTTGAAGACTTAACAGCATCAGCGACAAAGCGCCTGTCGCGGTTGGCGGCAGACGGGGTAACCACTGTCGAAATTAAATCCGGCTATGGCCTAACCCTTAAAGACGAAGAAAAAATGTTGCGCGCGGCCAAAGCAGCGGCAGCGCATGTTGGGGTGAATGTGCAAACCAGTTTCCTTGGTGCCCACGCCCTGCCACCAGAATATGCCCAAGATGCCGATGGTTATATCGCTCATATATGCCAAACCATGTTGCCCACTCTTGCCCGAATGGGCCTCGTGGATGCCGTAGATGCCTTCTGCGAAGGTATAGGCTTTAGCCATGCACAGACAGAACGGGTTTTTAAAACTGCCCAAAAGCTCAACCTGCCTGTAAAACTTCATGCTGAACAATTGTCTGACCTGTCTGGCGCGGCGCTCGCAGCCCAATATAAGGCTTTGTCGGCTGATCATTTGGAATATGTGAATGCTGAAGGCGTGCAGGCCATGGCCAAAGCAGGCACAGTGGCTGTGCTGCTGCCCGGCGCTTTCTACACCCTGTCTGAAACCAAACGGCCACCCGTTGAAATGCTGCGATCAGCAGGGGTGGATATGGCACTTGCAACAGATATAAACCCCGGTAGCTCACCAGTGCAATCCCTCCAGTTAATGCTACATATGGGCTGCACATTTTTTGGCCTAACCCCGGAAGAAGCCCTTGCTGGCATTACCCGCAACGCTGCAAAGGCCCTTGGCCTTTCTGACCGAGGCACCCTTGAAAGGGGCAAACGGGCAGATATTATTTTCTTTGATATTACAGACCCGGCAGAGCTGGCTTACTGGGTCGGCGGACAACCCCCCACTGATATAGTGATTGCGCCTCTTTAAGCTAAAGTGCATCCGTTCTCATTAGACTTAGATCTGCCCACGCCCCTACAAATAAGGCCCGGCTATTATAGCCGGACCCTATTCTTAGATTAGGAGAAGGGCAGAGCCTTCCTTTACCAACGCACTTGTGTCCGCACACCGTAAGCACGGCCACTTTCATCCGTGGCGCCCTCGGCTTCGAAATCCACCGCATTAAGCATGAAACGCACATTTGCTGTAGGATACCAATTTACACCGAGCGTTATATTCCGGCCAAAGCTGCCACTGGCGGCATCCCGCAAGTCTACATAGCTATAGCGGGCAGCAAGCTCAAATGCGCCCCAACCGCCTGCCCCTAAGGCTTTGTGTGGCTTCAGTTTACCAAAGGCCCCTTTGTGGGCTGAATAGGGCAGGCTTTCCCCTGTTAGGAAATAACCCACTTGCGCAGAATAGCCATCAAATTGCCGGTCCCCAACGGTGGCGCTGGTGCTCATTCTGCCATATTCAAACTGGGCAGAAAACGGCCCTGCAACGCCAGCAAACTCAGCATTCACATAGTTATAGCTTTCTGCCTGAAATTCCCCAGAGGCAAAAGGCTTGAAGCTATCACGGCGAATTTCAGGCCGGTCTCCAATGCTAAGTAAATCATCGTCTTCATTGCGGTAATAAGCGGCAATACCCAGATGAATAAGGCGGTCTTCTTCCAAGTAAGGCGCCCAGGTCAGGCGCCCATTAATGCCCCAACCATCTTTGCCTTTGTCGCCACTATTAGGGCTGCCAGCAAAGACACCAAACTGGCCGCTCCAGTTGCTCCCCCCAGTAAGCACAGAGGCGCCCATTTTCCCGCCTGCGCCCACTTCAAAAATATTGGAAACCATATGGCGTTCCATGAAGGTGGCATTCAAGTCACTCGTCGCAGATTCAAGAGAATGATAC
Organism: Kordiimonadaceae bacterium; assembly: GCA_016765035.1. GTDB lineage: Bacteria > Pseudomonadota > Alphaproteobacteria > Sphingomonadales > Kordiimonadaceae > Kordiimonas. The sequence continues at coordinate 13,216 of JAESQS010000169.1, read as the reverse complement.
ACTTTATGATACCCAAACGTGACTGCGGTTTTTGCGTTTATGCGGTAGCGAAGGTATGTATCGTCCAATTTCGCTTTGTCGCCCCCTGCAAAATCAGCTTCGATCTGATACTCGAACCCGCCAGCCAACTTGCCTTGAACGCCAAGCCGTGCGCGCCGGAACTGGCTGCCTTCTCTATATTGTCTGCCGCCGTCTTCTTCATCGTAGACGACTGTATCAAACTCGACGCGGCCGCGTGGTTTGACTGTGTATTTTGATTTTTTCTTCGCACCAGCGTACATCGGTGCAGGGGCGTGCTGCGCAAGCATCCCATTGTCTTTATTCTTTGGCTCTACAGCCACAACTGTTTTGCGCGTAGCATTGACCAAAACAGGCAGCGATGCTTCCAGTTGGCTAAGGCGTTTTGTCAGCGCTTCAATTTGCTGCGCCTGCCGCTTGAGCATTTCTTTCAATTCTTGCTCAGATGCATCATCAGCAACCAAGCCATTTGACGCTAATATCAGTGCTATCGCCATAGATGAAGCTTTACGCATCAAATCCTCCATATTAGTATTTTGAAAAAGTTATAAAATCAGATTGCCCGTGCGACAGGAGAAGGAAATACCCAAGTATAAAGTGTTATTGGCCAGCATCCTGGCGTCCTCCCTAATCACAAGCCCTTGGCTTGCTGTATATGCCGCCATGGAAAATAGAGACAATGTAGATGAAGTCATTGTCTCTACAGCAAGTCGCTCTGAGCGCGTGTTTAGCAGGGAAAGCAGTACGATAGCAACATTAACCTCCCGTGATTTGAGGCTCGTTGGTGCCTTCCATATTAGTGAAGTTGCACGCCGCGCACCGGGTGTTAATATTTCGCGCAATAACGGCCAAGAAATGCTGCTGTCCATCCGCCCCCCCATCTTCACAGGGGCTGGTGCGTGTGGGGCTTTTCTTATGGCGCAGGATGGCATTGCTTTGCGCTCTGCCGGTTTTTGCAATGTGAATGCCTTGTTTGAAGGCTTCACTGAAAATGCAGACCGCATCGAACTAACAAGCGGCCCCGGCTCCGCACTTTATGGCTCAAATGCTTTGCACGGGATTATCAACATCGTAACACCCGCTGCAAACACGGATGACAGTACAGCAACCTTAGAGGGTGGCTCCTACGGGTATGCCCGCTTTCATACATCGGTGGGGCGTACAAGCGGCGCACATGGGCTGCGCCTAACCGGGGTGTTGGCACACGATGGTGGGTACAGAGATGCTTCAGGGTTTGACCAACAAAAAATTGCCTTGCGCCACGATTATGAAAGCAGCACATGGCAAATAGCATCCAACATAAGCTTCACGCATTTGAACCAAGAAACTGCGGGCTACATCACCGGGCTAGATGCCTTTAAAGACCCTACTATTGCCAAAGGAAACCCAAATCCGGAAGCTTTTAGAAAAGCCTCGTCTTTCCGCTATTGGTCACGCCTTTCCCGCCCTCTCACAGACACTATTCGTTGGCAAATAACCCCCTATTTCCGTGCGCTGGATATGGAGTTTTTGATGCATTTTCTGCCCGGCAAGCCCTTAGAGGAAAATACCGAAACAAGCATTGGCTTGCAAAACGGCTTTTACATCGGCGAAGGCAGCAATCTGGAAATTATCACAGGCTTTGACGCGGAACATACCAAAGGCTCGTTGCAACAAACACAGGAAAATCCCACAGAGGGTTCAGCCTTTTTAAAAGCCACAATCCCTGTGGGTAAACACTATGATTATGACGTGAACAGCTTCATGATTGCGGGCTTCATACAAGCGGATATCGGCCTCACAGATAAACTACGGCTAAAGGCTGGCGCACGGCTGGAGCATATTCAGTATGATTATACCAACAATATGGTGTCTGGCCGCACCGATGAAAATGGCACTGCTTGTAGCTTTGGGGGCTGCCGCTATAGCCGGCCCGAAAGCGGTAAAAACAACTTTACAGCTTTCTCGCCAAAAGTAAGTTTGCTGTATAATTATGCCCAAAGGCACTTGCTTTATATTGCTGCAAGCCACGGTTTTCGCGCCCCGCAAGCCACCGAATTATACCGCCTGCAACGCGCCCAAACAGCGGTGGATTTGGAAAATGTCAGCCTAAAAAGCATTGAAGTTGGCTTTCGCGGAACCCTTGAAAAAATAACGTACACTACGTCTCTCTATGCCATGAAAAAGAAAAATTATATCTTCCGGGATAGCGATTTTTTCAATGTGAATGGCGGTAAGTCCAACCATATTGGCGCTGAAATTATGGCTACAGTAGCGCTGACAGACACCGTGTCCATCCGCGGCAATGCAAGCGTTGCCCGCCACCGCTATGCTTTTGATTATGTTAGCAATGGCATCAACCTGCGTGATAATGATATTGATTCAGCCCCGCGTTTTTTTGGCGGCGCCCAAATAAACTGGGCCCCAACAGCGGCTTTTTCAGCTGAGCTCGAAGGAGTGTATATGGGGCGCTATTTTCTCGACCCAGAGAATTTACATAGCTATGAAGGCCATGCCTATTTGAACTTGCGCATGACCTACGCCGTGAACGATAGCATCAGCCTGTTCATGCGCGTCATCAACTTCACCGGCGCCAAATATGCTGAACGCGCAGACTATACCAGCTTTACACAAGAGCGCTATTTCCCCGGCAAACCAGCTTCTTTTTATACAGGCCTCCGAGCAAATTTTTAGAGGCACTTCAGAGGAGGTTCGCCTTAATTAATTGCATCACCAGCCCACGTCCCCTACCCAACCACCCGCTAGGATATATTGTGGGGTGGTTTGGCCAGAGAGTAAGCGGGGAGTGGGTGGATATGCATTGTAAGACGGATACGCGTTAACGACCTACATCATTCGTAATGTAAGGCGATGATAGGGTCTAGGTTTGCGGCTTTGGACGCTGGGGCGATGCCAAACACGATACCGATCAAGCTGGAAAAACCAAGGCTTAAAGCCACTGCCCAAAAAGGCACAACAACAGCGGGAATACCCGGAATGGCAAGTTCCACAACAGCCCCTAGGCCGTAGCCAATGCCAATGCCAATAAGCCCGCCAAGCAGGCAGAGAATAATAGCCTCGGCGAGAAATTGCACCAGAATATCATTGCGCGTGGCACCAAGTGCTTTGCAGATGCCAATCTCCCGCGTGCGCTCTGTCACACTAACAAGCATGATATTCATAATACCGATGCCCCCCACCAGCAGGGACACACCCACGATGGCAGCGACAACAAAGGTCACACCGTCCAACACGGTTTCAAACTGCTCCCGCATTTGATCGGATGAATTGATCTTGAAATCGTCACGTTCATTTGGACCAATATTATGCCGTTTTCTCAGCAATCGCTTAATTTGCTCTTTAACCCGGTCTTGGTCGTCAATATTATGAACCCGGATCATAAATTGCATTTTTTCCGAGGCTTTTTCCCGTAACAGGCCAACTGCTGTTTGAAAGGGCATTATCACCATTTTATTGCGGCTAAAACCCAGAAAGCTGTCTTGCGCTTCCATTTCCCCAACAACCTTGTACCACTGGCTATTCAGTTCAACATATTCACCTGCGGGTTCTGCTGGCAAATTAAGATCTTTGCGGATATCAGACCCCAAAACGATAACTTTTCGCCGATATGTATCATCGCTGGGAATTAAAAACCGCCCATTTTCTGGAAAATGATTATTCAGTTCTGCATAGGCGGAAACAGTGCCCATAAAAAATTGCAAGCTGGCTTGTTCACCCCGGTATTTAAGCGTGCCCGGCATTTGATAAATAACCGGTACAATAATTTCAATGTCGTCGACCCTACGCGAAATGGCTTCAAAATCCTCGTAGGTGAGTTTCGCGCGCACACCTGATATTCTTTCCCGGAAAGGCACGTGCGGTTCCACCACCAGCGTATTGGAGCCCATATTCTCAAACTGGCCTGTAATGCTAGAGCTGAAACCCTGCATAACAGAAACAACCGTAATGACAGAAGCGACCCCAACAATGATACCAAGCGTGGTCAATATGCTTTGCATCAAGTTAGCCCGTAGCGCCGACAGTGCCAGTGCCAAGTTTTCAAAATGCCTATTCATGCTGCTGCTCCAACACGGGTGTCTGCCACTATTTTGCCATCAGAAATGGTTATCTGGCGGCTGCAATGCTCGGCTATGTCATGTTCGTGCGTTACAATGATAATCGAATGGCCTGTTTCAATAAGGCCGTCAAACAACGCCATAATTTCCGCTGTCGTATTGCTATCCAAATTGCCCGTTGGCTCGTCTGCTAAAATGATGGCTGGGTCTGTAACTAGGGCGCGCGCAATTGCCACTCGCTGTCGCTGCCCGCCTGATAGCTGGTTTGGCAAATGCCCTTCCCTGCCTTGTAAACCAACCTTTTCCAAAGCCGCTAACGCCTTGGCTTTACGGTCCTTCCTTGGAAGGCCGGAATAAATCAACGGCTGAATAACATTTTGCAGCGCTGTCGCACGGGGCAACAAATTGAAGCTTTGGAAAATAAAGCCGATATCCCTGTTACGAGCGACAGAAAGCGCTGTGTCCCCCAGCAAACTAACCATAGTGCCATTGAGCTGATATTCCCCGCCCGTAGGCTGGTCAAGGCAACCAATGATATTCATCAGGGTGGATTTGCCGGAGCCTGACGTGCCAACAATGGCAATATATTCATTCTGCTTTACGCTCAGGTCCACACCATCCAACGCCCGAATGGTTTCGCCGCCCATGGTATAATGGCGGGAATATTATTCAATTTGATGATTTCATCTGAGGCACAAGACACAGGCTAGTTCCCCACCGTTGCCGTCACGCCACCTTCATCATCTCTGCCTCTGCCGCCTCGATCATTATCGCTGCGAGCACCGTCAGAATTAGCTTCCTGCTGCATCACAGATTGGCTATCGCGCAGGTTTTTCAGCTTTCGGTAAGGCCCGGTTACAATTTTTGCCCCTTCGGATACACCACTGCGTATCTCAATCGAGGTATCGGTCTGAATGCCAGACTGAATAGAACGCTTTTTCGCAACACCATCCTCAACAACGAACACATAAGAAGTCGGTTTTTTATCATTACTTTGCAAGACGGCCTCAACAGGTACATGCACCACGTCCATCACAACATTGGTGAAAATCTCGGCCCGACAATTAATGGCGAGCCTGTCGAAAGTGGCATTTTCTTTATCGACCAGTAATTTTACCAAAAAGGTATTCCGGCGATTTTGGTCTTCGCGCGCTGTAGTGGCGATGCTGTATACTTTACCTTTAAAGTTTGTGTCAGGTGCCGCAGCCATAGTGATTTCAGCATCCTGCCCAATGGCCACAGAAAGAATATCAGCTTCTTCCACTTCCACTTCGGCCATAACCGCAGATGGGTCACTAACATCCATCAGGCTGGACCCAATAATATTGGTTGTGCCTGCCACTACGGTTTCACCCGCTTTCACATTAAGCGCCGTTACAATGCCGTCGATAGGCGACAGGATCAATGTTTTGCGCAACCTGTCTTCAGAACTATCCAAGTTCGCTCTCGCCCGCTTAAGGTCTTGCTTGCGAGCAGCTAAGTCCAATTCTGCCATGGCAACATCGCGTTCTACCTGTTCGTAAGCATCTTGATTCACATGGCCCGTTTTAAACAGCTCTTTTTGCCGCTCGCTGCGACGCTTGAGTTGCGCCAAAAAAATCTTTTGGCGCGCGATCTCAATCAGTCGTGTTTCAACAGTAGCCCGCACCTGCGCAACATCTGCATCAAACAGTTCCGGGCTGATCAGCAAAAGCTTGTCCCCGGCTTTTACAGGGTCACCTTCTTCAACATAAATGTCTTTAATGCGGCCTGTAACTTCGGTGCGCAACTGTATGTTTTCGCGGAAATTCACTTTGCCCGATGCCATAACAGAGACCGCCACCCGGCCCCGCACTACATCTTCAATGCGAACCTCTGTGGCACTACCACTATCTGTTTTGGCCACAAAGGCCATCAGCACCAGCCCGCCGACCAAGCTAACAATAATCAGTATTTTTTTCATAGCTTATCCAAATGAAACCACAGACCACACACTGTAAACTATAATAGCGGGGATAGCTGCCAGAATAAGAGATTTACCCATTGTACGGCCTGTCCATAAATGTAACCCCATCCCTGTTAGCGCCACAGTCCATAAGGTGAAGGGCGTTAGAGCATTCATAACCGATGCACCCGGCTGACCCATGGGAATATGCGTAAACAAAGAATTTACGCTATAAAATGCCAAGTCATCCAACCCCACTTGATTAGTCCCAGCCAGCATATAATTCAGAAGGGCTGCAAGAACGCCAATAATAGCCGCTGGCATCGCTGCCCAAACTGCCAAGCGGAACCATGCGCCGTATTTTCGGCTATCTGTTGTCGTAATTTTAGCAAGAAAATGTAAATAAAGACCGTTCAACACCACACCAACCAGGCCACTGATCGTCGCGCCTATGACACCTGTAGTCATCATAACCGTTGGTGAGAGAAACTCTATGGCTTCTTCAGGAAACTCCTCTGGGGAGGCTGCAGCCATCTGGTCAATGAACCAATTAAAGTCGACTGTTTGGAAATAATACGCAACCATAACTGCTGGCACCATCAGCACCAGCGCCAAAGGCAGCATAGTCCAGCCTGATTGCTCATCAGCAGCGGAAAGGGCTTTTTTGGGATCAACATAAATATCGATCAACCCTGACATTAGAGAAGTCGACTGAAGTGTCTCAGATTGGCTCATAATGGTATTCCCCCCGGAATAAAAACATTGCACCACGCCATTAACTGGCTCTGGATTACAAATAAGCGTAAAATTTTAATATTCAACGACAAATAGCTAAAATGACTATGGCGGACTTCGCCAAACCCTTTGCTAGTGAAGGGTGAAATGCAAAATGAACACTCTGAAAAACGCCCTTCACTAGCCCCACAAAGCAAGCCCACTCCCACACCTGAAACCGCCCTAAAGGGCCGCTTATAGAGCCAGTGAAAGCCGAATATTCTTGACTTGACCATTTGGTCAGGATTGAATGGCTCGACAAGAAGCAGTGCCAACATTTTGCAGGAAGCCGGGGCCTTTGCCTTAGGGCCTTGTCTTTGCCATAAAAGCTGGACCATAAAAGCTGGCACTATTTTTTTGTGTTAACTCTGAGCTAAGAACCTCTTAAACTCATAAAGAGGGTATGCGTATCAGAAGGAACCACCCAAAGGGGACCAAATAAGTGACTGCTACTGCCTACAAAGCTGCCATATTTCACATGACTGATGACCCATCGATTGTTGGCGTCGCCAATAGTCATGAGTATTTTAAAGAGGGTATGCTTGTTGTGGATAACGGCATTGTCACTGCTGCGGGCCACTGCGTGGATATTGAGCCAACGCTGGCCAATGGCACCCCTATTGTAGACCATACAGGTAGCATGATTGTGCCGGGCTTTATCGACACGCACATTCATTTTCCACAAGTCGATATGATTGCCTCATTCGGCGAGCAATTGCTGGACTGGTTGAACACGTATACATTTCCCGAAGAAGCCAAATTTGCAGACCCGGCACACGCGGCAGAATGCGCCGATTTTTTCCTGGATGAATTACTACGAAACGGCACAACAACGGCCTTGGTATATGGCACAGCCCATAAACAGTCTGCTGATGCTCTGTTTGCAAAAGCCTTTAAGCGTGACATGCGCATTGTGGCAGGCAAAGCGCTGATGGACAGAAACGTGCCTGAAAATGTGCGAGACACTGCCGAAAGCGGCGATAAAGACAGCCGGGACCTAATAGCCAAATGGCACGGAAAAGGCCGCCTTGGCTATGCGGTAACTCCCCGTTTTGCCCCCGCCTGTTCCGATGAACAAATGACCCGCGCCGGACAAATCCTTAAAGATTTTCCAGATGTTTTAATGCATACGCATTTGTCGGAAAATGTTTCAGAAATTGATTGGGTGCAGGGCCTATACCCTAACAGTAAAGACTATCTTGATGTTTATGACCAGTTTGGCCTGCTAACAGATCGCTCTGTATTTGCGCACTGTGTCCATATGGAGGGCCACGAATTTCAGCGCCTTGCAGAGGCAAATGCCGCCGTAGCCTTCTACCCCACATCTAACCTATTTTTGGGCAGTGGCCTCTTTTCCTTAAAAGAAGCAGAGAAATACGGCGTACGGGTTGGGTTGGGTACAGACGTTGGGGCAGGCACAAGCTTCTCAATACTACAAACCATGAATGAAGCCTATAAAGTGTGCCATTTGAAAGGCGATAAATTAAACCCCTATAAATCCTTTTATCTGGCCACCCTTGGCGGTGCAAATGCCCTTCATATGGCAGACAAAGTGGGCAGCCTCAAAGCAGGGAATGAAGCAGATTTTCTAGTGCTGGATTTTGCCGCAACACCCTTGTTGAAACGCCGCATGAAAAGCTGTAAAAATCTGGATGAGACGCTGTTTGTACTTTCCATGCTGGGCGATGACCGCGCCATAAGCCACACCTATATTGCTGGCCACTTGCAGCATAAGAGATAAAACTGACCCGCCACAAACATATACTGTAGGTTGCCAACCGCTAGTGTGTATTACGGCTATTTAGCCACAACTTCGGCAAACTATCGCCATACTTTCATCACGGTTAAAGAGATCAATAGATTCTAGTGAGCACTTAACAACCAGCAATGGCATAACACCCTCAGCACTCACACGCTTTGGTTATACCCCCTGTTTTTTTGGCCTTCTCTGTGCCAATTATGCATCCCTTGGAACCCAAAATGCAGCTAAAACGGGCTTAATCGCATTTTTTCACTTAACAACGTTTGACAAACGCGCGGGGTGCTTTAAATACTGAGATGACGGATGACAAGGATGAATTTACTCGACCCCCAATCGTGCACCTTGTCATTAGTTGGGATCGGGGAGCGCTTTCGAGTTGCTCCCCGTTTTCCGTTCTACGGCCTATTCTACGGCTATATCCCCATATATTCCCAAGCTTTGGCTCTCACCCGAAAAATAGTTTCCGGTTTTGCAACAGTAAGATGTATTCCAAGCCGCTCTTCTAGCAACAGTTTCAGCAAAATCTGCGAGATACATACTGCCCAACCACCTCTCTTTTTGCCCTGAAATAGACCTTTCCCTATGACCGCAAGATTGTATCCGGTTTCCTATTCCGGCAGGCCTTCCTCCTCTGGGTCAGCACTATCCTCTGTAAAGGCAATCTGTTTATGATATTTCCCGACTAAGGCATCATAGGCCCCTGATGCTCGCAAGGCCGCTAAAGCATCGTTAAAACGACGACAAAGGGCAGGATCTTGGAAGCGGGCGGCAAACAGTGCTGGCGGCAAAATAGAATGAGTGCGAATTTCTTCATATTTGCCAGTGCGCTCAAAATGAGTGCGCTGGGCCAGCCGTAAAATCCATTCATCTCCCACTGCTACGTCAAAACGTTTTTTGTACAATAATTCAACATGGGCAGCTTGATAATTGCCTTCAAAATACAGAGGACTTCCATCAACAGCGTCTCTAAATTTTGCCCCCAAATGCTGATACGCATCAATGAAAGCAAGAACTGAATAATTTTTGAGGTCTGCAAGTGTTTCAAGCTTAACGTCGTTTGATGCCAAACTAAGCCCAACATTGGTGTGCGCCAAATACCAATCAGTACGACAGCCGACACCGTTAGCCAGTATATTCTGTTTCAAAAGCCCTGTGACAATGCCCCGTTCAAACGCCTGTACCATCCTTACGTCCGGCATCTGTTCAAAGAGCACTTTGATATGCATCCGCGCAAATATTGCCTTTATCAGGTCAATTTCAATGCCTTCGGTGGCACCTGCATTCACATAGGGGGGCATTGGTTGGACTGTGGCAAGGGTCACTATTTCCTCAGCCCTCAAAGAAGGCGCCGCAAAGAAACCCAATAGTATGGTTAACACAATAGCTTTCAAACAACACCTATACACACGCTGGCAACTGTACAAAAAATCTATAAGCCAATGGTATTGCTATATAATTTTTCTGAATACTGCCATTAATTCTGACTAACGAAACAGACCGTACACCAGCTTTATTAATTTTTAATTACACTGTGCAACCGGTAAATTCCAACCGGTAAATTACCATTTTCTCGCCCGTGGCACAGCTATGAAAAAGGCGGCATATGCGCTTACCCCTAAAGGGAAATGACCACCTGCTCAGTTGCAGACAATAAATATTCCACGCAATTTTTCCCCTTGCCTTTACGGTCAATAACCAGAAAGTCGCTGGTTTTGTCCAAAGCCAAACAATAGTGGTGCCACACCCCTTTATGATAGTTTACCCCTTGGTTAGAACCAGCAAGAAAAGCCTTTATATTTGCCGCAACAAATGGCCCTGCTTCAGCCACGACAACCAAATAAGGCCGGCCTGAAAGCGGCACAAAAGCCTGACTACCCAGCGGGTGGTTTTCCATTATCTTAATCGTCACAGGCTGCGGCAAAGGATGAGAGCGGAAAATATTCACGCAAGGCACGCCCCCCTCATCCGCAACATCCATCTGCATTAGGTCATTATAGCGCGTTGTATTGCCATAATTAATGGAAAACTGATCTGCCATTTCAGACGTTTCAATCACATCACCGTAGGGAGCAAAAGCTTCCGCTGTCAGTGGCTTGGCCTTCAAAGGCCCTATTCTCAATGTATGGATCATATTAATGTGCCTTTGCGCCGTCTTTAATCCACTGCCCAATAAGCGCGCGGTCGGCATCTGTCATGCCAGTTTCATTTCCAAGCGGCATAATATCAGATGTAACGGCCTGTTCCATAATACGCGGGACAGCCTGTAGTATTTCCGCCGCTGTATCAAATTTTACACCTGCGGGAGCTTCGTCAAATGCCTCATGGTTTGGCCGGGCTGAATGGCAGGAAACGCAGTGCTTGGTAATAAGGGCACTAACCTCTGTAAACGAGCCCTTAACATCACCAAATTCTGCGCGTTTTCTAGCTTCCATACTTGCCGCAAAGACCATGATAGCAATGAATAATGCACCTGCCGCAACTGGCAGGGCTGGGCTTGAAATGCCCGAATTCTTCAAATTAAAATAATGCCGGATCAAAATACCCACCAGCGCAAGCCCTGCAAGAACCACCCAATTATAGGGGTTCGAAAACACCATCGGATAGTGGTTACTGATCATCAACAACAGGACTGGCAGCGTCATATAATTATTATGCAAAGACCGCTGCTTGCCAATTTTTCCAAGCCTTGGGTCTGGTTCTTCCCCTGCAATCAAGGCTGCAACAACCTTCTTTTGATTGGGGATGATAACCATAAACACATTGAAAGCCATGGCCGTGCCTGCAATCGCCCCCACATGCAAAAACGCTGCTCTATCAGAGAATATCTGGGTCAGGCCGTAAGCGGCTGCCGTAAGAATGGCAAACCATACAACACCCAGCGCTTTGTTATTGGTGCCAAGGGGGCTACGGCACAGGCCATCATATAGCACCCAACCACCCATAATAAACCCAAGGCTAATGCCAATGGCCTGCCACTGGCCAAGGTCAGCTTTGCTTTTATCAATAAGGAATAATTCCGCCCCATAATAATATGTAAGCGCAAGCAAGGCAAAGCCACTCATCCATGTAAAATAGGCTTCCCACTTAAACCAATGCAAGTTTTCAGGCATCTGCTCAGGGGCCACAGCATATTTCTGTTTGTGGTAAAAGCCACCACCATGCACAGACCATAATTCGCCTGACATGCCCTTTTTCTTTTCCTTAGGCTCTTCAAGGTTATTGTCTAACCACACAAAGTAGAAAGACGAGCCAATCCAGGCGATACCGGTGATAAAATGTAACCAGCGCAGCGCCATATTCAGCCATGGGGTAATATCAAGTTCCATCAAAACATTCCAAAACGTTAAAAGACTTTATGCCGAAACGGCTTCTTGTTCATAATCCAGCACAAGCTCATAGGCGGGGCGGGTTAAAAATTCTTCCAATTCACTATCCATCACAAGACAGGTGAAAAGGGCAATAGCATCAGCCAGTTTGGTTTTACCAACAAAATTCTGCCCTTCTAGCGCCGCAACTTCTTCTGCCAACATAGAACGGATAAGCGTTTCATCGATCATGCGCCCGTCATCAAGCGCTGCGGCGTGGGTACGCCACTGCCACAATTGCGTGCGCGCAATCTCCGCTGTTGCAGCATCTTCCATCAAATTATGGATGGGTACACAGCCCATTCCATCCAACCATGCAGCAATATACAGTAAAGCAACATTGATATTGCCCCGCAAGCCTGCCTCAGTGATTTTACCGGTCGGAACCTGTAGCAAATCAGCAGCGGTCACTGAGACATCTGCCCTTGCATTCTCCAACTGGTTAGCCCGCGGCATCGCATCATCAAAAATCTGTTTTGCGATAGGAATAAGGGCCGGGTGCGCCACCCATGTTCCATCGTGGCCATTGTTTACTTCGCGCTTTTTATCAGCACTAACTTTTGCAAGCGCCGCCTCATTGGCTGTTGCATCATTCTTTACCGGAATTTGCGCTGCCATGCCGCCCATAGCATGAGCCCCGCGCCTGTGGCAGGTCTGCACAAGCAACTGGCTATAGCTGTTGAGAAAATGCTGGTCCATACCAACGGCTGCACGGTCGGGCAGGACGAAATCCGCCTGGCGGGCAAAACGCTTGATGAAATTAAAAATATAATCCCAGCGCCCACAATTAAGCCCAACAATATGGTCCTTCAACGCATACAGAATTTCATCCATTTGAAAAGCTGCCGTTATGGTTTCAATCAGTACAGTTACCCGAACGGTGCCACAAGGCAGGCCAAGCGCCTCTTCCGTATAACGGATAACATCATTCCACAGCTTGGCTTCTTCATAATGCTCTAACTTAGGCAGGTAAAAATAAGGTCCTGCCCCCTTTTCCACCTGTAGCTTTGCGCAGTTCGCCACAAACACAGCAAAATCAAAAAAACCGGCTGAAATTGGCTGGCCCTCAAGCTGAAGGTGTTTTTCTTCCATATGCAAGCCACGGGGGCGCACAAGCAACACCGCAGGGTTTGCCGCTAATTCATATTTTTTACCGTTCGGTGCATTAGTATAATTTATGGTGCCTGCAACAGCATCCAGCAAGTTGACTTGCCCTTCCACCATATTGGCCCATGTGGGCGTACTGCTGTCTTCAAAGTCAGCCATAAAGGCATTTGCGCCAGAATTCAGCGCGTTAATAACCATTTTACGGCTTACG
>JAESQS010000168.1 GCA_016765035.1 Kordiimonadaceae bacterium | reverse complement strand
GGATTATTACATGGAATATTAACAGTGTTCGCGCGCGGCTCGATATTGTTGCTCAGTTGATCAAAGAATATGATCCTGATGTTTTGTGCTTGCAGGAAACCAAAGTGCAGGACCATATTTTCCCAGAAGGTTTTTTTGAAGAATGTGGATTGCCGCATTTGGCTCTCCATGGTCAAAAAAGCTACCACGGAGTGGCCACTGCCTCTAAAAAACCTTTTGAGGGTACTGTGAAAATTGATTGGTGTGAAAAAGGCGATGCACGTTATATCGCCACCACATTGCCCACGGGCCAAACCATCCATAACTTTTATGTGCCTGCTGGCGGCGATGAGCCAGACCCGGTTAAGAATGATAAATTCGCCCATAAACTCCAGTTTTTGGAGGAAATGACCACATGGTCGGCGGACTTGAAGGGGGAGCATATTTTGGTGGGGGATTTGAATATTGCACCTTATGAGGAAGATGTTTGGTCTCATAAAAAGCTTCTAAAAGTCGTGTCTCACACCCCGGTGGAAGTAGATGCCATGTTGAAGCTGATGGCGGCTCATGACTGGCAGGATGTAATGCGGGACTTTGTTCCGATGGACGAAAAGCTATATAGCTGGTGGTCATACCGTGCGAAAGATTGGTCATCCGCTGACAAGGGCCGCAGGCTAGACCATGTGTGGACTAGCCCAAGCCTTAAGGGCAAGGTTACGCGCATGGAAGTGCTGCGTGATGCCCGTGGCTGGACAAAACCCTCTGACCACGCGCCTGTACTGGTTGAGGTTGACCTTTAGGGCAGACCTTTACCCTATAATAATTGTAGCTTTTAAGCAGCATACCCCTGAAGGCTATAGCCGCCGGGCTCGGTGATCAGTAGCCGTGCCATACCGGGTTCTGATTCGATTTTTTGGCGGAGGCGGTAGACATGTGTTTCTAACGTGTGTGTCGTAACACCTGAGTTATAGCCCCATACTTCAGACAATAATTCTTCACGGGCAACTGCTTTGCCACTGGCGCGGTATAGGTATTTTAGAATCGACGTCTCTTTTTCTGTTAACCGCACCTTTTGTCCAGTTTCCAGTTCTTCAAGGATCTTCCCTGAAGGGCTGAATCTATATGGGCCAATTTCAAACACCGCATCTTCACTCTGCTCATATTGGCGGAAATGGGCACGTACACGGGCAAGCAGCACAGTAAAGCTGAATGGTTTGGTGACATAATCATTGGCACCAGCATCTAGGCCAAGAACAGTGTCAGCCTCTGATTCCATGCCGGTTAGCATTAAAATCGGGGCAGTTATGCCGTTTTTACGGATTCGCTTACACAGTTCGCGGCCATCCATGTCAGGCAGGCCAACATCCAAGATAAGCATATCAACTTGATTGTTTTTCAAAAACTCAAGCGCGTCAGCGGCTGTGCCTTGTTCAAATGTGGTAAATTCGTCGCAAAGCGCAAGCTGTTCAGCCAAGCTTTCTCGTAGATCTACATCATCGTCTACTAGCAGAAGTTTCCGAGCGGCCATTTTATCTACCTTTATCCGTTATTTTTATAGTTGTTCCTGTAACGCAGTTGGACCATATTTTATTTGGGGCCAGTATGCGATATCTTGCCCTATATAAGAAGTAGAAAGGCATTTTCTTATCACGACCTGTCACAATTATTTGATCAGGGAGCGGCGGTGTGACAAAAGATCAAGCTGACAAATGGAATATATCCCCTATATGAGACCTATGGACGTTAAAGAGCAAAACCTTCTGAAGTTAGAGCGCGCGTGTGGTGATTTGCGGCGTGGTGTGCCTGCTGTGGTTGTTGGCGCGTCTGGTGCGGGTTTGGTTCTTTTACCTGCTGAGCATAGTAATTTGGAAACGCTAGCGATGTTTGACGGCATGGTCGCAGATAGTTTTCTGCTGCTTACCAATAACCGTGCAGCAACGCTAAAAGTGGCAGGTAAAGGTTGGTCTGTGGTGCGTCTGGTGCGGGAAAAATGGCTTTCTGCAGCAGATATGACAGCATTGGCTGACCCAACACTTGACCTAGCAACACCCTTTAAAGGGCCTTTTAGGCGGCTGGAACATGCTGAAACCGACCTTGATAAAGCGGCAATCAAATTTGTAAAATGGGCCCACTTGTTACCGGCTGTGTTGGCAGCAGAAGTGACGGATGCCCATGCCTTTGCCGAAAAGAACGATTTGTTGTGTGCGGGTGCTGAGGATGTATTGGGTGCTGATTTTAGCCAGGCTGCCGCGCTGAAACAGGTGGCTAGTGCGGGTGTGCCTCTTGCTGGCGCAGAAAAGAATACGCGGCTTGTCTCTTTTCGCCCTATTACAGGCGGTACCGAGCATTTAGCCATTGTGATTGGTGACCCACCCGCAAGCAAGCCTGTGCTGGCCCGTATTCATAGCGAATGTTTTACAGGCGATTTGCTAGGCTCGCTTAAGTGCGATTGCGGGGAGCAATTGAGGGGTGCTGTGACGGCAATTGAAAAAGCCGGAGGGGGTGTCCTGCTCTATATGGCGCAGGAAGGCCGTGGTATCGGCCTTGTTTCCAAACTGAAAGCTTACGCGCTGCAAGACCAAGGCTATGATACAGTGGATGCCAATACACGGCTTGGGTTTGAAGTGGATGAGCGGGTTTTTGCCCCTGCTGCCTATATGCTTACCTCACTGGGTTTTAAGCAGGTGCGGCTGATGACAAACAACCCGAAAAAAGTTGAAGGCCTTGGAGAATACGGCGTGGAAGTGACAGAACGTGTTGCGCACGCCTTCCCCACAAACCCTCACAATCAAGGCTATTTGGCCACTAAGAAAAGTCGTACCGGACATATTCTTTAACCATGGCCGTTTGGACAATGACACCGGACCATAAGGGTGCCACACGTGGCAGACTTTTGGGGCCGGACTTTGAGGCATCTTGTGCGCTTGGTAAAGCAGGCACTATAGACGCGGCTTTAAAGGCTGAAACAGATGGTTGCACCCCTCTGGGGGAATATGCTTTTCGGCGGGTTTATTACCGAGCTGACAAAGGGGCTGAACCCACATGTGGTTTGCCG
Source organism: Kordiimonadaceae bacterium (assembly GCA_016765035.1). Classification (GTDB taxonomy): domain Bacteria; phylum Pseudomonadota; class Alphaproteobacteria; order Sphingomonadales; family Kordiimonadaceae; genus Kordiimonas. The sequence continues at coordinate 371 of JAESQS010000168.1, read as the reverse complement.
TGTAGCGCTCTTTCAGTGAAGGATGGCTGGTGTGATGCTGCTGACCACCCACACTATAACCAGCATGTTTGTTTGCCCTTTGCTGCCAGCCACGAAAAATTGTGGCGGGCAGATGATATTTACGATTTTATTTTGGTCATTGGGCACAATGATGCGCCTGTGGAGCCAGGCAAAGGCAGCGCAATTTTTATGCACGTGGCGCGAGAAGGGTATACGCCCACACTTGGGTGTGTGGCCCTTTCAAAAGCAGATATGCTTGATTTTCTGGCTACATTGAAGGCCGATGAAACTGTTGAGTTTAAGCAATGATAGGGCGGAATTTCTTTGTCTTAATTAGTTACATATCCACCCACTCCCCGCTTACTCTCTGG
>JAESQS010000167.1 GCA_016765035.1 Kordiimonadaceae bacterium | reverse complement strand
GAGCGCCACGCTTGCCACCACGGCAAGGCACGCAGCGGCAGCACTTATAACCCACGCCGGTTTTAAGCCATGCTGTTTCAGCGCCTTATGCATATGCACAAGGCCGAAAGCTGTTGCCTGAGGGGTGGTGCCCTGAGTGCTGGTGCCCTGAGAGATGTCCTGAGAGATGTCCTGAGGGATATCTTGCGTAACACCCGCAGCTTGTGGCAGGGCTGCCAACCTGTCAGCGCGGCACCATGCTTGGTGGGCCCTTAGGAAAGCCGTGCGGTTTATAAAGGATGCAGACACCCAATCGGTAAACGCCTGATCAGCGCGGCAAAAGGCTTCAACAGCATTGCCGCCTGCTTCAATTTGGTGGCTGCCCACCTGGCCGCTGTCAAATTTCGCTATCCAATCGGCAGCTTCGCGTTCTATGCGCTGGGCGTCGGTCATTTTTTGCGTTCCTGTTGTGCGCGGGCGCGAGGGGTTGCATCATTTGCATATGTGCCGCCTTCGCCGTACAGCGCGTCGGCCAATTTTCTCACGCCTTTGCTCACTTGTTTTTCCACCGTGCTTTGGGCAAGGCCAAGCGCTGTGGCCACATGGCGTTGAGAGTGCCCTTCGATTTTCCGCATGATAACAATTTCCCTGCACCGGGGGGGCAATAAATCCAACGCTCGTTGCAGGGCTTTCAGTTCCTGGCGGGAAGACAAACGCGCCTCCGCATCCAGTTCATCTTCTATGACGGGCACGCTCTCAAAATCCGCTATTGTCTCCATGGAGACAACCTGTGCCCGACGGGCGCGATCAATAATTAAATTACGCGCTGTCCTAAATACAAAAGCCTTGGCATAAACTGGTCGCTGCTTGTGCGCAGCCTCATACACCCGGGCATAGGTTTCCTGCCGTAAATCAAGGATGTCAGCCTCATCACGCCAATGACGGCGCAGGAAACCAACCAGCACCGGCTCTAAGGCCAGTACTTCCTCCGTAAACCAATCATCGATATGGCGATGCGGCATGTCTTCTCCGGTTGGCGATGCCCCTCGGTTCCCTAGCAAGAGTTCCGGGGGGAATACTGTCTGTCTAATGTAGACGAACGAGCCGGAATAATCCGGTACGCCATTTTAAGAAAAAGTTTTTGAGCCCCTAAAACACAAGCATACGCGTTGCTTTCAGGCTAGTTTAACACCCAATGCCCTTTTCGCCGAAATTAAAAAGCGAGCAGGACAGGGGTGGAAACCCCCGTAAGGCGATGACTTTACCCCGGCGGGGATGAAGCCGCCATGGTTGCGTTATTTGGGGGCGATGGTTTCTTGAGAGGGTCGTGACTACACCACGGGAGAGGCTTATTTCTGAGAAATCCTTGGATCGTTAAAGTTGTCTGCTCGATACTCTAGGGACAGACGCGGAAATTCCCGTAAGGCGATGACTTTATCCCGACTGGGGTGAAGCCGCCATGTTTGCGTCTTCTTGGGTTCTTTGCTGGTGAATGCCTTCATATCAAATACAGTGATATTATCGCCTTTCTTTGGGCAGCGGACTGACTGGCTGATGATGGCTTGAACACCAGCAGCACGCGCCGCGTCTGCTAACTCTTGGCAGGCGTGATAGTCCTCTTTCAGCAAAAGCTCTAGCATGGCGACGAACGGTTCCTCCGTAAGGTCAAGGGCATAGGGTGTTTTAACACCTACTTGAAAAGCGGTATATTCAGCCCCGTTTTCGGGCAATATTGCATCAGGTGAATGGCTATAAAATAGCATCCGGTAAAATGCCATTTCCGCTATGGCGGTTTCTGGGGAAAGAGAAGCGTAATAGGCCCCTTCAGGCTGGCCTGCTTTTCTGAAGCGTGAACCATGAGGGTATGGTTTATATCTAAAAGGGGTAGAAATTAGATAGTGAAAGCCGTTTGCAATTTCTGGGAGGACTGGTTTAGTTTCCTCAAGCAGCTTTTCCAGTATCTGTTGGTCGTCAAGACTGTCGGTTATCTTTAACGTCGATGACTGTGACTGGCTTTCTACAATGCGCCAGACTTGTGCTGTAAATTCTGTAATTTTAGATTTTAGCTCTAAATGTATCCACATATTCAATCGTATGAACAAGACCTCTGATTTTCTGTATCAGGTCAATCGGAGCGCCATTAAGGACCGTGTTGTTTGACTTGATCCAGCTTTGGTTCGCCGTATCATCCCCGCCATTGATTGAATCAATGCCTCGGTATAATCGAACAAACTCTGCGCCTAATTCATATTCCTTCTTATCAGTTTTGAGAGAATATCCCTCTTTTTTCATTCTGCTGATTGTTGCAGCAGATAACCCTATGATTTTTCCAAGTGTAGTAGAATTGATGCCCAATTTGTCACTTGCGCTTAAAACTGCTTTGGTCAGCACGAGCTCTCTGGAAGCTATGTCTTTGTTGCTATGTTTTGCGAGTTTCATACTATTCTCGTGTGTCAATTTCAGATACAGAATTAGGTTTAGACGTACATATTTAACTGTTGCTATAGAAATAATATATTATAAATATTTCTATAGCAACAGTTAAATATGTTTATTCATAGCCTGTAATCTAGCAATTCATATCACTGATAACGGAGCTTTGGCCTGAATTTTTGAGATATTTTGGGAAGGAGAAAGACAATATAGCTGGCGCTTTACAGCCTGGGGACTAGTATGCTGCGAGTGCTATTAAAAATACATTAATTTATTTATTTAAATAAAATATTGTTTTTTTCGAAAATTACTCATATTAATACATATTGGAATGGGCGTATTTGAAAGATGAAATGTATGAGATATAAAAATGTAATGGGGCGAGTATGGTGCTGGCTATTGGTGGGCTTAGCTGTCGCATCGGGGCAAATAACGTCGGCTGAAACTGATGCCAAAAATATATTTTCTGACGTGGAGGTAGGCACACTTCAAACACGTGACGTACGTGTGAACATGAAGGATGCGATCTATTCCGGGCAGATTGGTTTTTTGACTGTGCCAGAAGTACGGGCGGATGACAGTAGTAACAAAATTAAAATCGCCTTTCTCCATATTTACTCAAAAAACAAGCAATCAGCGGCGCCTATTTTTCGCTTTCACGGCGGCCCTGATAACGAAGCGCAACTGGCAGAGAAGCTCCCGTTTACCTTTATGGAGAGTATAGATTTTAGCCAGCAGTCGTCAGACGTAATCGAGGTTAATTACGACATTGCCTATCTCTATTATAGTCGGTATCTGGAGTTTGCAGACCTTGTGTTGATGGATGGCCGAGGTATGGGCTTGTCGGAGCCTAGGCTAACATGCCCGCGTCCGCCAGAGCCTGTTGATTTGATGCAAGAGCGTGAAGAAACACACAGGCGGTTGACCAAGGTGTTGCAAGATTGCCGTGGCCACTTTCAAACAATGGGTATTAATTTCGCGGGGTATAACCTTGTTGAAGTAGCAGACGATATTGATGCACTGCGTATGGCCCTTGGGTTTGAGAAAATAGCTCTGCACGGTGCGAGCTTTGGTACGCAAACCGCGCTTGCTTATCTTCAGCGGTATGACGCCAATGTAACAGCGGCATCGCTTGTGGGGATCGAAGGCCTAGATGCTACGTATGATGTGCCATCTGAAATTCAAGCTGCAACAGAACAAGCCTTCAAGATTGCAAATGCCAACCCTGATGTGGCGGCCATGATGCCTAAGGGCGATATGAAGTATGCAATACAAGAGATTTACCGAGAGCTTGATGAGCAACAGCGTATATTTAGCATCCAGCCTAAAGGCAGTGAGCCTTTTGACATATTGTTCAATTCCCATGCAGCCAAACTATTGCTTGTTGCAAATGGTCTTGTGCAAAATAGAGGGGATGGCCCTTTTGCACGTAGCGCAGGCGCTGCCCGCATTCCGCCGCTTGTCGCGGCACTGTATCATAAGGCGTATGAGGGTATCACCCGCATCGTAGAGAAAAACTATGATGGATTCCGCGATATGGTTGTGCTCAATGCGGCTGCAAATGTAATTGACTGTGCCTCTGGTATTAGTGCGGACAGGCTTGAGCGTCTAACCAAAGACACTGAAAATCCTGACAATATAATGATGGGTGCTCTTTCCTACGTAGGACTGCAAGAAAGAAACCCAGGGCCTCTCTGCCATATCTGGGCTGTTGATGATCTCGGGGATGAGTTTCGGGCACCCTTTAAAACCGACGTGCCTTTGTTGATTGTGAATGGAACTTTTGATGGGATTACTCCAGCAGGAAATGCGCGGCGTTTGCACGCTATGATGCCTAATAGCCGTATGGTAATGGTTGAAAACTCTGGGCATTATGCAACTGAAATTTATCACTTTGATGAAGAGTTTCATCAGCTCAGTGCAGAATTTTTACGCACTGGGCAGTTCCCTGCAGGATTGAAAGAAACAGTGACTTTGCCACCGATCAAATATGACACGCTTTCTTGGGGCGTGATGCTGTTGTTCAAACTTGGTTTGGGTAACCATATTATGTAGGCATACCGTTATAGAATGGTTTAGAAGCCCCGCTCCCTTAGTCTAAAGGGGCGGGGTTTATTTTTGCGGTATACTCTTCAACAATAACCCCTTCAAGAGCAGTTTCCAGCATGTTTAAATTGAAGGCTTTGTCCTTTGCATAATGATCAAACAATGCAACGAGTGCACCGTTTGTAACACGGTGGATGTCCTCCCTGTGCCCACGGGGCATGAAGTTGTAAGGAAACTCCAGCACGGCAACATCGAGGAGAGGGGACAGAAAGGGCACATCAGTGAAGGCTTGGTGCGTAGCCCCGGGCACCAAAACGCGGAAGGCGCTGGCCTGCCAGTTTTCAAGGGTATAAGGCACATCAAAGCGCTCGCCTTGAGTATAGGTGCCTGCAATCCAGAGCATAGGTACATCCAGGGGCGCGCGCAGCATGTCGCCCCAGTTTTTGCCATCAATATTGGCGGCTGCAATACATTTCCCGTATTGACGACAAAATTCCGCGGATGTGGGCCCACCAAATGACATGCCAAATGCACCAACCTTAGACAAGTCCATCATTTTCAAAAGCGCAGAAGCCGAGGCTTGTTTGGCGGCATGTTCCATAAATTGAATCGTACTCAACATGTCAGCTACGCGAATAGGCAGGTCGTAGGTCAAGTCTTGTGGCGTGTCGATAATGGCATTGTAAGCTTGCGCGAAACGCTCTTTATTCGCTTCAAACCCACCGTTCGACGTGATGTTGTTGATGTTGTTGGTAAGCGTTGCTAGTTGCTTTTCGTAGCTTTGATAGGTTTGTGCATCAGAGGCTGCACTATGTTCCATTATATGGTCGGTGCGACTAAAAGTTTCGCCTGTGGGCATTATGGAATGAGGTACTTCATAGCTGTGATTGATGCCGATAACGATATAACCGTGGCTCGCCAGATCTTGCATCGTTGTCGAAAAAAAATCCAAATGCGCTCGGTGCCCATGGGAAAAAAGCAGGACTGGGAATTTTTCGTTTGTCTTGAGCGGGGCTGGCCCGGCATAGGTACTGAGCTTGGCTTCTGCTAAGGCCTTTTTCAGGCGAGGCTCTAAAAACGACAGAGGTCCGATGGATCCGATAAGGGCTGCATGAACAGGCGCCATGTTTGGTGACGCATAGGCAGCTAATTTTGGGGCTGGTCTATAGTGTAAAAAGTCAATGTTTGATACGTCGGCTGTCGGGTACCACACCTTGATGTGTAATTTACGTTTGTCTGAAGGGTTGAGTGTGAAGGGCTCAGTTCTGTCAGTGTTTATGACCCAGTGAGAAAGCCCAACAGTATGTGTGCCACTGGGTAACGGTAGATTGATAGACGGTGTAGCCCAGAAAATAAATGTAGCAAACAAGAGGCAGAAGCTGGCGGCTGTAGTTAGGCCACGTGAGAGCCAATTTTTTCCGACACGGTTTGATATACGCCGGGATAGAAAAGCGAGGATCAGTAAAATACCAGTGTAAAAAAGGAGGTCAATCATACCTGCAATCTCATTTATAGGGCCTGAAATATAAAAAAAGGCAGCACGACAAAAAGCCATGCTGCCAACAATTGTTCAAGAAAGAAAAGCTTAGAAGCTAAACTCTACACCAGCACCAATATAGCGCGGAGGGCGTAGGCGGCGGAGTTCTGCAGGCCCTTCGAAGGATATCTGCGTCGTTGCTGTTTCGTCGAAAAGATTTTTCGCGAAAGCAAAGACCCGGTAGTTTTCCCCTTCATAAGCCGCAGTTACATTCACAATTGTATAGCTATCTAGTGAAATGCTGTTCTCGTTATTCTGGTAAGATGAGCCCATATGGTTCACGTTTCCAGACAGGAAAAAGCCATTTTCAAAGTCGTAGGAGAACCCTGCAGACCCGGAAAAGTTAGGGCTGCGGGAAAATTCTAGTCCCTGAAAGTCCTGACCGTTAGCGATGAATTCATCGAATTCTGTATCGGAGAAGGCGAAGCTTGTGAATAGATCCAGCCTGCCAATGTGACCTGTGATTTCAACTTCGAGGCCCTTCACGGTGGAAGCCCCTGCGTTTGTAATAATTGTGTCATCAAACCCAGCACCAAACGAGCCAAATATATTCACTTGTTGGTTGCTCCAGTCAATCATATAGGCATTAGCGTTGATTGTTAGAGCGCGCTCAAACCACTGTGACCGGAAACTAACTTCATAGTTATCGGTTTGCTCGGCATCATATTCAAAGAAATCTGGCTGCCCAGTGCGCAAGAGTTCGATAAGGTTTACACCAGAGCCTCCTGGGCGGTATCCACGTGAATAGGTGAAGCCTAGGGATACATCGTCATTCAGGGATGCAACAACACCAATTTTAGGAAGAACCTCTGTGCCGCCGCTGTTTTCCGTCGTCGTTGCCGGTAACGCAGGGAATAGGTCTAAGGATAGGGCCGGGATGGAAAGGCCGCTTGAAGAGCGCGTGAAAGAGTTATTTTCTTTGTCTATCCGTATGCCGCCTGTCAGCTCAAGCCATTCATTGAGCTGAAAGCTGAGATCAAGGAACCCTGCATAGTTGCTGATTTCTTCGGTGAGAGGAGAGACATTGACGGCATCCAAGCCAAATAGCTGAGGATTGAAAAGGCCAGCTTCAAAAGTGCCGCCACGTTCCTGACGGTTTTCTATATCTGCGTAATAAAATCCCGTTAGGGCTGTGAAACGGTCACTGGTGTAAGTGAATAAAAGCTCTTGTGAAAAGAGGGAATCTTCAAAGAGACCAAAGGTGGTACGCTGAGGATTATTCGGGTCAGTTTCTTGAAACGGCCCTTCGTTGATCACATCACTTTCTTGGTAGGCTGTTACGGACCTTACTGAGAAATGATCTGAAAAATCATAATCCATTGTGAGTGAGTACAGGCTTATACCATCCGTTTTTGAAACTGTTGGCGCGCCAGAGATTGAGGTGCGTGCTTCAAAGTCAGGGCCTAGTATTTCAACCATGCCAGCAGTTCTATCCATAGTGATATGGGTAAAAGCGGCTGTGGCAGTGAAATCTGGCAGGCTAGCCGGCTCAAAGCGAAGCTTGCCTCGAATAGTAGTCGAGTCAGACTGTCCGTAGTCGTCTTCGTTTCTGGTCGTGTTGGTTACATAGCCATCAGATTTATTGTGATCAACTGAAACGCGGAAAGCGAGAATATCTTCAACAAGCGGGCCTGTGAGTGCCGCAGCAAGTTGGTAAGTGTTGTGCTCACCGTAGCTTATGCGCGCTTTGCCGCCCCATTCATTTTCAGGAGTGCCTGTAGTAATGATTAAGCCGCCTGCAAGTGCATTGCGCCCTTGAACTGTCGTAACAGGACCGCGCAAAACTTCGATCTGGCCAATATCCCAATTGGAGAGCGCAAAGCGTTGAGCTTGACCACTTAAGGCAATGCCATCCACATAATAACCAAGCACCATGCGGTTGGTGGGGACGCCACCGGTTGGGCCTTGTTTGCTAATTCCACGGATTGAAAGATCACCCGTTGTTGCAATATCGGCGTTACCAATCCGCAGTAGGGCTTCTTCGATGTCAATCACTACTTGGCGGTTGAGCGTCTCGCCAGTTAAAACGGCAACACTAACTTGTGTGTCCTGCAGCGATTTCGCGCGCTTCTCACCTGTTACGATGATTTCTTCAAACGCGAACTCATCGTCTTGGCCTGCGGCTGACACGGTATGTGTCATGGCTGTGGCAGATAGGCTAAGTGCTAGTATTGATGTTACGGTTTTAAGGTTAGCTGTATGTGTAGTACATATCTTCATAATTAATTCCTCCTGGTTCCAGCCGTTGGCTTTAAGATGTAGGGCTGAATTTATTTATGACGGGACTATATGCATAAATATCTTATTTAAGCAAATTAAATAAAGAGGCTTGAAAACGATGTTTCTCGTCGCTGTTAAGGTAAGGCTAATGCTGCGAAGAGGCTTGCTAGGAGAAATGGCAAATAAATTCCGATGATTTGTGTCCCTATTGCCATGAGTAATGCCAGTGGCACCAATTTTTTGTCATAATAGCTTGCGACGAGGGGTGTCGTAACGATACCGCCAATATTGGCCATGCTACCAATTGCCACCATCGCCGCCGGTAAGCGAAATAGACGAGCAACGAGTAACAGCACAATAATATGGACTGCCAGCCACATAAATCCTGCGAGGAAATAGATACCGACTTGGTCAAAGGCTGAAAAATCAAGCTGCGTCCCCAAGGAAGCGAGCATCATATAAAGAAACAGATAGCCGAAGTTTGATGCTTGGTCTGTGGGTACTTTTATTGTGCGGCTGCTGGACACGAAAATCGCAAGCGATGAGATGAGCAATATTACCCAGGTAGCGTGAGAGACAATCGTTGGGGTGCCTATTTCTGGAAGGGCTTGGCCAATTGCACCAGATACAATTAATGCCAGAAAACCAAGGGCGAGCAGGCCAGTAAGAGCTTTTAGCGAAAATTTTTCCTTTGCATCATCTGTAACTGATGCTGCGACATGTGGTGTGTCTTTGTGCTGGCTCTGTAGAATGTTCGTTAGCCACTTTTGGTGCCGAGCAAATGATAGCAAGAGCATGAGCCAGATGAAACCTGTCAGTGTCTGCATCAGTATCAAGGGTGCGATAATATCGGCAGGAGCCTGTAACCCCTGCTGTACAGCTACGCCGTTTGCAGTGCCGCCAATCCAGCCCGCTGAAATAACGGCAAAGCCTTGCCAAAGGCCAGCATTGTCTCCCGTGGCAAATATCATCACGACTAGTGTGCCGCCGATGGCTATGCCAAGTGTGCCCCCTAAGGCCGCTATGATGGCTGGCTTGCCGAGTTTACTGATGCCTTTCAGGTCACATGAAATGATCAGATAAAAAAGAGAGAGAGGTAATCCGATTTTACCGATGTCTAAATAGAGGTCCAAGCCTGTTGGTATGATGCCGAACCCTGTCAGCATAGCGGGAATGAGCACTACCCAAATAACCAGCGGCAGTGTTTTAAAGATGCGGGAGAAGGGAGGCTTTTCGCTTAACCAAATCAGGCCGCAAACAATAAAGACCAAAACCATAAAGATTTCGAGAGGGCCGGAAATTAGAGGCGTGACGGCTGCGGGTATTGTACCATTGGTTTCGGTCAAGGTTTCTGCAACTGTCACCATTTTTCGCTCACTCTTTTCTACTTGCCATATTTGGCCAATGCAGCTTTCCACATTGTTCATAAAGTGAATTTATATTTTATTCAACTAAATAAATTATTAGAAAAGATAAAGTGTTTCTGAAACTATTGAGCACAGCCATGTAATGCATTCACCCATAATTTACTAAGAAGATCTAACTTTCTTTCGGCAACATCAGGCCGTGTAAAGTCCCGGCGGAAATGCAGCCCGGTGAAAAAAGTTTCTATCACGAAGAGTAGGTTTTGAAAGTGTTCGATGCATGCGTTAGGGTAAAATTCTGTGATTTTTTCTTCAACATATTTTATTGTTAAATCCATTGTATGCAGGATTATTTCTCGGTTTAGCTCAGTAACAGCTTTGTCATGCAAACAGCTAATTGCAATCTCGTGGTTTAGCACCGCCTTGCTTTTGTTAGCCGCACGCCAAAAGAAGAAAACCACGGTTTCCAAATCTTCTTTGGAATAGGAGGGGCGAGAGAATTCTTTTTCACATATTTTGATAAATTGTTCTGACGCATGTCGGATTGACGCGACCATCAAGTCCTCTTTGCTGCCCAAAAAATACTGCGCCGAGGCCCATGCAGTACCCGCTTCCTCGGAAATATTTTTAGAGGTTACTAGATGCATTGGCGCTTTGCTTGCCAGCTTCAAGGTTGCTTCAACAAATCTCTTTTTTGTTTTTTCACCGCGTTGCTGTACTGCCTTTTTAGCGGGCTGCGCGGTTAGTTTTGCGGGTCTCGCCATAGTGACTGCTACGATCTCTATAAGAGTTGATGATTTTCACAGGCTAGTCGCCCTCATTTGTTTTGGCAAGTGAGAACCTACTGATATCATTTAAAGCTTTTTCATTATTTTTCTTATTTAAATAAAAAAAAGAATATGCTAGGCGGTATGGGAGAAACACCATGTTTGGCCGTCAATCGGTCCATTTTATAGGCAATGAGTTGCTTCAGAATAATAGAAAATGAAAAGCTAAATGACGAGACCAATATATTTTTCAAATAGTTACCAAGAAGCGCGGGTTGCCTTTTTGGCTGCCGCTGAAACAGCGGGGGCAACGTGCCAAGCCTATGTACACCCTTCAGAAAAAACGGCGGATGGATCTGACTTGTCCGTGGACACTGCTTGGCTGGGAGCCGAAGATGCCAGCGTTGTACTTTTATGTGTAAGTGGTGTGCACGGGCCTGAAGGGTTTTGCGGTTCTGCGGCACAAATTCAGGCTCTTACGGATGGATCCTTGGCAAATTTGCCATCAGATGTGGCTGTGCTGATGGTCCATGCGCTCAATCCCTTCGGCTTTGCGTATATGACCCGCTACAATGAAAATAACGTGGACTTGAATAGAAATTGGGTCAACTTTAATGACGTGCCTAGCGCGCCAGCACTGTATGAAAAACTCCATGATAAACTACCACCAGTAGATCGTTTTGACGAAGCGTTGTTTGGTGACACGCTTGGCGCCTTTGCCGCTCTCTTGCAAGAACATGGCGGGTTGGCCGTAGAGAATGCACTGAGTGCTGGCCAATATGGATGGCCTACTGGCGTTGGTTATGGCGGGGGGCAATTAGAATGGTCTTCGCGTGTTATGGAGCGCATTCTTGCTCGGTTGAACAAGCAGGTTCGCCATATAGCCTATCTAGATTGGCATTCTTTGATCCGCTGTGGCACTGATGATTTTGGCTATTTGAATTTCAATAAACCAGGGGGTCAGCTTTTTGGTCGCTGCCGGTCATGGTGGGGTGCTGAAAATGTAGACCCGGCCATAGTAGACGGAAAATGGGATGCTGGTCTTGGCCGTGATGGCGGACGACCAGACAGAAATGGCATCTTAATGTGGGGGGTTCAGCGTTGTGTAGCCCCGGCTATGGATGTAGCTGGCGGGGTTGTTGAATTTACCGATGAAGCTATAGAGCCGCTGATGCAGAAAGTGGAGAATTTACGCGCTATGCTTTTATCCCGCTATTTTGTACATACGCGGGACATTACCTCCGAGAGAGGTAAAAAATTCTATTGGCAGAGCCGGGAATTATGGTGCCCTACAGACGAAAAGTGGCAGGATAAGGCATTGGTTCAAGCTCAGGATATCTTCCAAAAAACAGTTCAGGGGGCGATAGATTGGGCCGCTGAAAACACTGTGGTAGTGCAGGAATGAGCTTAAAATAGAAGCGTGATATTTCAACCAACATAGTAGATAGTCATACCTATAGGTGCTGATAGGTAACTTCCAGTTGCTTTTTAAATAAAACTGAAATAGAATTCAGTTTCCGTTAATGGTGCGCAATCGGCTTTGCTGATAGGGGGCCTTAATAAGAGGTAACAATACTTAGGATGGGGGAAGCTCAAAACTGCCGTTAGATCGTATCCTTTTTGCGTAGTTACATATCCGCTCACGCCCCGCTTACTCTCTGGCACACCCACTTGCTAGATACACTGTGGAGTGTGCCAAATGGTAAGTCGCGCGTGAGCAGGCGATGCATATTTAGCCGGATGCGATCTAGAGCAAAAGAGGAGAGCTTCAAGAATAAAATAGGGGAGTAGTATGACCAATACCAGATTATGCACATCTATTTCATCGCTGGCAGTCGCGGCAGCAATGGCCAGCCAGCCATTGCTTGCTGAAGACAGAGCTGACGCCGAAGGTTTTACTTTGGAAGAGATTACAGTCACTGCTCAAAAGCGGGCGAAATCACTCTTAGACGTTCCAATCTCGATTAATGCCATTACAGGCGACATTATTCGCAAATCGAATATTACAGATATTCGTGGTCTAATGTCACTCGCGCCCACGCTCAATGTTACGCAGTCTGCCGCGCCGGGGGATGTTATTGTGGCCATAAGAGGGCTTGGTACATCCAGTTTCAACATCGGTATAGAGCCATCAGTCGGCATTTTTGTGGATGGTGTCTATCGTGCACGCACAGGCACGGCGATTGGGGATTTTCTTTCCCTAGAACGCGCAGAAATATTACGCGGACCACAAAGCACATTATTCGGTAAAAATACCTCTGCGGGTGTGATCTCTTTTGTAACGAAAAAACCCGAATATGATGCAGGAGGCATGGTTTCTGCAACATACGGAAACTACGATCAAGTTATTGTCAAAGGGACTGTAACAGGCCCAATTGTTGACGATAAAGTGGCCTTTAGGCTTTCTGGCAACGTTAATTCGCGCAGCGGTTTCATTACTAATCTATTTGATGGAAGCGAGGTTAACGATAAGGACAGGTGGGCGCTTCGCGGCCAATTGTTATTTGAGCCCTCTGAAACAGTATCCGTTAGAATGATAGCTGATTATTCTCAGATTGACGAACGCTGTTGCGCAGCACCTTTTGTCTTTAACGGGCCAACCCAAGGTGCAATTGCAGCATTGGGTGGCACTGTGATTGGCCCAATAAATGCCCCAAGTACACCTTTCGACCGAAGAGTTAGCTTTGATGGCATATTGAATACCACAATGGATGACTTTGGGTTTTCTGCAGAAGTGACTGTGGATTTAGATGGTTTTGAAATAACCTCGATTACAGCATATCGCGATTTTCAAACTGCGGTGGATATTGACACCGATTATACGGATATCGATATAACTGTTCGTAATGGCTCGGAAAGCGCTATTCAGATCTTCACACAAGAGGTACGCTTCACGTCAACAGAGGACACGGTTGTTGATTGGATGGCTGGCGGCTTCTATTCCAACCAGAGCCTAGATTCCCTTGGCTGGTCACTTTATGGTGCCGATACAAGGCCGTATTTCGACCTCTTGGCCGGCTTTGGGACCATTGTGAAGGGTTCGGTAATTTGGATGCTCTTGAGCAGCTTATTCTAGGCTTGCCAGCAGGCACCTTTTTTGCCGAAGGGACTGGGCAGGTTTCAGAGGCATTCGATACTAAATCAGAGAGTTTTGCTGTCTTTGCCCAAGTAGATTTCCACATCAGCGATCAAACGACGCTGACAGGCGGCCTGCGTTACACCAAAGAGAATAAAGATGCGACAGGTACCTTTGATGTACAAGATACACTTGCCGCCTTGGATTTAAATACCTTGTTTGGCGGTGCCTTTATAGGTTTCTCAGGCTTGCAAATATTTTCGCCTCTGCGGGATTTTGATCGCTCCCGTTCAGAAGATAAGCTGACAGGCAATGCTATTGTATCCCATAGCTGGAGTGATCAATTCAATACCTACGCCAGTTTTTCGGTGGGCTATAAAGCAGGGGGCTTTAACGTTTCAAGAGGGGCCTCTAACAATGTTGCGAGTGACGACAATCAATTTGAGTTTTTCCCCGAAAACGTCACTGCCTTTGAGGTTGGTGCTAAAGTGCGTTTTTGGGAAGGACGTGGCCAAATGAATGCTGCGCTATATCACCAAAAAGTAAAGGACTTCCAAGCATCAGTATTTAATGGCATCGGCTTTGAGCTTAGCAACGCGGGCAGCATTACAGTGAAAGGCTTTGAGCTTGACTCTAGTTTTGCCCTTACTGAAAACCTGAGTGCCTCCTTAGCATTTTCCTATAATGATGCCGCTTATGAGGTGTTTGTAAATGCGCCGTGTCCTTCCGGTGTAGCGCCCCCGTGTGACCTAAGCGGAGAAACGCTGCCTGATGCGCCAAAGTGGACGGTATCCGCTTCCAGTGACTATGTCAGGCCATTAACTGACAGCCTAAATGGATTTATCCGTGGTGAGATCTATTATATGGGGGAGCGCAATGTTGGTGATGCTCTGTCTGACTTGACCGTGCAGGAGGCAACAACAATGGTAAATGCAAGCCTTGGCATTCGCTCTGTTGAAGCGACTGGTTGAGAAGTCTCTTTGTGGGTCAGAAACTTGACTAAGACAGATTACCTTCAGTCCATATTTAATTCTGTGGCTCAAGCTGGTAGCCTGAGTGGTTTCCCAAATGATCCACGAACGTATGGGATCACTGCGCGGTTAAACTTTTAATCATTGCCCACCCCACCCAGATGGTTATGGCTTTGGGTAAGGAGCCAATGCCCTCTGGGGGCAGAGACATATACGCAGAAGGTTTTGGCGCTTATAGGTGGAGGGGCCAAGGGCACATTCTAAGGCCGCGCGGTCTTTGGTGCTTAGATTACTGCAAAGCTTATATAACTATAAGGATAGTATCGTGAAAAGACGCATCATATCTGTGGCGTGCAAGTTGGCAAATGTCTGGGCCAACAGGTGTCTGGTTCGCATTTTCCAGATGTGCACTTCCTTTGTTGTGCTTTTGTTTATGAACCAAATACCCGGCATTGCCCCGGTAGGTGCGGATCCCTTTCAACCAGTAACATCAACGAATGCTGATAAACTAATCATTGCTCACAGTGTTCCGGGTGGGGGCAATAATGGCCGCACATCTTTTGTTAATGCTCTGGCATTAAGTCCTGATTATATTGAGGCAGACTTACAACTTACCAAAGACGGTATACTTGTTTGTCTGCATGACCCATTCCTAGAGAAAAACTCTAATATTTCAGATGTTTTTCCGGACCGTTTTAAGATGGTGAGCGAAAATGGGGAACAAGTTAAACGATGGTTTGTGAATGACTTTACTTTAGCGGAAATTAAAGAACTAATAATGGCGGTGCCACTCGTAACATTAAAAGAACTGGTCGATCTTATAGGAAACACTGCTGGGCTTTATCTTGAACCCAAAGACCACCCTTTTTATCAGGCACGCGGTGTCGACATTGAATTACAGCTCCATCAGTTCTTGAACGCTGAAGTTTTTGCAGGGCAAGCAGCAGCGCCCATCAAACCTGTGATACTTGAATCATTTCATGAGCGTAGTTTGCACAGGCTTCGAGAGCTGGGCGGTGACCGCTATACACTCATTCAGCTCATATGGTTTTCAACTTGGCACCTCTATATGACAGAAAAGGGGCTAGAGCATGTCGCCAGTTATGCTGACGGCATTGGCCCGATGTTAAGTATGATATTACCGCCAAGCTCACATATCATTAAGGCTGCACATGCCAACAAGCTCGTTGTGCACGGCTGGAAAGGCTATGCAGCATTCCCGCCCAAAGGCTATGACATAGAAGCCTATTCAGACTATTTATTATATGGTTTGAAGTTGGATGGGTTGATGACAAAGGCCCCTGATAAAATAAAACGCCGGTAAATTTCATCTGGTCGGTGGATTGAAACTGCGCTGGGAATAAAGCCTGTATCTGCTTACATGGAAATCTATCAACAATGCAGCCATTTCTGGGAAACATGACAATGGTCAAAAAAATCCTCGCTATAAGTATCATAGTGATATTCTGCGGAGCGGCCGTTTTATATGTGAAGGCCGGGTGGAACGACCTACCTTTTGACGCTGCTGCAAAAGAGAAAGCGCCCGGCAGTTTTGTGCAACTGCATGATGGCAATATTCACTATTATTGGGTTGAACCAACGCAGCAGGTTGCAACAGGGGAAATTGTTGTGATGTCGCACGGCTATGGTATCCCCGGCTTTATGTTTCAGCAGATAGCTGACATTCTTGCGGAGGAAGGGCACCGCGTCCTCATTTATGATCATTTTGGTCATGGCTATTCAGATAGGCCCAGCGGCCCTTATGATCAGGCTTTCTTCGAACGCGAGCTTAATGATTTGGTGACAGAGCTTCATATAGAAACCCCCTTCTTCTTGGTCGGACAGTCCATGGGTGGGCTTATTGCAGCTCAATATGCCGCGCAGCACCCTGAGAAAGTTAAAAAACTGGCCCTTTTCGTTCCAGCAGGGCTTAGAATGTATGAAAGCAAATATAAGCTGCTAACAGACATGCTTGATGTCCCCCTGCTTGGTGAATGGATTTGGCGTGTTGTTGGGCGTGCCGCCATGTATCAACCCCTGCCACCTCCTTGTGATGTGTGTGGCAATGGCACGCTCAGCGGGGACCGGTTTGTGCAAGCAAGATACGAAGGCTACTTTGCCGCCCTTTTAGATATATTACGCCATTTCCCAATGAAAAATCAGGACCATATTTACCAGAAATTAGCCGAGGGGAATGTGCCAACACTTGCTCTGTTTGGCGAGCAGGATGAATTAATTATGCCCACAAGTGCAGCTTTGCTTAAAAAATATGTCCCGCGTGCAAATATTACTTTGCTGCCGGAAGGGGACCATGAATTGCATATCCGCCATTGGCGGCGCGTTGGGCCTATGGTAGCTAATTGGTTTAACTCTAACAAAAATGCTGTTTTACAATGAACAACTTTAGCTACCCAATATGGTTGCAGGAAAAAAATGATGCGCGCTCTGCTAACAAAAAAAGCGATCGGACCAGAGCCCTATTAAAGGTAGCTGTAGCGGAGTTATTGAACGACACGCCCTACCAAGACTTACATATTACATCAATATGTGAGCAAGCAAACGTTGGCGCAGGCACTTTTTATAGATATTTTCCAAGCAAGCGAGAACTAACCGAGGAAGTTTTGGAAGATGTTATTGCAAAGTTTTCAAGCTTAATGTCTAACGCCGGCAGGCTGAAGCGTGGACAGTCTATGTTCGAATTACTAACCGAGGCAAATGTAACATTCATCAAATTTGCTGATGCAAACCACGGGCTCTTTCGCTGCTTATTGAACGCCGATGATCAAGAATATCGCCTTGGTTCCATTGTAGAGCGCAGCACTGCATCTTGGGCCTTGCGAGTTACAAAATCGATTTTACGCAGCAACGAAAGCCTGCATGAAGCATGTACTTTAATATCAGCCCACTGTCTGGCATCAATGACCGACGATATCGTCGCGCGGCTGACATTTAGGCAAGATGACACCCTGCGTAACCTGATAAGCGACAGCGGCCTGGACGAAGAAAACCTGGCGAAGTTTCTAGCCGTATTATGGCACCGGGTAATTTTTGGTTGCGACCCAGAAGGGCAGGCTGCTGCTGATTATTTATCAAATGAATATACGCCAATCTAGGCACCAGCGGCAGGGGCTACGCCAACACATTCTTTTCCCAAACCAATGAGAATGCCTAAGTAGCATGGCAAGCCCAACATTTGTTGAAGCTCAGCCATTCGCTACCAGCCCTCTATTGTGTTCGCATAGCATCGCCACGTGCCAATGCAGCGGCAGATATGCTTAGGGCTTGCTGGGGCAGCATCTTGCGCCAGCGATCATATTGCTCTGCTTTGGCACGGTCGGGGTTTTCTTCATTCTTTAACCAGAATGCTAACCAATCCACGGTACCCTGTTGTGAGGATAATTGTTCAAAGGGCTTTTTAAGATTGTGCTCACCCCTAGGATATATCACAAGCTCTACTGGCTTGTTCATACGCCGAAGCATAGTATAAGCACCCCACCATAGTGGAATTTCAGGGCCGTTGCTTTCAATCCTGAGCGCTGTTTTAATATTATCCAAATGTAGATTAGGGTCCTTTTGAATCCACTTTACACGACTATTTCCAAAGGGGCGCGCTCCCATCAGGTTTTCCATATCCTGAATTCCCAGTGGGCGACCATGGTAAACAGAGAGAGAATATCGACTGAGATTGGATGCATCAGCTACGACAGCCGCCGTAAAATTATACTCAGAAAATGTGATTAAATCTTGCACAAAGAACCCGGTACGACTAAAACCAACCAAACCCATTTTGTCCGTATCAATCAAGGCCATTTGATCCAGCTTTTGGATTGCTGCTTCAATTTCAATCCGGGTTGCTAAAATTTCTTTATGTTTACCCAATTTAGGGCTGTCGTTTACAAGTAGAACCATTATGTCTTGATTAGCCAAGGCTTGAGCAGCATAGGCACTGGTTGTCAATCCTGTTATAGGGCCAGATATTAAAAACCGCTCTGGCAAGAAATACCCGACCTGTATCACTAAAGGGTAGCGTTTTTTGATGTTGTAATTTGTAGGATAGACGAGACCCCCTGACACTAAGCGTTTTTCTAAACCAATCCAGTCAAAAGTCTCTATTCTGCCAAATGTTAAAGCCTCGAATTGTGGATTCAAATTAGTGATCAGCTTTTTATTGCCGGTGGCTACATCTTCGGCAAGTAGATTAGGGGGGGTGTTTAAATTTTCATTTATGGAAAGTTTAAGCGGGTTTTCCCTGTTGTGATTTCTTATTGGTTCCCTTTCATTGTTGTAAACTTCTACCCAATCCTTTCTTACGGCCCTATATACCCGGTCTGGGGCTGCGACGCCATTCGTTGTTGACCAGCTAGTGATCAAATTAGTATTTGTGCCGAATTTTATATCTGTAACTTGAAGGGTACTTTGAGTGCCGCCATCTGGCACCTCCATTTCGACTAGGCGTTTTACCTGAGCTGTGGCGAGATTGTAGGCAGCTATGGCAGGCGCTCGCCTGCGGATTTCTCTTTCTTCAGCACCTACATCCTTTAAAGGCAGAAAGGTGTTTGAGAGGAAAACTATCTGACTATTAGGGTGCCATACTGCCTTGGCATTGAGGCCGCCAAGCATATGCCCAATGGGGGCATCAATAAGTTTCTCCAGCGTGCCGTCCGCCAAGTTGACAATGGCAAATTGACAAAACAAAAAACCGATTTTTGGTTCCACATTTTCATCAAAATCATTAGCGATACTTTTATAGGTGGAACTGTTTGATATAGGGTGAAAATCGCCAATCCAGTCCATTTGACGTTCGAAGGTGGCCGGCACATGTAAAGCCGCTTTTTGACCATCAGGTGATATCCAGATGTCATATGAACGAAACGCAGTAAACTCTTTACCGGTCACAAAAGAGTGCATCAAGGGCTGCGTGGAAGCACCTTGGTGCAAGGACTTGCTATAATATTGTAACTCGGTGGTAATATGGGATGGATAAGGCTGATCCCTCGACATCACTTGGCTTAACGTTCGGGTTCCGACAATAAAACTAGGGTTCTCCCAGTCTTGATTTTTACTGATATGGGTGGAGAGAAATACAAGAGTATTGGCCGTATCACTTAGAGAAAAATATAAGACGGATCGAGGATGCTGGGTCAGTTGTATGAGCTCGCCGGAAGAAATATTTAACTGGAAAACTTGACTTAGGTTACCGGGGCTTTCCGCAATGAAGGCAATGGAATTCCCATCTGCTAGCCACTGAAGTTGACGAATAGCCGCCCTATTTGAGGAGGAGGAAAAACGTGCCACTATTTCTGCCTCCGGTAGGGCATGTTTGCCTTTTTTGTTTATAAACTCTAACACTTTCTTTGAATGAAAAAGCCAGAGCTCCGCATCATTATAGCCTGTTTTAAGATTTCTCGTTTGTGTAACTAAAAGAAAATGATGAAAATCAGGCGAGAATTGGAATTTAGCGGGTCCATAGATAGTTGCAGGATGGAAAGGGTCAATAATACTGCGCATCTCTATAACATCATGTACCGTAAGCGAACGCTTTTGCAGGCTTTCAATTTGTGCTTCAAGAGTATGAGTTTGTATAATAGTTGCCGCTACGATCAATAGCATGTACGTGCCGATCTTGCTCAACATTGGTTTGACCCAAGGTAATACTAGAGGGCATAATGCCAAATTGAACATCATATTAGCTTTCAAAGGAGGAAGTTTTTGGTTGGAAGCAAGTAGGCCTTAAAGCAAAAGAATTACATTTCGGCTTTAAGGCCTGATATGGGTGTTACCAGTGTTTAATAAGTTGAAAGGCAACAAAGCGACCAAGGGCGCTTGCATTGTTAGAATCAAAGTTCCTATTTGACACATTGAAAACAAAAGGTGGCGCTTGGTCAAAGAGGTTCTGTACACTGATGGATAGTTCCGTACCAGTGAGCAAACCATTACTGGTGTCATCATCAAACTGATAACGCAATTGTAGATCAACTGTTGTCCAAGAATCCACATCAACAACAGGAACCATGCGCTCGTCATGATATCCATCGACATAGTTGACAAATAAGCTCGATGAAAGATTGCCAGAAGCCCAAGATAAGCCACCACGAACCTTTAAGTCAGCGGGGTTATTTACAGTATCTAATACACCAAATGCTGCCTCGGTTTCAAACAACTGAATTTCTCTTTTGAGTAAATATGTGGTGTTGATATTGACATTAAAGAAACCTATATCGGCATCGAATGCATAACTCATTGTGACATCTAACCCGCTAGTAGCGAGCCTAGAAACGTTACGCAAGCGATTATCCACCAGAGCTTCCGCTTCTATCGGGTCTGAAGCAGTTCCGTTGAATGAAAACGGGCTTTCGAAAAGAAATTCTATGAAATTCAAATCGGGGTTTCTATCAATTAAAGGTGCAAATCGTGGGACGAGAAACGCATCAAAAAACGCATCCCCCGCTTCAATTCTATCCTTGTAAGCAATATTAAAGTAGGTGACACCCAAGTTGAAGCCAGGTAAGGATGGCGGCTTAATATCAAACCCTACTGTCCAAGTGTTTGCGCTTTCTTCTTTAAGTGCAGCATTATTGCCGAGTGCTATGACCGATAATGTTTCGCCAGTCGGGGACGCAGGATCTGGAAGATTAAACATAACTGCTGAAACACTATATTCAGAAAGGTTTTCCAATATTGGCGCTCTAAAGGACGTACTATAAGTACCTCGTGCCTGAAGCCCGGACAAGGGAGACCAGATCAACCCTATTTTTGGGTCTATAGAGGTACCAAAGTCACTATAGCTTTCAAGTCTACCGGCCAGCGTGAGTTCGAGGGCTTCTACGCCGTCAAATCGATTATTTTCACTTACTAAGGGAATATTTAACTCGGTAAATACTGCAAAAATATCTCGGGATAAATCAGATTCAGGGACGCTATCCCTTAAAGTGTAAAAGTGTTCGTTGCGATATTGAACACCTGTCGCTAATTTTATGTCACCTCCCGAAATGCTAAATAATTTTCCAGTTGTTGTAGCATCAACAGACCAAACTTCTGTACGTTGCTGTGAGGGAAATGAAACCAGCGGTGAAATTGATGGGCCAAATGGATGTAGGTATATTTCAAGTACACTAGAAGTTTTGCTTTTATTATAAGTACCAGAAATTTCGGCCTGCCAATTTTCGCCAATCTCGATCTCAGCTCCAATATTTGTGCCATATTGATGTGACGTGCTATCCGAGGAGCTTATCGATGATAAAACGGAACTATAACGGGTCCCTTTTCTCTCACTATAAAAGGCATCTCCAAAAAGACTTATATCTTCGGAAACTTCATAACCGCCTGTAAAAAAAAGGCTGTGTCGTTCTTGATCAGGGAGTAGATAAGTTGGATCTGCGCTGTCCTTCGTAAAGGAACGCTCTTCACTATCCAAATGGTGCCGCTTGCGATATTCATAGGAGATGAGCGCGTGGCCCCTATCCCAGCTATCCCCAACAACTTGTCCAATTTGAATATCATCGGTACTACCATCTGTAGCAGTACCATAACGCACACGGGTTTCTGCCCCGCTATAGTCTTTTCGCAGAACAAAGTTAACGACACCCCCGACTGCATCTGAGCCGTAGAGAGCAGATGCCCCATCTATCAACACTTCTACCCTTTCTATCGCTGTCAAGGGGAACAATGAAACATCAACAAAATCTCCGACCCCAGTGGCAGCAAGCCGGTGCCCATTGAGTAATACCAAAGTGGATTCAGTCCCCAAGCCCCTTAAGTTGATCCCAGATCCGACAGAGAGATTTTGGTCTGCATTGTTAGCACCTGATAAACCTGCAGTCGTCTCAGATTGCCCGCCGCCGAATACCTGCGGCAATGTTCTGAGAAAATCTGGTATTGTTGATATACCGGTTTGTTCAATATCAGTACGTCCAAATACAAACACTGGAGATGCTGATTTGACCCCTTTGATGTGTGACCCCGTAATGACAATCTCATCAAGCTCATCTGCGGATAGCTTGCCAAACCCGGACCTTAATTCAGGGTCTTCCTCCGCTTCTTCGTCATAGGGGCGGGCAGAGGTGTTTGCCTTTTGCGGCGTCTGTTTGCTCGCTTGCGCGGCGCGGTGAGGGGCGACGTTTCTGCCTGTTACATTGGCGGCGGCAAGAGTGATTGTATAAGCGCCTGAGCGCAGCTCTTTTGATTTTAGGCCGGAATTTAACAGGATTTTGTTAAGGGCTTTTGTGGGGTCCATTTCACCGCGCACGGCAGGGGCGGTTTTTCCCTCAATCAGCGCGCGTGATGCCGCGACATTAACGCCGGATTGCTCGCCAAATGCCAGCAAGGCCTTGCTGAGGGATTGGGCTTTTATATTAAAGTCTGTTGGTTGCGCAAAGGCGCAATTGCTTGCAAGTGTTACTGCAACTATTGATACGGCACTGCCAAGCGCGCGCTTGAGGGCACGCCCTTTTTTTGATGAAAGTCCACTGATCCCTGACTGGCTCATTGCATTCGTCCTCCCGATTATGCGTTTTTTTAGCGATCAATGCTTGGTGTGGGTTGGCCCTTACCAAAAGCTTGATCTTAGTTAAACAACGCAGGGGTCGGGTTATCGTTCCAATTTACTTCTCCAGCTTTATGCTGTGGCATATAGGGGGCCGCCCCGCGGGGCGTTGGCCGCTGCCGTTAATTGCGGGTGTGTTTGCGCCGCAATAGAATTTGGTCTCTTTGCCCGTCAATAACTTCAACGGGGTGTATTGCCGCCACCATTTCAAGGACTGCCGCCACATCAGCTGTATTGAAGGTGATTGTTGTGCGCAGGCCAGCAATATCCTGTGAGGCAATATTTATTTGGCGTTTGTGGTGGCGGTTTAAATCAGAAATTATTTCAATAAGGCTGGCATTTTCATAGGAGCGCCGCCCGCTGCGCCATGCGCCTGCCTCTGTAGGGCCAACCTTTTCCACCTGTGGCAAGGCCTTGCGCATCTGTGCTGTAACTTGCTCACCGGCGGTCAGCGTGTGCTTTGGTGTATTCATAAGGGCGGTATCGGTGAAGCTTGCGGGAATTTTGCCCGGCTTCATGACCTCAACAACGCCTTCCAAAACCGAAACCCGGACTTCACCTCGGATGCTTTTAACATCGAATTTTGTGCCAACCACACGCACCAGCGTATCTTGCACAGTGACGTAAAAGGGCCGGGCTGGGTCTTTTGCTACATCGAAAAAGGCTTGGCCCCTAACGAGGGTGACGCGCCGTGAGCCGGGGGTGAACACAGCATCAAAACTGGATTTCGCCCCCAAGGTGATGATAGTGCCATCTTCCAGGGTGACTTCGCTGATTTCGGCAACCGCTGTGGCATATGTTGTGGAGGGGGGGAGCGGTGCTTCGTGGCTTTGCGGGCCCCAATATAGATCACGCAAGTGCAGCCCGCCAAAAACCAGCGCAACGGCCACAAACCCTGCGGCAAGGGTGCCAACGGCAGGCACCGGCCATGCCTTTAACTTTTCTGCCCAGCCAGAGCAGGCCGCCATGAAAGGCGACTGTTGCCTGCCCAACAGTTCATCAACATTAATGCCCGCCCGTGGCAAGGCAAAGTCCAAATCTCGGTATAGTTGCTCAAACGCATGGTAGGCCTGTTTATGGGCTCTGTCTGCATGAAGCCATGCCTCAAATTTTTGGCGCATTTCCTGCGGCAGGTTGCCGGAATGCATAATCACATGCCATTCCCGAGCCTGCTCTTTAATATGCTGATCCATGTTGCTATGCGTGCTCATTGCTTTTTATCTACTTGTCGACTGTGAGAGGGGCCTGCTGTTTCTGTGTGCGCAGCACTATCAATTTCCGTGGGGGTGCCTGTGTCCATGATGCGGATTAACGTCTCCATCCCGGCATTCATGTTGCGGCTAATGTCCCCGGCAGACCAGCCTGTCTCTTGTGTGATTTGTTTGAATGACTTCCCTTCAAGGCGGTTCATGGACAGAATAACCTGCTGCTTTTTCGGCAAGGTACGAAGAACGCGAATAAGCTGATTAAGATAGTCCTTCGCCAATACAACGCGTTCAGGCGTGATCCCTTCCAATTTAAAGTCATGATCAAGCGCAATTTGCTCTGCAATATAAGCATCGTCCATCTTGCGGCGACGTTTATAATCGAGCACCAAATTGCGGGCAATAATGAAAATAAACGAGCGCGGCTTTTCAATGGATGTTGCATGATCAAGGCTGGCAAATTTTGTAAAGGCTGCCTGCACAATGTCTTCTGGCTCTGGCGGGCCACCCCCAAAAGATATGTGGATATTTTTACAAAGGTCCGTGAAATGGTCCCGATATAATGTTTCGACCAGCAAGGAGGCCGCCTGCTCACCGCCGCCACTTACGAGGCGCTTTTTCCTATTTTTAAAAAACCACTTTTTCATCCCAGCCCCACAATACCAGCCTGTCCCACCACACCGGTTGCCACACCGCCATTATGCTCGCTGAATAATATCTGGCAAGAAAAACTAAGGCGATTACCGGAATTTTTTGAGGAGTGCAGCGGTTTAGACACATAAATTAGGCCAAGAAGGCACAATTGATACTTATCTATAAAAAAGTGCAAAAAATTTGGAACGGTTTGTTTTTTTATACGTTGTATAGTAATGAGCTGTGTTTTGCGCAGGGGCCCCAACGGCGGGAAGTAGCGCGAGACGCGGCATAAGAAGAAGCATGAAACGTGGGTGCCAATCATCCTTAGACACAGGTGTTTCATGCTCCATTTTTGGGTAGCAAGCCTGCCTAATGCACCGCCGCAAGCGTTTGCAGGTTGGCCTGATGCACCGTCCTCAGGCCACGCCAACGCTCATATTGCTCTACCTTATCAGCGCTGTTGTCCTCCACGCCCCGCAACCAAAAATTAAACCAATCGACAGTGCGGGTGTAGACCGCATATCGGTGTGCTGGTTGCCATTTCACATGATACTCATCAGGGTAAATAATCATTTCCACCGGCTTACCTGCCTCCTCTAACGCATGGTGGCTTTGTCTGTTAAAATAATATTCACTGTCGGAAACCTGACTTAAAAAAGGTGTATCAATTCTGTGAGCATTCATGGCAAATGAGTATTTAGCGCGCATTTCAAATCCTACCTTGCTAAAAGGGGTTCCGCCAAAGGTATAATCTCTCACTTTCCTGAAAAGACTTGAAGGAGGCAACCTAAAGCTTGGCGGGGCACCATTAATTGCTGCCACTGATGCCGCCGCATAATCTCGCTCCAACAGGGCAGACATGGTCGTCATTGCACCACCACTTAATCCGCTAATACCTACTCGGTTGGGATCAATAATGCCACGTTTTCCCAGAACTTTAACCATGCGGTCAATTGCTGTCACAGGCCCACGATCAATAATGCGCCACCTATAATCATGCTTGTTTAATTCTATTACATCATCAATTTTCGCGTAATTATCATCTTGTCTCGGCATATCAAAACTAAGCACAGCGAAACCTTGTTGCGCGAAAACATGAATGGGTTGCTCATCGCCCATCCCGCCTCTCAGGAACCCGTCGGATCGATATTGAACGATTACCAGCGGATATCGCCGCCCTTCCGTGTAATCCTTTGGGTAAACCAGATGGGCATGGGCTTTGTTATTATAGGCATCCTCGTCAAGAATTTTCTCAACTTTGGTAAAATTAAAATTTTGAAACTCAGGGTTCATATCCACAATGGTCGTGATTTCACAGTTGTTCAGGTCAACAGAGACAATCTTTTTAGGTGATGTCCATGTCTCGTAGCCACATATCAGGCGATCTCCCACAATATCACAATTATCAAGCACATCATCGCTGCTGCGGATTGTGCGCACATCTGCCTCACCCGGTGTCCAGCCATATAGTGAACTAAGGGTCTCACGCGGGCCATCACGCATCAAGAATATTACCTCTTTGCCGTCTGTGCTCCACCATAATTTTTCAGGCAGCACACTACGGCAGGCATCTGTAGAGCAACGCTCTGTTTTGCTTCCGTCAGAGACGACCACACGCATAGGCGGCCTATACCCTCTATAAATGGTAGAGTCTTTATTTTCAAACCAGGCAAGGTGGCTACCATCCGGGGAGGGGGTTTCCATGGACCGAGTCTGGTCTTTCAATTTCCCAAAACTAGTGTTGAGATCAGATTTGGCAAAATATGCCTTGGCTTCCTCAAGGCTGGCTTTATGTTCAATACCTGTCTGAGCATCAACCACCCAAACTGTCTGGGTGCAGGACCATTTTTCAATAGTATATTGAACCCACCTTTCTCGTCCATCGCTACAGGGTGGCAAAGATGGTCCCTCCTCAACACTATAGATACCGGGATACTGTAATAAATGGCCTTGCCGGGCCTGTTTTTCAAATATTGCCTTAATATCCGCCCGTGTGCGCCCTACAGCAAACAACAGTTTTGATCCATCTGTTGAAAACTTCAGGCCTTCAACATCTGCTGCATTATGGGTCACTTGTTCTTGTCCATAGCGGTTGCGATGGCTGCGCCAAATCTGCAATGCACCATTCTGCATTTTTGTATAATAGATCCACTCACTATCAGGCGCCCAGACTATTTTACTTGTTTCCAGCTCTCCCACTTTGTACCCAATACCATTTGTAAATAGATGAGCTTCACCACCATCAGCCACCATGAGGGGTTTTGCGTTTGCTTTAGTAGTGGCTACATACCAATTAATATCATAATCATTTTTGTCTTTGTCGGCCTGCACCACCTGATAGGCAATATAATTGTCATCAGGGGACAGAGCCATGGTTTTAATATCACGGATTTCCAGCAAATCTTTGGCAGTAATACTACGCTTGTCCCCAGCTTCAGCGACAGGGACTTGCCAGATAATATAACAAGCGATCAATATGGTAAAAAGCTGGAAAACAGGCTTTTTAAACCAGACGGCATAGTGTTTCATATTGTTGTTTCCTGATTTTTTATCACACCTTTTATTTGAGACCATATGGATGGTTTTGGCCCCTGACAAAAGAGGAGATCAGCAAGGATAGAAGAGAAGAAATAGGTGTAGCCTTGCTGACTGGAGATCGCACATGTTTCAGGTTACCATTGCTTGGTAATCTGAAAGGCAATCGTTCTGCCAAGCACACTGGCATTCGCGGTGTCATAATCCCGGTCAAACCCGGCAGATGCTGCAAATGGTGGATCCCGATCAAACAGATTCAGTGCGTTCACGGAGAATACCGTACCATCCAGCCATCCACTGCCTGAGCGATCACCGGTTCTATAACTAACAGTCATATCCACTGTCGTCCATGAACTGACATCCTCCACCGGATCAACTTGCTCGTTGCGGAAGCCATCGATATAGTTAACTGCCAGATTGGTCGAAAAACTGTCGTAGGCCCAATTGATACTGCCGCGTAGTTTTAAATTTGGAGGATTACTGACTGTGCCAACAAGGTCAAACGGGCTGTCTGTGGGAAGTAGCTGGTCTGATTGTTCAAACAGATAAGTACTATTCAAGTTGAAACCGAAACTGCCTACATCACTGTCGAGCGAATAGGTAACAGAGACATCAAGTCAGCGCGTTTGAACACTCGACAAATTGAGGAATCGATTATCGATAAAAACCTCTGCATCGGTAAAGTCAAATACTCCACCCGTTAAATTAAAAGACTCCGGACTCGAACCTAAAAAGGCCAATAATGCTTGGTCCGGATTACGGTCTACAACAGGTTCAAATCTAGGATTGAAGAGAGCATCAAAACCTATTCCTGGCGAGGCAATTCTGTTTTTGAAATCAATATCAAAATATGTCGCCTGAATAGTGAGGCCCGGCAGTGATGGTGGCGCTATATCAAAACCTGCGGTCCAGGTGGTAGCAATTTCCGGTTGGAGGCCAGAATTGGCACCTGCCCCGACCAAAGATAGTGTGCTACCGCTAGTGGAAGACGGGTCGGGCAAGGGCACAAGAATGCCTCCTTGGGTACCAAACAACTCTCTAAAAAGGGGTACCCGGAAGGAAGTGCCATAGGTGCCACGTAAGTTTATTCCTGCAGTGGGGGACCATAACAGGCCTAATTTGCTATCTGTAGAAGAGCCAAAGTCGCTGTAATCTTCATAACGCCCTGCAACAGTTATTTCCAGCCGCTCAACCCCTGCCATGCGGTTTTCCTTGCCTACCAGTGGTACAAATATTTCGCCAAAAAGCCCGTAAACAGTTCGGTCAGCGTCAATTGCAGGATCAGGTAAAGATTCTCTAACCTCTTTGAATGATTCGCCGCGAACCTGCCCACCCACTGCAAGCTTCACATCTCCACCGGGCAACGTGAACAGAGAGCCATCTATCTTACCCTCAAGCGACAGATGGTCTGATGTAAAGTCAAAGAGTTCCGATGAATGTGATAAAACGTCATTTCGACTGAAGGACCCAACCAGCTCTGCCTGCCAGTTGGCTCCCAATGTAGCTACTAAACCAAGTGAAGCGCCATATTGCTCTGTCTCCTGATTATCTTCTGCGTTCACGAGGGCCGCTGCCCGCAAGTGTGCATTGCGTTTGGAATAAAAGATGTCAGCAAATATATCGAAAGTATCACTCAAACTTTGTCCTGCGGTTAGAAAGGCACTATGTCGTTTTTGCCGTGGTAACAGGTCAGTAGGGTCAGGTTGATCTTCAGCGAAAGCTCGATCATTAGCATCCAGATTATCCCGCTTTTGGTATTCGTAGGAGATCAGGACATGGCCTGTATCCCATGTTGTGCCGAAGGTTTGGCCCAGTTGAATATCGTCAAGGTCTCCTGATGTAGCACTGCCATAACGTACTCTGGTTTCAAAACCTTCATAATCAGTCCGCAGGCGGAAATTCACCACACCACCAACAGCGTCTGAGCCATAAATGGCAGAGGCACCATCTGTTAGCACCTCAATCCTTTCAATTGCCGTTAGCGGAATCATCGATATATCAACAAAATTACCCACCCCGGCAGGCGCTAAACGGCGACCATTCAAGAGCACCAAGGTGCTGTCATTGCCAAGGCCTCGCAGGTTAACACCGGTACCGCTATTCACATTGGTGACGCCTGCTCCCACTTCAGTAACACCACCCCCGAAATTTTGCGGGAGGGTTTGGATGAATTGGGGCAGTGGAGACACCTGTTAGGTCAATATCTTTGCGGCCATAGACAAACACGGGTGAGGCGGAGCGTACGCCTCGGATGTGTGAGCCTGTTACGACGATTTCTTCAAAGACTGTGTCACCATCTATGTCATCCATTTCCTCGTCATCGGGATAAACAACGAGCCCAGCTTCATATTCTTTAGTGCTTGCAAAACCAATTTTTTGAAAGCCTGATGCCCGAGGTGGGAGGATTGTGATGCTGCCGTCGTTTCGCTCTATCACGGCAAGCTGTGTGTTTTGCAACAGATAGGTTAGGGCTTCTTTGGCCGACATCTTGGCATTGATGGCCGGGGATGTTTTACCCCAGAGCAAATCAGCCTGAACAGTGACCACAACATCGGTCATTTTGGAATAGCGCACCAATGCCTCTGCAAGAGGTTGAGATTCCAGTTCAAAAAGAAATCTACTTTGCAGGTCTTCCGACGCTTGAACATTTGTGAAGGCAGCGCCAAGCACAAGCAGCGAAGCCGCGCCCAATAGTTTCAACCGGCTTTCTTTTAAGGCCCTGTTGCCCTTTGATATCAGTTGGCTCTTATTATTCATGGTGTATTCTCCCCTTGTTATGCAAGGCAGCCTGCAAGGTGCTGCTTGCTTTAGAGGGCCCTTATGCCGAGCCCTACCTAGAAGACACAGAAGCCCTTAAAATGAGCTCCTTTTATCTTTAATTATAGTATTTTCTAATTCTGGCGCTCGCTTTATAAGTACCTTTCCAGAGGGCGTATAGGTGACGTTAATTGGCAGCATATCTTGTAAATTTCGTAAAAAACCATCAATCTGGTCCACATCAAAGCTGGTTGTTAGCAGGGTAGTACCAAGGCTTTTATCTCTCAGTATAATCGCGCCTTTATAATAGCGCCCCGCATCGGCAATAATTTGGGAAAGGGGTACATCAACATAGGTAAACCTGCCATCTCGCCAGGCACCGGGTATTGTTTTTGTTTTTTTGATTTCAGCGGTAAAGCCTTTGTCAGACAGCGAAATAACCTGCCCTGCGGTTAGGACTTTGGGCTTGCTTACTGCCTGAGTTTTTATGCTCGGCAAGGCCTGCTGCGGTGTGACCCGAACGCGGCCTTCTAATACAGCGATAGTGGCCTTTGTGCGGCCAAGGTGCACATCAAACTTTGTACCCAAAACTGATACTTCTGCACCGCGCATTTTTATGACAAAGGGCCGTGCCGGGTTTCGGGCCACATTAAAAAAGGCTTGCCCCTTTTGTAAATGAATGTTCCGGCGGTTGGGAGTGTAGTGAACCGCTACATGGGACTGTGCGCCAAGAGTGACCAAACTACCATCGTCCAACGCGATTGTTCGCACTTCGGAAGAGGTGGTTTGGTATACCGCAGGGGCCGGCACGGGCGGTTGCAATAATGAGCCGATAAGAACAAGCACCATAGCTGCCATAGCTGCGCCATATGCGGGCAGGTGAGGCCATCCTCTCACGCCCATAATCCAGCGGGACCAGAAAGAGGGCGTGGCTGGCTCCTGCATAATAGAGCGGAGCAAAGCCTCCCCTTGTGGGGTGTGGGCGAGGATGCCAAGTTCATTTCTGACCTGATTAATCTGTTGATACGCTTCGGCGTGGGCGCTGGCTTGGTTACGCCATTGCTCAAAGGCTTCAATGTCGGTGTCTGTTGCGGCGGTTGAGGTGAGGAGGGTGAACCATTCACGGGCGGCTTTATCAACCCTGCCTTCGGTTTCTATATGCAATTTCATGTGTCCAACTCCCCCTGTTCCTGCGCGTGCTGCTTTCGTAATGCTTTTTGAAAATCTTCCAGTCCGTTAAGTACATGTTTTCGGACAACTGATTTTGAGACCCCTGTCTGCCTTGAAATTTCCGCATAGGTCAGGTCTTGAAACCAGTTCAGAATGATCATCCGTCGGCGTTTCACGGGCATGGCCCACATGACCTGCTCTAACAAAGCAAGCCTTTCGCGCGCGATGAGAATGCGCTCGGGATGAATGGTGTCACTTTCAAGGGCCTGCCCGGTATTTTTCTGGTCTGCAATATACCGCCGCCGAGTAGAGGCTTTGCGGTGGAGGTTTGCGATAAGGTTATGGGCGATACGGTAAAGATATGCCCGGGGGTTTTTAATATCAGTTTTTTCATCCAGTTCGACGAACTTGACAAAAACCTGCTGGGCAACGTCTTCTGGGTCAGGCGGGCCATCGCCAAAGGTTCTGCCAACATATTTGCAGATGTCGGTTTGATACCGCTCGTATAGGTGAGCTAGCCTTTGCCGGCTGTCTCTTTTTTGACCAAGATTTTCTGGCGTTCCAACAATATCAACCATGTCTTCGCTCATTCCTCATAGAGGATTGCATATGCCATGATAGCACATAAATATTTTGCCCGGAATCAGGGGTTCTATTTACTAAGACACGGAGGTGGCGGAAAAGAACGCCTCCTTTTAAAAAGATTTATTCCGGCTTGTTCCGGTTGATTATGGAGGCCGATGCAGCGTTCAAGGTTTGGTACGCGGTAGCCCAGACTTACTGTTTTTGTATATTTGTTGAGGGGTTTCATTTTTTTTCCGAAGTGTTACTGTATTTTTGATATGAAATAAAAATCAGGCAGTGTGATGGAACTTCGACATTTACGATATTTTGTGGTTTTAGCCGAAGAGCTTCATTTCCGTCGGGCGGCAGAAAAACTGAGCATGAGTCAGCCGCCTCTTAGCCAAACCATAAAGCAACTGGAAACCGAAATTGGCGCGCCTCTTTTTGAGCGTGGCAGGAAAAGGCATGTGAAACTTACAGCGGCAGGGCGAGTGTTCCGAGAGTCTGCTGAACGTAT
>JAESQS010000166.1 GCA_016765035.1 Kordiimonadaceae bacterium | reverse complement strand
GTCCTTACCGCACCTCATTGCGTATTTATCGCAAAACAGATTTCATGAGCTGACAGTGCCGCGCATTTTAGGGCGGTTGTCAGCGCGGTCTCTTAGGCGGCGTTCCCCCCTGAACAGAGTCTCCTTAGTTCGGATGCCGGTTATGATGCTGCATTCTACCCTCGACAGGAATGTACCCTATCGTCAGGGTCTAATGATGGCAGAAGCGCTGGCAAAACAGGGCAAAAATTACCAATTTGTGCCACTTAAAGGGGCGACACATCAATTGAAGCGCGAGGCTGAACGTAGAGTTTATTTTGAGAGTTCATCTGGTTTTTTCAATAAATATCTTGGCGGCAGCTTAAGATAGAAAACGTGATTGTGTTGCGCAATTTTCTTTCGCTTTGGCCTAATATGTGTTTGGTTGAAGCACCATAGCGGGTGCTAGTAGAGCATATCTGGTTTAATTAGAGCCATTTCCACCCACGCCCCCTACCCATCCACCCCACAGTGTATCCTAGCGGGTGGTTGGGCCAGAGAGTAAGCGGGGAGTTGGGCCGGTGATGCATAGTAAATCAAATACGCTCCAAGGCGCCCATATAAGAAATGGGGAAGCTACATAGTCGAAGTAGTTTAGGACAAAATACAAGGGGGCTTGTTGTGAGCACAATTAGCGTTTCGACCGAAGGGTCGCAGCAGAAGGAATTTCTAGGCCACCCAATAGGCTTGGTTGTTTGCTTTATGACCGAAATGTGGGAGCGTTTCTCCTACTATGGCATGCGCACCATTTTGGTGCTTTATCTTATTAAATACCATCTGTTTACCAATGCCGAAGCAAGCTTGATATATGCAGCCTACGCAGGTCTTGTTTATATGATGCCTATCATTGGTGGGTTCATGGCTGACAGATATTTAGGCAGTCGAAAGGCCGTAACCTACGGGGCACTCCTTCTGGTGGCGGGCCATAGCTTGATGGCATTCCACGGGCCGCAGTCTTATGTGGACGGTGGAGACATCGTTCGGGACGATTTTTACCTGAAGCTCTTCTTCTTTTCGCTGGCGCTGATTATTACGGGTGTTGGCTTCTTGAAAGCTAATATTTCGACCATCGTTGGGTCGCTATATGGGCCAGACGACCCTCGCCGGGACGGTGGGTTTACCATATTTTATATGGGCATTAATTTAGGCTCGGTTCTATCGACAGTCATCGTTGGCTATGTCGGGGAAACCTACGGTTGGAACTATGGCTTTAGCCTAGCCGGCATTGGCATGTTGTTTGGCTTGCTTGTTTTCTTGTGGGGCCAAAAAATGCTGGGCGGTCGTGCAGAACCACCAAGTGTTGAGGTGTTGAAAGAAAAATCCGCCATTGGCATCAGCAAAGAATATACCATCTATTTGTTCGGTTTTGGGCTTGTGGGTGTGTCTTGGATGATGATGCAATATCAGGACCTTGTCGGGCAAATGCTGGGCATCGTGGGCCTAGCAATGATCGCCTATATCATCATTTTTGGTTTTAGGAATTGTACCAAAGAGGAAGCGCAGAAATTGACAGTTGCTTGTTTCCTTATCGCAATTCAGTCTGTATTTTGGGCGTTGTTTGAACAGCAGGCTGCCAGTTTAACTGTTCTGGCAGATGAGCAATTTAACCGGAATGTTTTTGGATTGTTTGAAGTGAAAGCTTCCCAAGTTCAGTCTTTGAATCCTGCTTTCATCATCATCTTTGCCCCTGTATTCGCATGGTTGTGGGTGGCGCTTGCACGTAAGGGCTGGGAGCCTTCC
This sequence comes from Kordiimonadaceae bacterium, assembly GCA_016765035.1. Classification (GTDB taxonomy): domain Bacteria; phylum Pseudomonadota; class Alphaproteobacteria; order Sphingomonadales; family Kordiimonadaceae; genus Kordiimonas. The sequence continues at coordinate 2,519 of JAESQS010000166.1, read as the reverse complement.
ACGCCTGCCAAATTTGGCATTGCCATGTTGCTTATTGGTGTAGGGTATATTGTTTTCTCATGGGGTATGGCCCTTGATGACAGTACCAACAAAAGCATTTTCTGGTTGGTGTTCATTTATCTTGCTCTGACCTTAGCGGAGCTTTGCCTAAGCCCGGTTGGCTTGTCTATGGTCACTAAACTGAGTGTGCCACGGATTGTCGGTATGTTGATGGGAACATGGTTCTTATTTTCTGCTCTCGGTAACTATGTTGCAGGCTGGATTAGCTCCTTAGCAGGTAGTGGTGCGCATGCCGGTGGCGGTGAAGCGGTGCTGGATGTTGTTGCAACGATGGAAATCTATACCACCATCGGGTACGGCAGTGTCGGTGTCGGTGTGTTTATCTTTATCCTCACACCTACGCTGCGCAAATGGATGCACGGGGTGCATTAAGCGTAAGCTGACAACAAAAAATGAGAAAAGGCTGGGGAAACCCGGCCTTTTTTATTGCCCGTTGACCAGGTAACCAACCAAGGAATTCAGCGTGCAGATTGAGTATCAATATACGCCCCTGCTGCCGCTTGCGCATCTCTTTTCAGAGGATGTTGCTGATGGCTTTTCCCTGTCAGGTACATCAAGCGGCTTTCTGGCAGAGGAAATTCCCATCAGTTGACTAAAGGCACTACGTCCGCCATTGCTGTCATGACACGCCTGTTATTTATCGCAGGATTTTGGCGCTGGGCGGCTTTCATGTTACGCGTCTAAAATTCGCCTCAATAGCCGGTTACGGAAAGCCGGGATAATAAAAACACTATAGTTTTACAGGCAACAGCGGGAGTATTAAGTGCAGTTTCAAGGTCTTATACATATTTGTTTTACGCGTATGCGTCTTGCCGCAAAAATAGCGACATCGTTGATTTTTTTAAGTAACGCTGTTTCTGCGCAAGCAACGGCCCCTTTTACAATCAGTGATATTACCGCTGACCATACTGTCAGCCAGTTGAAGCTGGTGCCCTTTTTCAGGGCTGACCGTAACGCCCTGCTTGCCAAGGGCCGCACCAAATCGGGTGAGAAGGTTTTTTCGTTTTACGAGATGGATAGCGGCAGCCGTGTTATGGGCGCCCCGACCCTCACTGTGCACATGCCCCCTAATGCGCTTTTTTATGACTTTGCCCCCATAGGAGATCAAAAACAGGAAACGCTTTTGTTTCTGGGGGATGAAGGTGTGCAGCGCTATGACCTTGCCTCGGATACGATGGAACCACTTGTGGCCCTATCCTCTATTTATAGGCAAGGCAGCAACCCATTGTTCGAACAGCTTGATTTTGCCAGAGACCTAAACGGCGATGGCTATGCTGACATTATTGTACCGGATTTTGGCGGGTATCGGCTGCGGTTAAATGATGGGAAAGGGGGCTTTGGCACAGAGGTTCTTTTGGAGATGCAGGTGGAAATGCGTTTGTCGCAGCAGCGCCCACTTTATAGCCAGTTTCCGCTTTATACCATCGACATGAATTTTGATGGAAAACTTGATATTGCCTTCTTAAAAGACCGTAGTTTTGTGGCTTTTCTGCAAAATGGCGATGGTGGTTTTGATGCTGTGCCTTCAGTTTCCCCCATCGATATGGATGTGATAGGCAACAGCTTTGCTGAATTTATTAAATCTGAAGAACGGTATCAGGACCAAGCCAATTTGGCAGAGACCCGTATCAGGCGTGTGGAGGATATTAATGGCGATGGCATTGTTGATATTGTCACGGTAACTGACCGGGCTCAGGGCATATTTAAGCGTAGTAGCATGTACCAGTTTCATTACGGTCAGCAAGAAGGCAGTAAGCTGGTTTTCCGTAGCAAGCCAAATACGCGTATTGCGCTTCAGGGCATCACTGCTGAAAATCGCTTAGTAGACTTTGCCGACGATGGCCGGATGGATTTTGTTGGCGGTGCTGTGAATATAGGCATCGGTAAAATCATTGGTATCTTGCTGTCAGGCTCCGTCAGTATCCACATTAATTTTTTCGAGCAAGGCGCTGATGGTCGTTATGCAGCCAAACCCAACTTTCGCAAAAAAGTGTCTGTTGATTTTGATATGTCGAGTGGCCAAAGTAGCGTGCCAGTGACCGAATTGGCAGACATTGATGGCGACAAAGCCAAAGATATGATCCTTAGTGACGGCACTAAAATGCTGCGGCTTTTTAAAGCAACGCCGGGTGCCAAAAAAATGTTCGCTCGTAAATCTATTGATGTGAAAGTTGAGTTGCCCAAAAATGGTGAGCTGGTCCGTACAGCAGACCTGAATGGTGATGGAAAAGGTGATTTGCTCATTCATTTTGACAAGCTGGGCTCTGATGGCCAAGCCAATAAAAACCGCTTTATCGTGCTGGTCGCAAACTAGAGCACATGGGCGGTTTAGAGCATATCCGTTTTACTATGCACCGCCGGCCCACTCCCCCTACCCAACCACCCCACAGTGTATCCTAGCGGGTGGCTGGGCCAGAGACTGAGCGGGGACTGGGCGAATATGGCTCTTGTTAAGACGG
>JAESQS010000165.1 GCA_016765035.1 Kordiimonadaceae bacterium | reverse complement strand
GTAGAATCCTCATGGCAGATTACAAAGCTATAAAAGGACACACTATTAAAAATAGGACATCTGATCCTTTAGTGGCGGGTGTGGCTGGTGCTGATGGTGCCATTTGGACTGTTCTACCGGGTCATGCCATTGAACCCACATCGGACGTCTCGGAGTTTGTGTTCACGGGTCTAGCGGGTTATTCCAAGGCGCGGCTGACCTATATGCTGCAAGCGTCCTCAGGTCTATTTGGAAATAAAACCATAGATGTTCGCGAAACGGGCGGGACTTGGCGATCTCTGGTCGGGGTTACAAAAAATGAAGCCTCAAACGGCGTGCTTGGTGGCGTTTTTTATCTCGATAACCTTGACGGGTCATTGGCCGCTGACTTTGTACTCGTGAGTGGTATATCGGCCTCCTTGGGCGGGGGGAACCTAGACAGGACTAATGACATCGTGAACAACGCAGGTACCCCACATCTAGCGCACTCAAGTTGGCTTGCTGGGGGCATAGACGAGATACGTTTTGCAACAAGTAATGGTAATTTTGAGGGGTCAACTGTAGACCGACGCGGCCTGTGTGTTTTGGAGGTGATGCAATGACAAAAAAATATCTGAATGGCGAGCTGCTTGATCTGTCTACGGATGAGCAGACCGCGTTTGATGCCGCTGAACTCACCGCGGAAACCAACCGCCTCCCTATATGGCGTTCCACCGCCTCCCTATCACGCACCGACTTTTGTATCGCCCTAAAACGTGCAGGAGTGCTACCGGCGGGTGAGGCGGTGCAGGCGGCGCGGGGAGAATGGCCGGAGACATTCTCTGACGCCCTTGCCAGCTATTCTGACTCTGAGGAGGCCGAAATCGTTTGGGCGGGGACCGAAGTGGTCCTGCGGTCTAGTTCCCTACTGGAGTCCCTGCGCTTGGACGCAAGTTTAACCCTAGAAGAGTTAGACGCCCTGTTTGGGTGGACACCGTAATTCACTTTCCTTGTTTGTAACACCCCCGCGTCCTTGCGGGACTCTGTGCGGACAATAAGATGGTGGTGCGGGGTGTGTTTTACAGAATGAGAGATATTCTTTGCCGATAGATGGATTGCTGGAATAAGTCCGATAATGACGGGCAGAGAATACAAATGAGAACACGCAAGCTCCCTTACGGGGGCTTTTTTATTGGAGAAAATTCATGACAATTTCTGACCCCTCTGGGGGCGCGCGCGTTGAGGCTGAGGGCGATGGGTCTTCTTCATCGGTGGCCGTGCCCTTTTCTTTTTGGCTTGGCACTGACCTGCAGGTCATTCATTCCGACAGTTCTGGTGTGGATACATGGTGGGACTATGGGCCCGACTTTTCGGTTACCGGTGGGGAGGGCAGCTTGGGCGGGGTGACCTTTACGCCGTCTAAATTGGCGGCGGGTGAGAAATTGACCATCCTGCTGGCAGACGACGCTGACCAAGCGGTGAGCTTTAGTCCGGGGCAAATACAAACGGCCAGTCTGCAAAAAGCGGTGGACAAGCTTGCGTCCCATTTGCAAGCGGTGAAAGAGCACGTGAGCCGGGCGGTGGGGCTTGGGGCCAGCACGCGCTCAGCCACCCCCACATTGCCTGAGCCAAGCGCTGGGCAGCAATTGGGATGGAACGCGGCGGGCACGGACTTGGAAAATAAACCCACCTTGTCTGTGGGCACCGTGGACGATGTTCTGGTTGGGGAGCCTGCGACGGTGGTCCTTAACGCGGATGGGTCTTTGGACTTTGAAGTACCCGCGGGCCTCACAGGGTCTCAGGGTCCCACAGGGGGCGCGGGTGCTATGGGCCCTGCGGGCCCAACAGGGGCGACGGGGGCAATAGGGGCAACCGGTTCGGCTGGAACTCCCGGCGGACCAGAGGGTCCTGCTGGCCCGACTGGCGCGGAGGGTGCCACGGGTCCAGCTGGGGCTGATGGAACGGACGGGGTGGGCGCAGCCGCTTGGACTGAAATCCTCGCGGAGACGGACCCAACCGGATTGCACAACAAAGATGTAACTGATTTGAGCGCCTATAATGAAATTATGATGGTTCTGCGGGTCACCCCGGAATCGCTTAATTCCCGCCTTGTTCTAACTTTCAGCGATGATAATGGCGTGACGTTTGAAACGACTGGCTACCATGACGGATATCAAGAGGCTGCATCGCGCATTCAGGTTACGCGTACAGACCTTGATACGGGCGACAACTTCTTAATGACCATCAAAATTGCTCGGCTTGGAACCCAAATGGCTGTCACAGGCTTGAGCGGGGATACCGCGTCAGCTGCTTCGGTATCAAACGCCCTTTTTGCGAACGGCAATGTCGTGGACGCCTTACGGATTTCCTTGTGGGATAATACGTTTGTCACCGCCAGAAATTTTTCCACGGATTCGACTATTTCAGTTTACGGGAGATAATTCATGAGCATCCTCACTTCCCCACTCCAAGACTCTCTTCGCCCCCCTTTGACCTCTCCGCTGTTGGTGGACGCCATGTGGTGGTTGGGTTTCGATCAGAATGCCGCTTTTGCTTATGATTTTGCCAATGATCGCTATATGGCGCGCGGTGGGTCGACAGCTCAGGCTTTGAGTTTAACAGAAGACCGGGCGAGTTCTGCAATGGTGCTGCAGGGCAATGGGACTTATCGGCGACGGGACGCGGCAATTACCAACTATTTCGAAAACAGCCGTGCTGTTGCGGGCAATACGTCAAATCCAACCCCTATCCCTGATGCTGGTGGGGTATCTCCGGTTCTGGGCACCGCTGGCGGTTTTAAATGGGCGGTGGGCACCAACGGAATCAAGCGTCAAGAAAATGAGACAATACCAAACACAGCGGGGACTTGGTGCTATTCGTTCTTGGTTACGCCTCATGGGCCGGGCGCGCGCGTTAAAGACAGTGAAGGTTCCGGCATTGCCGGTATAGACCGTGCTGGCTTTGAGTATGACATTGACACAAAAACAACAATCTCAGGACACGGCCCAGACGAAATCATAGAGTATCCAGATGGCAGTCAACTCTTGGCTATGTATTACGAAAACACGACTTCCGGCACATTGGCGGTTTCCATTTTCAGCCCTTTCGTCGGGGTGGACGCAGACGCAAGAAACAACGTGACCATCGATCAAATTCAATTCACAAACACCGATTTTATCCCGCCCTTTATCATTACCGATGGTGGCCCGGAAACCCTTTCGCCAGAGCTTGCTATAGGGCAGGGCGTTGGTTTGCAGCTGAGTCAGGCGGTGACAAACTATGTTTACCATCCAGATATGAGTGGAGCGATTGCGGCCGCCGGGGGTGCATATCCAACAGGATGGAGTGGGTATGTTTCTTGGGACGGGATGAGCCGGGATATTGTCGCGGTAGGTATGCGCGACAACATTCCCACAATCACTGTTCGATTCCACGGCACCTTAGACAGCGGGAGCGTGGCTTACGCAAACGTCAATATGTGTGGTAATGGCACCATGCCTATAGCAAATGGCGACAAGTTTTCCCACGGCATTTATGCGTCGCTTGTGGATGGCAGTATTGACGACCTCATCGCTCTCAACTTGAATGCATATTATCGTGATGGTGGTGGGTATCAGGGATTTGAAGGCTTGGCACTTAAACCCACACTCACATCTGAGTTCAAAAAATATGCCGCTGTCGCAACAGCCGCAAGTTTGGGCGGCCTCACAGGCATGGATCTTTCTCTGTTTTGGTCCGCTCCCACCGAAATACCGCTAGACTTCACGCTAGAAATTGGCGCGCCTCATTTAACGCCAACCGATTTCCCCCCTCCGGTGATTTTGGGCTCGGGGACTACCAACACACGCGCCGCTGACAATCCTGTCGTTGTTCAAGGGTATGGCGATGACCTTATGCCTTCGATCCTTCTAGGCGATGTAGGCACCCATGCGGGCACTTCAATTTCTGGCAATGTCGTGACCTTCGCAAATACAATTCTATCTAATCAGGCGCGCTGGGCGAACGTACCAGAGTTGGTTGGGCAGAGCTTGATAGTGGATTATACAGTAAACTTGACCGTTGGTTCTACCCGCCTGATAGCCTACAGCGCGGATACGGTTGCGGTTGGTCTCAGTCGCACGGTGAACGGGAATTACTCGGAGGTTTTTGATAACTTCACGGTGGGTGGTTCGTTTGACAATGCCCTTGCAGTGCAAGCCTTTGACGCTGGAAGCACTACCGGAAGTGTGACCATAAACAGCGTCAAGCAGACCTTACCATTCCCAAACTACAACCCAGACAGTCAAGCCTATGCTGAGACACTTACTCAGAACCTACCTAACACACTGTTTGCGGGCACTGTAGGCGCGGACCACACAGGTCTGGAGGATTACGAATTAGTCGGTGCTGAAAGTGGAGTAGAGATCCTTGCGGCGGAAACGGTAGGCGGGGTTGAATGCCATCCCCTCGCTATGCGTATCACGGTTGGAGGCTATCAAGGCTTTCGAGCATATCCAGACACAACGGACCTACCAATCCCTGTAGGCACCCACCTACTAACTTACTATGTCCGTCGCCCAGTTGGGGTTAGTGGCCAGCGTCTTGCTGTCTACAACTCAGGGGGTACTGAATTAGTTTTAGTTGTAGAGGACTACGGCGATATTGATGCGCTTGATGAGAATGTTTGGGTGCGTAGGGCAAAAGAGTTCACAGTAACCACGGCGGGCACCTTAACGGGTATTATCTTGCCGAGCGGGACCACTGGGACAGGGTTGGATATTGCCCGGCCCAACATTGTTTTCCATACAACGCAGGATGTAGAAACTCAGCTAGAACGGGGCGCATTTAACCGCATTCTTGGTGGTGATGGATTTGCGTCTGAGACCTTCCCAAGCTCAAAAAACTTGGTGCCCGGTGGGGGATTTGACACACAAGAAGATGTTGACACTTTCACGCCTGCGAGTAGCGCAGTCTTGAATCTATCTTCCGGCAAGCTGCGAATAACCAATAGCCAAGATGAGTGGGGCAGCGCCTTCGTGACAGGGGCAGTCACACCGGGACGAGTGTACTCTGTATCTGGTGAGCTGAGTGCGTATGGAAACGGTGCAATGAGCGTTACAGACCTGCACATAGGCAATGAACAAAGCTCCGTTAAATACTTTGTTAATGAAGAGTGGGTAGACGGCCCGTTCTTTATGCTGTCCCTAACCGACCAGCTCCGCATTTCACCCCAAATAGGGATCAATACCAACGGCGCATGGAAAGAGCACGACAATATCTCTCTCCAAGAAATTGAACCCGGTGTTGTGTTTGAGGTCAAAGCGAAGTGGGGGGCGGCGCTTGGACAGCACGCTTTCCGTTTTGATGAGGGCGCTAGCAGCAACATCATCTTGGTGCAGAAAACCGGTGCCGGGACAGTCAAGCTTCTTGTTCGTGCTGGCGGCGTGGATGTAATCAATTTTTCGTCTGGCGTTCTATGGCCCAGCGACACAGAAGCCACTTTCCGACTTGAGATTACCAAGACAGACGCTGGGACGTTCTTTGCGTTGTTTCTGGATGATGTATATATCGACGACATTCCAGCAAGTCCTGTCGATTACCCCGAAGCAATCAATCAACTGAAATTGGCACCGGTAGAAGGTGTCAGTGTAATCAAACAGGTGTACGGAAAATGAGTTTGATTGAGAAGCACGGACAGGTCGTGCAAGAGAGTGCAAAAATTGTTGATGGGTTCGCTGTAGGAGCAATGGTGGGAAGTTTGATGGGGTATTTTCCGGCAATTGCGGCGGCGTTCACGATTGTTTGGACAGGCATTCGTATCTATGAGACCGCGACTGTTCAAGGTTTTTTGACACGGAGGGGGCTTCTTAAGTCCAAACCGGAACCCAAACCGAAACCAAAGGAGGGGACAAATCCATGAAGCTTACCCTCAAACGATTTCACGATTCAGGCTCCGCAGTGCGGGGTCTTTTTTTTATCAACGGCGCGCAAACCTGTTTCACAGTTGAGCGGCCGTGGGTCGATAATGCGGTGGGGATCTCTTGTATTCCCGAAGGCAGCTACCTCATCAAACCAAAAACTTACGGCAAATTTGGCACCCTGGAGAACCCTGCTCTTTGGCTTCAAGATGTGCCAGGGCGCACTCACATTCTCATCCATGGGGCCAACCGGGCTGAACAATTGCAAGGGTGTATTGCGCCGGGAGTTTCGTGCGGGCCGGACTATGTGGGGCGCTCGCGTGATGCGTTGAAGCTTATCAAACGTGCTGTCTTTAACGCTTGGAACACCCCTGAAGAGGTAACGATTGATGTCACACATATCACACGATAGTTGGTCAAAGCGCCGACGGATTATTCATGGGGCGCTGGCCGTATGCGCTCTCTCCATCCTTATCGGCGCGCTGAAACCAGACCTTGACCCCGGCGTTGCCCAAACCCTTATCACTCAAGCCTTTTGGGCGGGTAGTGCGGTCATCGGTTCCTATGTCTTTGGAGCCGTGTGGGAAGACCGGAGTCGCAAAAATGCTGGGTAAGTTTTTCAAATGGGCCAAAGTGATTGGCGGCGGATCGTCGTTGTGGCTATACGGCGCCGTGCTGGCTGCGGGCGTCGGTGTTGGGGGTTACGGCGTCCACAAGCTTTATCAAGCCTCCCAAGTGGGCACTCTTAAGGCCGAAATACGCCGGATAGAACGCCAAGCTAATGCGCGGGTCGTGCTTGCTCAAGCAGCGGCGGACCGGGCCACGGTGCGCGCCACTCAAACATCTGCCACCAACCAGAAAGTGAAAGTCTATGTCCCGTCTCATGTTGTTTGCCGTCTTGGCCCTGACGCTCTGCGGTTGCTCAACACTCAGCGTCAATAAATGCGCCCCGCCTGACTTTGCGATGGTGAAGGGGGCTCCCCTTGCACCGCTTCCTGAAACGGGCATGACGATGCAAGAGGTGGTTGAGCAATGGCAGCGAGACATGGGGCAGTATCAAGATTTGTCAGACAAGCACTCTAGCTTGGTCGGTTGGGTTTTGGAGAAGTGCTAGGCTCGGTAGTTTTTGAAACCGTGTTGTTCCCAAAAATCATCAGGCTGGCTGGTCACTCTCATACTTGGCCAACCAAACAATGGGGATGAAGGCGAGGGTTATGAGGGCTAGGGCGTAGAAGTTGTTGATGTAGGAAATGAACATGGCCTGCTTGGTAATGCTCAGCTGCATCAATTGGTACAGTTG
>JAESQS010000164.1 GCA_016765035.1 Kordiimonadaceae bacterium | reverse complement strand
CCAGTAAAAACCATTCATGACACCTGCAACGAAGTATCTGCCCATTTGCGCATGTCAAAAGAAGTAGGCGAAGAATTAAATATTGGCTTTTTGGGCCTTGGGTTTCACCCGACATTAAAACGGGATGAAGTGCCTGTCATGCCAAAAGCGCGCTATAATATTATGCGCGCCTATATGCCAACCAAAGGCACGCTTGGGCTTGATATGATGCTGCGCACCTGCACCGTACAGGTGAATTTGGACTTTGCTAGCGAAGCCGACATGGTCGAGAAATTTCGCATTGGTGTCGCCTTGCAACCCCTAGCCACTGCGCTGTTTGCTAATTCGCCCCTCAAGGAAAGCAAACCAAACGGCTTTAGCAGCCTGCGTAGCCACATTTGGACAGATACAGACCCTGACCGCTGCGGCATGTTGCCTTTTATTTTTGATGGTGACATGGGATTTGAGCGCTGGGCAGACCATGTGCTGGATGTACCAATGTATTTTGTGCGCAGGAACGGTGTTTATTTAGATGCATCAGGGCAATCCTTCCGCGATTTTCTAGAAGGCAAGCTGCCGGTACTGCCCGGTGAGCTGCCAACCATCAGCGACTGGGAAGACCATATGACAACCCTGTTCCCTGAAGTGCGGCTAAAAACATTCCTTGAAATGCGCGGCGCAGACGGTGGCCCTTGGTCTCGGCTTTGCGCCTTGCCTGCTTTCTGGGTTGGCTTGCTGTATGACAGTGACGCGCAAACAGCCGCTTTGGACCTGATTAAAAACTGGTCTGTCGAGGAGATGGAACAGGCCCGTAACGATGTACCAATCCAAGGGCTGCAAGCAACGCTTGCGGGCCGCAGCCTGCAAGACATTGGCGCAGATGCCCTTGCTATTGCTGATAAGGGTTTGAAAAACCGCGCAGCCCTTTCAAGCAGTGGTGAAACCGAGCAAGGCTTTATCACTGACCTACATAACAGCATCCGTACAGGCAAAACCCCTGCAGATACGTTGCTGGAGAGCTTTGAAGGCAAATGGCAAAACAACACCAACGAAGTTTTTTCCAATCTTAGTTACTAGTTAGTAACCATTTTCAGCAATGATATTGGCTAACAGCTCCCCCTAATCGGGTGCTGCAGGGTTTTAACCCTGCCTGTTGCCTGCCTGTTAGCGCTTCCAGTTTGCTCTCCTGTTTGATTGAATTTTCTACTTAGGCCAAACGGGGGCGTTGCATGAAAAGGAAAAGACATGGAATTCAAAATTGACTCAACAGACAAAGGCCTGAAAATTGAGATTGAAGGGATGTTAACCTTCGATTGTCACAAAGAATTTAGAGACATTCTGTCTGCAATAAAAGATGCGCAAGAGGATGTTGAAATTTCACTGAAAGGCTTGGACAACATGGATTCAGCGGGTGCTGGCATGTTGAAGCTCGCTCAAGACAATACCGAAAACAATAAAAAAAGCTTCGCTTTAACCGATGTGCCAAAAGGCTTGCAAGTGATAGTGGACCTTCTGAAATAACAAACCCGCTGCCCCTAGAAGCCTGCGATTGCGGCAGGCTTATAGCCATTTAAGCCAGTCGATAAACCAGTATAAGCATATAAAGAATGCCCCCAGCGCTCCGCCCCACATCAAGGCGATTGGCATCCCCGAGAATTTTGAAAATCGATCACGGTAATGGCTGCCGCATTGCAAGCAGTGAAACCATGCATCCTCCACATTGGCCTCAATGCGAATACCCGGTATAAATGTTGGCACTTCCCCCACAAAGGCATGGACCCGTGTTGAGCCACATTGGGCACAGGCCCGTTCATCGCCATATTCATCAAGCGGCTCCCGCCGGGGTAACGTAGCAATTTTACTGAGTGTTTCTTCTGCTATTTTCCACTGAGAGGCCATTACCATAAGGTCAGCCCGCACGGCATAATTCAACGAACCAGCATGTTCGCCGTTCATAAACACTTTAATGCCATGTCCTTCCAGCATAGATCGCAACAACTGCGCATCTACGGGGTCCAGCCCGGTGCGAATTGGCACCAAACGGTCTTCATGATCAAAGGTTGCAGCCATACTCATCAAACTCTCAATAATACTACTCTGGCACCATACTGTAATAGCCGAAAACCACTATACACTGAGTATAGCTTTCCTAGTAAAGACCGCTAATTATATCAACATATAACAGCCGATTCCACTCGTTTTACTTGCCGCAGCAGCAAGACATGCTAGCCTATAGACGCTGATAGGAGGACATTTTGCTAAATATCCGGCCTTATACACATGCCGACTGGCCCACAGTTGAACATATTATGCAGGAAGGCATAGACACAGGTGTTGCAACCTTTGAAACAGTGCCACAGTCTCAACAAAAGTGGGAAACCGAAAGCATTGAAACCACACAGCTTGTCGCGGTGGATACCGACGATGTTTGCGGCTGGGTCGTGTTATGGCCTGTTTCAGACAGGTGCGCCTATGCTGGCGTGGCAGAAATAAGCGTGTATGTAAGCGCTCGTTCGCAAGGAAAATCTGTTGGCAAGCGCCTAGTAGAGGCGGTGATTGAACGCTCTGAAAAACTAGGCATATGGACCATTCAGGCAGGTATTTTTGAAGATAACCCCGGCTCCATTGCCCTGCATAAAGCGTGCGGTTTCAGGCAATTAGGCTACAAAGAACGCATTGGCAAGCTGCGCGGCGTCTGGCGCAACACCCTACAATTTGAGCGCCGCAGCATTGTAGTTGGCATAGAGTAGCCCCGCAGCACAATCAAACATAGCCTTCTTCCAATCTACAATTGCACATTTTAATGTATGAAGTTAACGTGCAGTAACTTATCAGGGGGATACCATTGTGAAAATTCTATTTATCGCGCTTGCACTTGTTACATTCAGCACCCTTTCTATAGCTGACGAACCACAAAAACCTTTCACCGACATGACTTATGTTGAGTTGCAGCAAGTAGACAAGGAATCCCTGTCTAAAGCTGAGAAAAAGACTTACAAAAAGGCATACAAGGCCGCCCAAAAGGCTCAGAAAAAAGCTGAAAAAGCTCGGATAAAAGCTGAGCGAAAAGCTGAAAAGGCCCGAAAAAAAGAAGAAAAGGCACTCCTTAAGGCCCAGAGGAAAAGAGAAAAAGCTATTAAGAAAAAAATGAAATCTGTAAATAGATTTTATGCAAAAACCCGTAGAGTTGACGATGAATTTTCTGCAAACATACAAGTCCGCGGCCCTAAGGTTTTTGTAGAAACAAGTTTTTTAAAAGCATTAAATGGTCCTGTACCTAAATACGCATTAGTCTCATTGATTGACCCACAGACACACGAACATTCCCTCAACCTCTATGTATCAACCTCAAAAACTGAATATGAAGTCAACATAAGCTATCTAAAGGCTTTTGCTATTTCATTAGACGAATATGCGGAACAGAATGGAATTTGGTCACACTTTAGCAGAGCGGTTCTTCGAGGGGGTGTCCGTCGAAATGTATTGCTTGCACAGAAATATGCAGACCCATGCTCTCCAGTAGTCTGCACTTTCACTGAAGACTATATTGTCGAGTTACAAACAGTAGATTTAGAATCAGCCCTCGCGCAAAAAACTACTCTTGCGATCAAGATGACCAGTGATAAGCGTATCGATCCTATTGTAGTATATATCCCCTACGATTATCTAGTTGGCTACGGCTTAAAGTTAGCAGATGTTAGTCCATCACTAGCTGAAATAGATAGGTTAGCTCAAAATGGTCGGTCATTCATCATGGATGGCCGGTAATAGGCTACTCTAAAAAGCTGCCAGATAGGACTGAGGAAGCCTTCTAACCAACCACTTCCTCAGTTCAGTCATTCAATCCGGTATCGAAACCATCGATTGAAATCACATTTCTTTTTTGTTGAGTGCCTTGCAACACGTCACCACCCATTTTTTCAATGGCTTTAGCATAGGTTTGGCGTTCGGCTTTCAGTTCCATTTCTGGCACGCCCCAACCGCAGGCGGTTTGTGTGCTTTCAACATCCAGTAATATAATCTGCCGCTGCCCTGTTAGCTTGGGGAATTTATCTTCATAAGTGGCAAAGTCCCTGTGCTGGGGGCGCAGTACACGGCCTTTCCCGTACAATCTGACGATCAGAGCAGCACGAGAAAAACTGTTAAACATAAAGGTTAACCGGCCATTGTTTTTGATATGGGCTGCTGTTTCGTTACCGCTCCCTGTCAAATCCAGATAGCCACAAAGCTTTGGCCCCAGAACCCGGAATGTATCCATTCCCTTCGGCGAAACATTCACCCGCCCGGTATCACAGGCTGTCCCGGTGAAAAACATTGGCTGCGCGGCAATAAACTCAGCGATTTTATCTGTAATATGATCAAAAAATTCAGCCATATTAGGTCTCCACCGTCAGGGGTTTATCAGGATTAAGGAGTGTCAGAGTCTGTGAAGCGTAAATCTAACCATAGGTAGTGTACACCCCTTAGGCCAGCATAGCAGCTATGCATTACTATCAACCGCTATAGGCCAAGTTCAGTGCGGGCCTTTTTTGTTAATTTCCCGGCTATAATGCTATGTGCCTCAACAATATAGCTTTGGATATCTTCATCCGCCAGAGATGCATTCGACAACACCTGCACCCACTTGGCTCGTGCCAGATAAGGGGCTGGAATTACGCCCTCTAGTTCACACAAGATTTGGTAGCTTGAATCACTGCACTTAAAGGATATTTTTTCGTCAGCCCCTTCTCCCCAGACGGCACAAACAGCAAATATCTTGCCGCCTACTTTCCACACAGAGGCACCGCCCCATTGGATGACATTGGACGTGCCCGTCAAACTGCGACATAAGCTGTCCAATTCGTCTCGCTTTATCATCACACTCCCCCACAAAAATATTTCACGCCCCTATCTAATATTAAGGGCTTGTCAAGATTTGACCATTAAATAAACACAGTTAAGCGCATGATAAAGCAACCTATACGGAAACATTTTAGAAAATAAGGAATATTAGCAATGAAAAAAATATTGATAACTGCCGCAATACTTATGCTCTCTCCCGCTTCCTATGTTTTTGCTGACCATCATGGTGACGGCCATAGTGTTTATGATAAAATGACACTTGAGAAGCTCAAAAAAGTCGATAAATCCACTTTGAGCGCAAAAGACAAAAAAGCCTATAAAGCTGCATGGCACAAGGCAAAAGCCGCCAAAATGCAGGGTCATAAAGATGACCACAGCAAAGATATGAAAGACAAATAACGCTCGTTTTCTACCCCCGTCTGCCAGCATACGGCTTCAGGGCTCTATGCTGGCAGACCTACTAGCTCCCCTATCTCCTTGAAACAAGATGGCCCCGCTGTCTGAGCACCATAAGTTTCATAACATTCCCCCTTGCCATCCCACTTAATTTTCAATAAGCAATATATAGAACATAACAGGAACAAATTAAGAATTTTCAACATAAGCAGGTGAGAAAAAATGCACCCTCAATTCTCCGTCTATATTGCCACAAGTCTTGACGGCTTTATCGCCCGTACTGACGGTAATATTGGCTGGCTATACAATTTCGACGACATGAGTGATCCAAATGAAGACTATGGCTATGCGGCCTTTACGGCGCAGATTGATTGTATGGTTATGGGCCGCGGTTCATTTGACACAGTGCAGGCTTTTGATGACTGGCCCTATGAGGGCAAGCGCGTTATTATCCTCAGTAATAGCCTGAAAAAAGCACCCTCTGGCTATGAAGATAAAATAGAAATTTGTACCGGCAGCCCTGCCGAGCTTGCCCAACAGCTCTATAAAAAAGGTCTCCGCCATATTTATCTGGATGGCGGCAAGGTTATTCAATCCTTCCTCAGCGCAGGGCTGGTGGATGATATGATCATAACCCAACTCCCTATCCTAATTGGCGCAGGCTTACCTTTATTTGGCGACGTGGCAGATGATATTACGCTAAAGCTCGACTGGTCTCGCACCTATAAAAACGGCTTCGTGCAATCACGCTATGAAGTTACGAAGCATTAGACGTTACGGGGTGTTAAAAACTCTTCCTGTGGCTTTTGGCCTTTTTTGTGCGCGTGCCGGGTTTCCCGCCCATTGAGCGCCCTTTTGGTTTGCCGTGGCTGGTGCCAATCCCCAACTCTCCGGCTTCCAGGTTTTTAATTTCATCCCGCAAGCGAGCAGCTTCTTCGAACTCAAGGTTTTCTGCCGCCGTGTGCATTTTTTTACTCAGCATGGCGATATGCTTTTTAAGGTTTGAGCCTACCAGATGCTTCGCATCTTCCCCAATGCCAACGGTTACGTGATCGCCAGAGGCAATCCCAGCCATAATATCGCCAATATTTTTCTTAACACTAGCAGGCGTAATATCATTGGCCACGTTATAGGCCTGCTGCTTTTCGCGCCTACGGTTGGTTTCACTGATGGCGGCATCCATTGAGCCTGTGATTTTGTCCGCATAGAGGACAACCCGGCCTTCGATATTGCGCGCTGCCCGGCCAATGGTTTGCACCAAGGAGCGTTCAGAGCGCAAAAAACCTTCTTTGTCAGCATCTAAAATCGCCACCAAGCCGCACTCAGGGATATCAAGCCCTTCCCGCAACAAGTTGATGCCCACCAGCACATCAAAGGTGCCGAGGCGCAAATCACGGATAATTTCAATGCGCTCTAGCGTATCAATATCAGAATGCAAATACCTTACTTTAATGCCGTTTTCGTGCAGATACTCTGTCAGATCCTCTGCCATACGCTTGGTAAGCGTTGTGGCCAGCACGCGCATTCCTCTTTCAGCCATGCGGCGGCTTTCGTGCATCAGATCATCCACCTGAGTGTCTACAGGGCGGATTTCAATTTCAGGGTCAATAAGCCCTGTGGGGCGAATTACCTGCTCAGCGAACACGCCGCCTGTGCGCTCCATCTCCCAATCGCCGGGGGTGGCAGACACATACACTGTTTGCGGGCGCATCGCGTCCCACTCTTCAAACTTAAGCGGCCTGTTGTCTTTGCAGCTTGGCAGCCGAAAACCATAGTCTGCCAGCGTGCCTTTGCGTTTGGCATCGCCTCGGCTCATTCCGTTAAGCTGCCCAATGCCCACATGACTTTCATCCACAAACAACAAGGCATTGTCTGGTATATATTCAAACAGCGTTGGCGGTGCTTCACCGGGGTTTCGACCAGACAGATACCGGCTGTAATTTTCAATGCCGGCACAGCTACCTGTGGCTTCCATCATCTCAAGGTCAAAATTTGTGCGCTGTTCAATACGCTGTAACTCCAACAAGCGGTCCGTGTCTTTATATTCCTGCAAGCGGTGCTTCAGCTCCAGCTTGATGCCTTTAATGGCCTGATCCAGCGTTGGCCGCGGGGTTACATAGTGGCTATTGGCATAAACTTTGACTGTTTCTAACACTTGAATTTTTTCGCCCGTAAGCGGGTCAAATTCAAGTATTTCTTCCACTTCATCCCCAAACATCATCAACCGCCAAGCGCGGTCTTCATAATGGCTCGGGAAAATATCGATCACATCCCCGCGCACCCTAAAGGTGCCGCGCTGAAAAGCTGCATCATTGCGGGTATATTGCATGGCAACCAGTCGGCGTAGCATTTCGCGGTTATCAAACTGGTCCCCAGCTTTCACCGTAAAGGCCATGGCCGTGTATGTTTCCACGGCACCAATGCCGTATATGCACGACACTGAGGCAACGATAATAACATCATCACGCTCTAAAATAGACCGGGTGGCAGAATGGCGCATACGGTCAATTTGCTCGTTGATAGTGGCTTCTTTTTCTACAAAAGTGTCTGTGCGTGGCACATAGGCTTCTGGCTGGTAATAGTCATAATAAGAAACAAAATATTCCACCGCATTGTTCGGGAAGAAGTTTTTAAATTCCCCATACAGTTGGGCTGCGAGTATTTTGTTGGGTGCAAGAATAAGGGCAGGCCGCTGGGTTTGCTCGATGACTTTTGCCATAGTGAATGTTTTACCAGAGCCAGTGACACCTAGAAGCACTTGGTCTTTCTCATTATCTTTAATACCCTGCACCAAATCGGCAATGGCCGTGGGCTGATCGCCTGACGGCGTAAACTCTGACACCACTTCAAACCGTCGGCCGCCATCTGATTTTTCAGGGCGCACAGGGCGGTGGGGTACAAATGGCGCGGGCATGCCCTCAGATACTGACATTCAAAACGGCTCCTGAATTTATGCCTGAATTTATAAAGGTGCACACTGCCTTTTTCAAAAGCAACCTTCAAGGTGAAATACCCTACAGCTTCTATAGCGTGCATATACTGACACTATTTGTCAGTAAGGATAGGCCACAGCCTTTTCTGTGTGCGAAACCATAAATAGCATGGGTTCACCAAGGTATAAGCATCACAACGCCACAGAAAACATGCACAATAAATAGTCACCGCCTAAATAATAGGCTTATACAACAGCATATTCTCCTTCTTTCTATTTTTAATCTTTTATTTTCAATGCCTTACGGAATATTTATTTTTGGCACACCCCTTGCTAAATGGTCCCACGAGACGTTACAGCAAAAATAAAATAATTTTTTGGAGGATTCCCCATGCAACACTTTAAAACAAAAGCATTCCGCACTCTGTTCTTGATGAGCACAGCTGCAACACTTGCCTTTGCAGCCCCTGCTACACAAGCTGATGATCTTGGTATCAGCCTCTCTGCAAACGCAACTATCGTTTCCGATTACCGTTTCCGCGGTGTTACCCTTTCAGACAAAGACGTTGCCTTCCAAGGCGGCTTTGACGTTTCAACAGAAAGCGGCTTCTATGTGGGCACATGGGGCTCCTCTATTGAAAGCTATGAAGGTTCAGAATTAGAGCTCGATATTTACGCAGGCTACGCAACAAGCTTTAGCGAATTAGATTTTGATATTGGTATCCTTGGCTATACATACCCTGGCTCAACTGGCCCAACTACATATTGGGAAGCTTACTCATCCCTTGGTGGTTCTGCTGGCTCAGTAGGCTGGACAGTAGGCGCTGCATATGCATTCAGCCAGGAAAGCATTGGCGACGACGACAATATTTACCTGTATGCTGACCTTAGCTACCCAATTGCTGAGACAGCCCTCTCCCTTACTGCACACGTTGGTTATGAAGACGGTGCTTTCGGTGATGAAAAAGTTGATTGGACACTTGGTGCTTCATACGACTTTAAACAATTCTCACTTGGCGTAAGCTATATTGACACCAACATAAACTCCTCTGGCAGCAACGGCGGTGTTGTTGTTTCTCTTGGAGCTTCTTTCTAAATTTAGGAATAGCAGCGACTTGTCGCTGTGAACGACCCCCTGGGTGTGACTGTCATTTGTCCACCCCGCCCCTTCTGCCTCCCCCGCAGAAGGGGCATCTACTTTCAGGCCGCACCAAATCAGCCGCCATGAAATCCCCTCTGCACTCTTACATTTATGCCAATTCCCCTTCCCGAATAATGCCATTCCCCTAAAAGTAAAAAACTACCAACTAACTATTGCTCTTCCACCACAGAAACCATATCGTAGCCTCGCAATTTTCCCCCTATGTAAGGCACTTTACAAATGTCATTTCTTTCAAAAACGCTAGACCGCATTAAACCTTCCCCGACAATGGCCGTAACTGCCAAAGCTGCTGAATTAAAAGCGGCGGGCAAAGACGAGATCGGCCTTGGCGCAGGCGAGCCTGATTTTGATACGCCTGACCATATCAAGGACGGCGCGATTGAAGCCATTCGCGCAGGAGATACAAAATATACCAAAGTCGACGGCACACCAGCGTGCAAGGCTGCGGTCATTGAAAAATTCAAGCGTGAGAACGGCCTCAGCTTTGAGACCAACCAAATTACTGTAAATGCTGGCGGCAAACACACCATCTATAATGCAATGGTCGCCACCTTGAACCCTGGTGATGAAGTTGTCATCCCAACGCCTTACTGGGTTAGCTACCCTGACATGGTGTTACTGGCTGGCGGCACCCCTGTATTTGCCCACACAACAATTGCCACCAATTTTAAAATGACCCCTGAGGTGCTGGAAGCCGCCATCACGCCTAAAACCAAATGGCT
>JAESQS010000163.1 GCA_016765035.1 Kordiimonadaceae bacterium | reverse complement strand
CTTATTTCTGTACCCTCAAAAATCAGCGCAACCGCCTTCGGCGTTTTCTTCACTTGGCGACGGAATGCATCAATCACTAGCGGGCCTGACGGGGCCTTATTTTCAGAGCCACTCCAGCTTTGCAGCAATTGGTTTTGCTCCAACTCGCTCAACATCCCCTGATTAGCAACAGGTCGTTCGGGTCTGGTCGCCACTTCAGCAACCAATTCCTGAAAATGCTTCAACAGGGTTTTCATCATTTCCTGAGAAAAGCGCCCGCCGTCATATGCGGCCACAA
This sequence comes from Kordiimonadaceae bacterium, assembly GCA_016765035.1. Classification (GTDB taxonomy): domain Bacteria; phylum Pseudomonadota; class Alphaproteobacteria; order Sphingomonadales; family Kordiimonadaceae; genus Kordiimonas. Next base: position 56,714 of record JAESQS010000163.1, on the reverse strand, counting down.
CCGATAATCCTTTTGCATCTTCAAATAAATCCAAGCCAAGGGCGCAATCGCTACCCTGGCGCAGCTGAGGGAAAAAGCTCACTTCGCCTTTGGCAAGCTGGTGCACTTCCCCTGAGCCCTGTGCAAAATTTTGGTAGGCATAGGTTACCTGATACGGCAGCTTACCTTGGGTAGCACCGCTAAATTCGCGGGCAATGGCTGCAAAAGGATAAGATGCGTGGTCTATCCCTTCGGTTAGCTGATTGTGGATTGTTTTTAAAACACCCTCTGTTGGCATCTGCCCCTCAACCGCCATCCGAACAGCAATCATATTGGCGCAATACCCAATAGTATTTTCAAAGAATCGCTTCGGCCTACGCAGCGTTGGCACCCCAACTATCATCTCACTTTGGCCTGTATACCGATAAAGCAATATCGCGAACAAACCCAAATAGTAGGATGCCTGGCTAATGCCCAAGCGGCGCGCGGTTGCCGATGCTGCGGCGACAACAATAGCTGGCAACTTAATTTCCAGCGTTTGACCATCAAGCCCACCGCTGGAAGGCACGCAGTCAGGCGGCAAATCAAGCACAGGTAGTTCACCGCTTAAATGTTCCCGCCAATAGGCCAATTCACCTTGGCCTTTGTCACTGGCTGCATATTCTTGTTCCCATGCAACAAAATGGGCGTAGTCAGCCTGTGTGTGATACGAAGGCGACGACGGCGTAACACCTGCCAGAAGCTGTTCGTAAACGCGCCATAATTCCTGACCAAGCACCGCCATTGAAACCCCATCAACAACCAGATGATGAGCAAGGATAAGTAAAAGCCCTTCTTCTTGCTCCAGAGGTTTTTGGGTCAACAGTTCAAATCGGACCTTCGCTTCCTTAGCCATATCGAAAGGGCGTGCTGCTCTGTGCCGGACAAAAGCAAGAATATCAATCGCTTTTGGCGTGGGAAGAATGCTTAAAACTTCCTCCACAGGCTTGGCCACCAACCTTGGCTGATCGGCGACATCATCAACCCGCGCACTTAGAATTGGGTATCTATCCAGCAACCAGAAGCAAGCTGCTGACAGTAAATCCTTATCAATTCCTTTGGTTTTAAAAGCCAACGGGACATTATAAGCGCTGCTTTCCGGCTGCATAATTTGCGCAACCCAAATACCCTTTTGCCCCTCTCCCATCTCACATTGCCAAGGGCCTGATATAGGGCCAAACGCCGCCGCAGTTTCTAAAGGAGTATTTCTGCTTTCTAGCGGGTATGGTTGCCGCGTATTTTTACTATCTAGTTGTTCTGCAAGCTGCCGCAACGTTGCTAACTGATCCAAATCCTGGTGCCCGATAACCAACCCTGTGGTTTCTTCAATATGATGGATCAGTTGCATGCCAATCATCGAATCTACACCAAGCGCCCGCAACTGCATTGCCGGGTCAATTGTGTCAAAGTCCACGCCCTGTTCGCGGGCAACTATCCCGATTAAGCCGTCCAATACAGACGCCACCATAACGCGCGCTTCCTCAGGACTGATCGCCAGTTCCTTGTGTTTGATCCAGTGTCGGTCACGCGCAAACGGATACGCCGGCAAATCCAAGGGGTGCTCTAGTTTTTGGCCAAAATCATTAACGCTACTATCAGACGGTGCTGTTAAGGCATCATGCCGCCCATCGCGGAACGCCTGCATCTGCGCCAATAGTTCCTCCCTATCCCGCGCAACCAAGGTAATGGAACACGCCATCTGTTCACGGCCCAGTTGCAACGTTTGCGCAACACGCGCAATCGGCACATACTGGTTCTGGGCAATATATATTTCCATCTGCGAGATAACAGTTTCAAGCTGTTCCGGGGTTCTGGCTGTAAACAAAAAGGGATGCCGATACCCGGCTTCGGCATTCTCGGGTGCCTGTTCTTGGCGGCGCGCATATTCTGGTGCTTCCTGAAGGACCAGATGCACATTAGAGCCCCCAGCCCCAAACGAACTAATCGCGGCACAGCGCTGCGTTAACTGCCCATCAATATAGGGCTGTGTCCAAGGGGTAAGCGTATTTTGAACGGCAAAAGGCGTATCCGCAAAAATCAACGCTGCCTCATCCTGCATCTGGTTATTAAAGGAGGGAGCGAATTTTTTATGTTCAAACTGCAATAAAACTCTGGTCAATTGGGCAAGGCCAGAAGCAGCCTCCGCATGGCCTATGTTGCTTTTCACCGACCCAATAGTGCAGTTAACTTTCTGCTCTGGTGACAGGCTATTATACACCCTCTTTAGCGCACGCAGTTCAATGCTGTCCCCCACGGGGGAACCATTGGCAGAGGCTTCAATATACCCAATTTGACGCACATCAACACCGGATTGCTGTAAATTTTCTTCAATCAACTGGGCTTGGGCATCAATATTTGGTACAGCAAATCCAGCTGAATGACCTGCATGATTGGCAGAGCTTCCTTTGATAACACCCAAAACATTATCTCGGTCCCGCACGGCATCAGCCAGCGGCTTCAGTAAGACAGCCCCTACACCCTCAGAAGGCAGATATCCATCCGCGTCTTTGGCAAAAGCACGGCTTTGATCGTGGCTCCCCATTAGGCCCAAACGGCTAAGGCCTATGTATTTTCCCGGATGAATTGACAGATTAACCCCGCCAGCCACTGCCAAGCGGCACTCGCCAGAATGCAAACTTTGGCACGCCTGATGAACGGCCTGCAAGCCAGAGGAACACATGCTATCAACGGCAACACTTGGCCCCTGCATATCGAAGAAAAAAGAAGCCCTGTTTGCAATTGCAGCATACGAAGAAAGCATCAACAAGGATTGGCTGTCAGGGTCAGTACCAAAGGCATTATACTGCTGGTACATGGCCCCCACAAACATGCCAACCTTGCAATTATAGTGTTGTTTTAAGTGTGTCCTTGTATGGCCTGCACGTTCCATCAAATGCCATGTTGTCTCGAGGAATAGCCTAACCTGAGGGTCACTCAGGTCGGCTTCCCGCGGGGTGAAATCAAAAAAGGCAGCATCAAAGCAATCAATATCCTTGATAAACCCGCCCCATTTGCTGTGAGAGGAACCAGGTTTGCCTTTACTGCTTGAATATATAGCCTCCATATCCCAGCGCTCTGGCGGAACCTCGGTGATGCCGTCACCCCCCTCAGCCATCATCTTCCAAAGGGCATCGGTATTATCCGCGTCCGGATAACGGCCTGAAACTGCAATGATAGCAATGTCTTTATCTTGTGCAGCCGCCGCAGGGTGGGTTGTGCCGCTATTAGGCGTATCTACACCAGCGGACTTTCCCAGAGAATGGGCTGGCCCTGAAGGTGTTTCCACCGCATTTACACCAACAGCATCGCCCGTAGCCTCAAGCGTTGCAGGCGGAAACTCAGTTGCTAAAAATTCGATCAATTTATTAATCGTGGCATACTCAAACAGCAAAGTCGGCGGCAACGTTCCTAACACTTTTTCCATATGCTCAATGATTGTCAGGGAATAAACAGAATCCACGCCAAATCTGTCTATGGTCATATCCATATCCAGCTGTTCTGGATCAATTTGCAACACTTGGGCAAAAGCCGTTGTTACCAGCTCGGTTAAAAAGCGATGGTGAGTGCTTATACTTTGCCCCCTTGATATAGCCCCCGCGCCTGAGCCTGCCATTGCCGAGGCCATAACCTTTGGCTTAGGAACAAATAAAGCCGCGCGCTTATCAGCTGATACGGCCACACTGCTTGGCTGCATCATTTTCCGCAATCGGTTATGATCCCCGTTCAAGACAAGCATCTGACTTAAATCCTGGAATTTCATACCAAATTGAAGCACCAGCAAAGCTGATTGATGCTCTAGCGGCAGCACCCCATATTGCCGGCCCATATCCTGAATAAATTTCGCATCCAACTGCAAGCCGCCATCCCGCCAGTAAGGCCAGTCAACTGACAGAGTGTGCCCACAGCGCAAACCGTCCACCACCTGCTGGTTACGGTACTCTGCAAAGCCATCAAGAAAGGCATTGGCTGTTGCGTAATCAGCTTGCCCCGCATTCCCAAGCGCCCCAGAAACCGATGCCATCAACAGCATAAAATCAAGCGGCTCATCGCCAATAGCGGCATCCAAATTCATCAGGCCCGCAACTTTAGGCGATAGAACCGCCTGCAGATCCTTAGCCGTTTTGCGGGCTATAATGCCGTCACGGGTCAGGCCTGCACTGTGCACTACGCCGTCAATCCGCCCATCACATTGGCGAATTTCTGCAACAAGCGCAGCAACAGCCTCCCCGTCAGAAACATCAACCTGACGGTAATTCACACGGGCGGGCAGTGCTTCCAACTGCGCGACTTTCTCAGTAGAAAGCGGGGAACGCCCAAACAGCCACAACACAGGCTTACGTCCAGACGCTGCCATTTCGCTGGCGATATGCAGCCCAATACCGCCAGCGCCGCCAGTGATCAAATACACACCTCCGGGCTTCCAACTAAGGCTTTGCAGTACGCTAATATCATCCAGTTCCCGCCACTTTCGCACAAGCCGTTGCCCGTGCAGATATTTCACATCCGGGTCCTGTTCAGCAGATGCACGGTCCTGCTGAAGAAGCAGCGCTATATCTTCAGGAATCCTACCTTCCAAAGATATCAATTGGCCATAAATATGGTGGGTTTCCTGGCTAACGGTGCGCAGCATTCCGCCCAGCCCCGTGAATAGTTTTCCGTCCCTGTCGGCCGGTACAAGCAATTGAACAACGCAGCGCCCGGTATTTTCCTTCAAGCGCTCCTGCAACATTGCCATCAGCCGTGCGGCATGGTCGGCAAATATATCTGCGGTTACAGCTTTATCACCGCCCGGGAGCACCAATAGATTTGCATCGGGTGTTGCGGCTTGTATTTCAGCGCACAGCGCATCAGACACCCCGCACAGGATAAGCCAGTCCTGTTTGCTAGCCCCACCATTGGTATAACCCTGTTGGGAGCAATCCAGTTGGTTGGCCCCGCTAACTTGCCAATCCGGCACATACAGTAACGGTACAGGAATACGGCTTTCAGCCTCAGGCTTGTTTGGTTGCTCACCCGGTATCCAATATCTCGCATTTTTAAACGGGTAGGTCGGCAGGCTTATGCGCCCAGGCACTGGCCCGTGCCAGAATTGAGACCAATTGGTTGCGGCACCCACCACCCATAAGCGTGCCGTATCATACAGGTCGGTGGGTGGTACATCAACGGCCTCACCGCCGTATTTAGCCTGCCCCCTAAAGGTGCCGTGCGCTTGAGTATTTGCTCCGGCATTTACCAAAATTCCATCAAGACCCAGAATTCCATCAAGACACCGTGCAAGCTCGCCTTTTCCTGTAGCGACAATCGCAAGCCGTTCTTTAAAGCCTTCCCGGCCATGCTGCAAAACATATGCAGCCGCAGCCAAATCCTGAGGCGCAAGCGTTTCCAAACGTGCCCGGAAGCGCTTTAGTACCAACTGCAAGGCGCCCTCATCATGGGCTGAGAAGGGGAAAAGAAACTGCTGTGCATCTGCCTGATCAGGCACAGCTTGCTGATATTCAGCTAAAATTAAATGTGCATTAGCCCCCCCTGCCCCAAAGGAAGAAAGCCCAGCAATCCGCGGCAATAGCTGCCCGTTGATTTCAGGCTGGTTCCAGTTACCTAACTGCCTTTGGACAACAAAGGGCGTTTTGTCAAAATCAATGCCAGGGTTTAGGGTTTCAGCATGCAAGGACGGAACAAGTTTACCGTGCTTGAATTGTAACATTATTTTGCTCAGCCCAGCGATACCAGCAGCGCTTTCACCGTGGCCAATATTAGATTTAACCGACCCTATCGCACAATATCCCTGCTGAGTAGTCTGACGGCGATATGCCTTTGTCAAAGCCGCAATTTCAATGGGGTCACCCAGCGCTGTGCCAGTGCCGTGTGCTTCCACATAACTGATCGCCTCAGGGGAAACGCCAGCCATATCCATCGTGCGCTGAATAAGGGCTGCCTGTGCATTGGGATTAGGAACTGTATAGCCGTTGGTTGTCCCGCCATGATTTAACGATGATGCCTGAATAACACCGTAAATCTGATCCTTATCAGCAACGGCTTGAGCCAGCGGCTTTAACAAAACTGACCCAACGCCTTCGCTAGGGACATAACCATCCCCGCCTTTACCAAAGCTTTCGCAGCGCCCCGTACTGGAAAGAAAATTGCCTTGCGCCAAGCCAATATATTTATTGGGGTGAACTGTCAGATTTACCCCGCCAGCCAATGCGACGCTGCACCCGCCACTGCGCAAACTTGCACATGCAAGATGAATAGCCGTAAGCGACGAGGAACACATGGTGTCCACCGCTATACTGGGGCCTTGAAAATTGCAGAAATGGGAAACCCGGTTTGCAACAGATGCAGAATTCCCGGACAAAGCAAGCGGCGGGGCACCCGCTGCTAGGCGCTCGGCGCCATAAAGCTGATATTCTTGCCACATCACACCCACAAACACGCCCACATTTCCGCCGGTCATTGGCGGCAAAGACGGTGCCAGGGTTTCTCTGGTATAGCCCGCGTCTTCTAGTGTTTCCCATGCGCACTGCATAAACAAACGCTCCTGCGGATCCATATAGTGTGCCTGTGCAGGGGAAATATTGAGGAAAAGGGGGTCAAACTTGTCAATATCATCAACAAATCCGCCCCATTTGCTATTGATGTTAAAATTCTGGCCAGCCTTTTCTTGCAAAGAGGCATGGTCCCAGCGCGTTATGGGAACTTCTGTAATACTATCCCTGCCTGAAACCAGGTTTTGCCAAAATTCGTCCACAGTCTGAGCTTGCGGATACCGCCCAGCCAATCCGATTATGGCAATATCCTGACAGTCATCAGAGGGCTTTGTAAATTTTACCGCGTCCGGTGTTGTCACAAGTGGGGACGAACCTGCAGGCTGTTTAACACCCGTAACAGCAGCCAAGGCCGCGCTGTGTTCCGCGACAAAATATCCAACTAGTGAAGCCAGAGTTAGATGTTCAAAGAAAAGCGTTGTCGGAATGGGGCCGAAATCATCCTCCAACGCGGTTGTCAGTTGGCTTATTAGCAGGGAATCTATCCCATATTGCTCAAGTGGTTTGGCTAACTCGATCGTATCCACAGGAATATCAGTATGGCGTGACACAAGTGCTTTAAAATACTGCTCTATCCCTTCATTTTCAGAGCTGGAGGGTTTTGCAGGAACCGCAGCAGGCTTCGCTGTGGTTTCAAGCGGTAATTCCCGTAATGAAAACCCTTCAACAGCAATGCACACCTGCCCAGCATCATCAACCAAATCAATATCAATTTTGTGCATGCCCGCAGTTTGGGATTGCACCCGCAGCACTGCCCACATTTTAGAGGCTGTAGGCGCGAGGAAAGAAAGCGCATCAACACCAACAGGAAATGCGATGGTACCCTGTGTGTCATCAGCAAAAAGGGCCAACACTGCATGAAAAGCGCCTTCCAACATCGCCGGGTGCATTGCAAAAGCATCCCCGTTAGTTGCTGTACCGGACGCATCTGTAATTTCTGGCAAGCACAAACGTGCCACAAGTGTGTCTTGTCCTGCCCAAACTTTATCAACAACCCTGAAAGTTGGACCGTATATAATACCCAGTTTCTCATAGCCATCATAAAGCCAGTCGCGAGAAATAACGCGAGGGGCCTTGGATAGTGCTCCTTCGATATCCAATTGAGGCACAGCCTCCCCAAGTGCCGGTTCCGTGATAACACCGCGCATATAATCAGCGCCGCCATCCTCACCGCACAGGGCAAAGGCCGTTTCCTTTTCTTGCATTACAGTTAGCTTTATCTCTGCGGTCATGCACCCAACATCCAAAACCAAAGGACGTCGCCAACTTACCCGTTTCAGTATAACCGGCTTCAAGTTTTGCGCACCGGCAAAGGCAGACCGCACCAGCTCCAGCCCCATAGCCCCCGGCAATATCCTTTGGCCGCGCACATTGTGGTCTTTCAAATAGAAAGCCTCTGCTTCCAATATTATACCAGACGCAGGATTTCCCTCTGCCGCACTTGCAATTTCTTTAGTTGCGTTGCTGGCTGGTGCTACAGTTTCGCAGCTAGCGTTATAGGTATCACGCGCAAACGGATAATGCGGCAACACCAATCTTTGCGCCGTGCCGGCAACAGGCATTGGCCAGTTTACAGGTTGTCCGCTTACCCACGCTACGGCAAGACTGGACGCATCCTGATTATCCTGATTATCTTGACCATGCTGGCCTTGGCCTCTGCCGGCGGCATCGCCCTCAAACAAACAAGCGTCAGAACCGCCCTTTAAAAACACCTGTAACAGATCACGCAAACCCGTGAGAGACCCTGAAACCACCGCCAAGCGGGATGCCATAGCCGTGCGGCCAACTTGCAGAGTATAAGCCATATTATCCCGGTCGGTATCGCCAAACCGGTTAGTGTCCAGTACGGCGTATAAATCCTGTGCGCGTCGGCGCAATGCATCCGAGTTTTTAGCTGATAATACAAACACGGCTGGTGAATTGAAATCGGCGCTCGGTGCTTCCTTGGCTGGCCGGTGCTTATATTCTTCCAGAACAATATGGGCGTTAACACCCCCAAAACCAAAACTGCTAACCCCAGCCAACCTTGGTAAGCTTTTGCCAGCCGCATCCGTAATAGCGGCCCAAGGGCGCTTGTTTCGGATAATTTCAAACGGTGTACCCTCAAGAGTAATATGGGGATTTATCTCCGTACAGTTTAGCGAAGGAACAAGCGTTTTATGTTCCAACTGAAGCAGCACTTTAATAATGCCTGCAACACCAGCTGCCAGTTCCAAATGGCCAATATTGGTTTTAACTGACCCAATACCGCAAACAGATGGGTTTGGCTGGCCAGCTTGATCTGACGCTGCCCCAAAGGCAGATTTCAATCCATTGATTTCCACAGGATCGCCCAGACCAGTGCCGGTGCCGTGGGCTTCAATATAGCCGAGATGAGACGGATCAATGCCTGCTGACGCATAAACATCCCGCAGCAAGCTGGCTTGTGCAACCGTATTGGGTGCGGTTAGGGAATTTGCCCGGCCACCATGATTAACACCGCTACCCCTGATAATCGCCCGAACAGAGTCACCATCACGCTCAGCCGCAGACAACCGCTTAAGATACAGAACTCCAACACCTTCCCCTCGCACATACCCATTTGCTTTGTCGGAAAATGTCTTGCAGTGCCCGTCAGGGGACAGCATACCCGCCTTGGAAAAATTAACATGGGCGTCCGGTGTCAATATTGTGTTGACCCCACCAGCCAAAGCCATGTCGCACTCCCCTTCATAAAGGGATCGCACCGCGCGGTGTAAGGCCACCAACGAACTGGAACATGCTGTTTCAACAGGCTCACTAGGGCCGTGAAAGTCCAGGAAATAGCTCATTCTATTGGGGCCTATGGAAGCAACGGACCCTGTAGCCACATAGCCTTCGTTGCCACCGGCATCGGCAATGGTATGGCGATAATCACTGGCGGCAGTTCCTGCAAAAATACCAACCTTCTGCCCCGCTAAAGCGGTTGGTGCATGCCCTGCATCCTCAATAGCATTCCAGACATGCATCATCAGCAAGCGCTGTTGCGGGTCCATCAACACCGCTTCTCGCGGGGATATATTGAAAAATAGCGGGTCAAATTCAAACACCCCATCACAGAAACCGCCCCAATGGATATCGGTTTTTCCCGCTTGTGTTTTAGGATCGCCGTGCACAGCCTGCCAATCCCAGCGGTCTTCCGGTATGCGCGTAATAGTTTCCTTTCCGGCCTCCAGACTGCGCCAAAAACTGGCGGCATCAGGGGCGCCTGGGAAATTACAGCTATACCCAACGATAACCACAGGATCATCCTCAAGAGATTGAGACATGCTGGAATGCTCAGAAGGCGAGGAGGAAACGGGGGCGGCTTCAGGTGTCTGTTCGGGCGGAGAAGGTGCCTGAGTTACTGGAGTTACAGGTGCTACGGGAGTTGCTATAATCCCCTCGGCTTCACCGATATGCTCAGATAACTGGCTTAAAGTAGAATATTCAAAAAAATCAGCCGGAGAAAGCCCAAGCCCAAGCGCCTCATTCACTTGGCCCGCAAAGGTCGTCATGACGATTGAATCAAATCCAAAATCGCCTAATTCGACATCCACATCCAGAACCGACACTTCCACTTCCAGCACTTGGGCAGCAAGATTTACTAGGGTTTCCAAAATATGTTTGCTTGCCCCTACGGGCGCTGTGGCAGCGGCTTCCTGCCGTACAGAGCTTGGCGCTATAGGCGCAAGATTACTGCGGGCTTGCTTAGGTGCTGTTTGCGCCCCCCAGTAGATGGTTTTATCAAATGGGTACCCCGGCAACATAGCCTTGGGAATATTTTCACCAGCCGACATATTTGCCCAATTCACATTGAACCCGCGCACCCAAAGGGCAAGCAGGCTATCAAAACTGCCCTGCTGAACCAATTGTTCTGTCGCGTTCCGTAAGGTCGCATCTGTCTCCAGAATGGAGATTGTCTCCCGGTTTCCTTTAATTTGGCCCGTGTATAGACCCTGATCTTCACCTTTGCTCAGATACGTATCCAGCTTTGTGATCAAGCTTTCTTTTGTTTCGCAAACAAAGGCAAGGCGGTGCTCCATCGCATCGCGGGAAGCCTGCAGGGTATGAGCAATGCTGGTTAGGCCCGCCTGGCTATCCGCCACTGCTGATCGTAATTGGCCCGCCCATTCTCGTAGTTGATTTTCAGTGCGTGCAGAAAGCACAATCATTTGCGGGCTGTTATGCGCTGTTTCTTGCGCTGCTACAGTTTCAGTATCTATATATTCTTCAACCACAATATGGGCATTGCTGCCGCCAAAACCAAAACTGCTAACCCCGGCACGGTAAGGCAGGCTTTGCCCTTGCTGATCCTTAGTGCGCACCCACGGTTGGTTTTTATCCACCACATAAAAAGCGCTGTCATCCAACTTCAAATATGGATTTAAGTCCTCACAGTGCAGGGATTTAACCAGCGTTGCGTTGCGGATTTGCAGCACCAGCTTAATCAAACCTGCAATGCCTGCCGCAATTTCCAAATGTCCGATATTGGATTTAACTGAACCAATGCCACAAGGGGCCGATGCGGCAGCCTCTCCAAAGTGGCTTTGCGCCTCATCACCTAGATCGTCAAAGGCTACTTTCAGGGCTTCAACCTCAATTGGGTCGCCCATCGGCGTGCCGGTGCCGTGGGCTTCAATATAGCCAACAGTGCGCGGATCAAACCCTGCCCGGCTGTATACATCCCGCAACAGTTCAGCCTGCGCCTTGGGGTTAGGTGCCGTTAAAGAACTAGCGCGCCCACCGTGATTTTCACCGCTGGCACGGACAACCGCCAAAATACGGTCTCCATCACGTTTTGCCGCTGACAGTTTTTTAAGATAAACCAGCCCCACCCCTTCACCGCGGGCATAGCCGTTAGCGTCAGCCCCAAAGGTTTTGCAGCGCCCCTCAGGGGACAACATACCCGCTTTGGAAAAGCCAACATACGTATGAGGGGATAGCAATAGATTTATCCCACCAGCTATAGCACTGTCACAGCGCCCTGCTTCAATTGCTTCAATGGCCCGGTGAACAGCAACAAGCGCGCTTGAACACGCAGTTTCCACAGCCACACTGGGGCCACGCAAATTATAATAATAGCTGATCCGGTTTGGTCCCAGTGACGGGGCCAAACCGGCCATTGTATAGCCTTCTATCTTCTCTATATCATCGGCAACAATACGGCCATAAGCAGAATCTGCCGTACCAATAAAGACGCCAGTGTTTGAGCCTGACAAGGTGTGGGGGGCATATCCTGCATCTTCCATCAAGCGCCATGCTTCGGTTAAAAGCAGCCGCTGCTGTGGGTCTATTAACCGTGCCTCTGGACGGGAAATACCAAAAAAGTCAGGATCGAAAGCGCCAACATTATCAATGAAGCCTCCCCATTTAATATTTGTGCGCCCCGGCTGTGATAACGGGTCCCCCCAATAGTCTTTCCAATTCCAGCGGTCTTCAGGAATTTCCGAGATCGCATCCAGATTTGAAGATAAATTGCGCCAATAGACTTCTAAATTCGGGGCCTGAGGAAACTGACCTGACATGCCCACAATAGCAATGGCCTCGTCTTGCAGCTCACTAATGGCCGTTGGTGCTCTAGGCGTAAAAGGCTGCGACTTGGCCTCAAATGCGTCCTCAACAGCTTCCCTGCCTTTATCGCTATCCTCAACTGTGGGCTGCTTGGTCGCGCCCCCAAGCACTGTTATAACGGCGTCACCATGTTCACTGATTAGATACTCTGATAGCTCTCTAAGGGTTGGGCACTCAAAGAAAAGCGTTGGGATAATGTCCAAGGAGAAATGCTCATTCAGCGCATTGGCCAACTGCGCGAAACCAATAGAATCAAAACCATATTCAGGCAGTTGTTCTTCCGGGTCCAAATCTTCCACGGAAACTTTCAACTGCTCACTGACAATCCGTTTCAAGGCGCTCATCAAGCAGCTTTGCAGGCTTTCTGTGGTATTTATTTGGGCAATAGACTGCGATGCATTCACCCCTTTTTCAGGGATTTTCGAGGCAACAATTTTTGTAGCGTCTTCATTTTTCACCAAACGGTGAATTTGGTCTAAATTACCGGAAGTGACCAAACAGTGCCCAGCATCACTGCGCATTATGGCCTCCATTGCGGCCAGCGCATCATCCGTTTGCAACAGGGTCAGGCCTGTTAAGCGGGTCATGTTCGTTTGGCCAGATTTGGCCATCTCCATTCCGCCGTCTTGCCACAAAGGCCACGCAATTGAGACTGTCGTGCCGAAACACAAACCGCGCTCACGCCGTGCGTCTCGCATCAGCGCGTACCCGTCCATGAAGCCATTTGCCGCAGCATAATCAGTTTGCCCTGGATTTCCAAGCGCACTGGAAATAGACGAGAACAAAATCATGAAATCCAACGGCTGCGTGCCAAGTGCCTTATCCAAATTTTCAACGCCGGCCACTTTGGGCGCTAATATTTTAGCCAAACTTGCCGCACTTTTCGCCGACAAGGCCTTGTCGTCCAACACCCCTGCTGCGTGGAATACCCCACTTATCTGCTGATGATTACTATCAATGTCAGCCACCAACTGTGAAACACTGTCCATATCCGCAACATCAACGGTTATGTGGCGAACACGTGCCCTTTCGCTGTTTGTCAGCCACACTGCATCTGCCAAATCCAGCGGCGAGCGACTGGCCAAGATGATGGCGGCCTCTGCTGTAGTATCCAAAATATACCGCGTTAACAGCCGGGCAATCCCACCGCTACCACCGGTTATCAAATATGCGGCATTATCGCGCAGCGCCCAAACTGCTTTGGCCTTTAAAACGCTAGAGTGTTCCCATACGGCTTGTTGAACACCCGCATTTGAAATCCGCAACCTGGCCCCTGACGGAGCCGCAATAGCCCGGTCAAGATTACGCAGCAGTGCGTCAACCGTCACATCCGGGTTAGCGGTAATAAATTGCACATGCAGCGCCGCATATTCTTTCGCCGCTGAGCGGATCATGCCTGTAAGCCCGGTCAAAGGCTCACGCTCAATATCTTCTGGCACCAGAATTTGTAAAAGGGTTGGCTGCATCCTTGCTGGTTTTGTTAGCCCTTGCAGCCCAGCCAACAATTGCGTCGCCAAGTGTCCGTATGTTTCCGCCAATGACCCAGATGCATACGCCCCAAGGGAGTGAATACCCCATCCCTCGCGGGCAGCATGCCATTTAGCATCCGTATAGAATTCCTCTGCCAGATAAAGATGCCGCTCTACAAAACCTTTAGGCACATGCGCTTTATCCTCAAGCGGCTGCCACACAGGCTGGAACAAATGTGCGCCCATAGCTGGGGCCTGTTTGTTCACCGCTTTTCGCGCCGTAAAGCCCTCTATACGAACGCGTACTGTTCCGTCACCCCCTATCAGATCAATGTCAGCTTTTTGGATTTGGCTACCGGCCCGTTCTAAGCTTGCAGTTTGAATATGAACCCACATATTGGATTCCCACGGGCCAAATTGCACCAGACTATCAAGCGCAAAAGGCAGGGCCGTTTCCTGCGGGGCAGACCCATCTGCTTGCAGAACCATGCCCGCTACAGCCTGAAAAGCGCCGTCCATCAAGCTAGGGTGCAGGCCAAAACTGTCCGCTTCCTGTGGTACAACTCCCGGTAAGACAAGCCGGCCCAACACTTGCCGCCCGCCAGCCTTAGCCGTACCCACTGAAATATCTGCTACAGACTGATGCCCTGGCCCATACACAAGCCCCATGCTGGCAAACACGGAATAGACTTGGCTTGCTTCATGGTGTTGCTGGTGAGTTGCCTGAATGGCCGCAATATCAACCATTGGCATTTCGGCAGTTTGCGCGGACTTTACTTTAACCTGAGCATGCTCAGTGCGCCCGCCAGCCTCAGTTAGATGATAAATGCGTGCTTGAAGTGCACCTTCGTCCAGCTTGCTAAATTCAATGTTTAGGGTTGTTCGCGCTTCAATAACAAGCGGCTTTAACCAAACCACATTGCTAAGCTGAATAGTATCTTCCAAAATCTGGGCAGCTGATGCTCGCACCATCTCCAAATAGGCGACCCCAGGAAGGATAGCTTTCCCCATTACCTGATGATCCCTGAGAAAAAATTCATCTCCTGACAAGGTTAAGCTAAAGCAATTTTCGCCCGCTGGTGTTGGCAACAATAACCTAGGTATAGACGGCACAACATCAGCTGGTGCGCAACCTTCCGGTGCCTGACCGGGTAGTGAAAACTTTTTAGTGTCAAACGGATAAGTTGGTAATTGAATACGTCGATTGCCGGTCTTAGCATATAGCCTGTCCCAGTTTACAGTCGCACCCTCAGCCCACTTTCGGGCCAGCGTAACAGGGTCATGCCCTTTAGGGTCAACCGTAATCTTGCTGCCCCTAGCTGCAACCCCTTCTATAATTTCACTATTATCTGGCCCGTTTTGCCCGCCTATAAAAGCATCAATCTGAGTAAGAAGATCATCGCTACTTAAAGCAACAAACGCAGCCCGGTAGCGCATTGCATCCCGCCCAACCTGAAGCGTATAAGCCAAATCATCGAGCGATATCCCCACTACAAAAGCGCGCAAGTTCCCCGCCATTTTTCCAAGCGCTGTTGCACTTTTGGCTGATAGCGGGATCACCACTGGCCGTGTCACAACAGTATCTCGACAACGCTCAGGCGCTGGTGGTTGGTATTCTTCCAGAACAATATGGGCATTGCCGCCCCCTGCCCCAAAGGAACTAACACAGGCGCGCCTTGGCACCTCTTTGCCATCTATTTTTGCCGCATTCCAAGCACCCGCTTCTTGCATCAGATAAAAGGGCGTATCATCCAACTCCAGCAACGGATTTACATCCGCGCAGTGAAGCGTTTTAAATAGCGTGCGCTGTTGCAATGATAGAAGTGTCTTAATCACACCAGCAACACCCGCCGCGGTTTCGGTATGGCCAATATTGGATTTAACGGTTCCTAAGCCCACATACGGTGTGGTGGGTGTATCAAGCCCTAAATCTTCATAGCGCTGGGCAAAAGCAAGCTTCAAACCCTCAACTTCAGCCGGGTCACCAAGCGGAGTGCCTGTGCCGTGGCATTCCACATACCCGATGCTGCGGGGGTCAACTTCAGCGCGCCGATGAGCTTCAACAATCATTCGGGCTTGTGCCGCAGAATTAGGCGCCGTTAACGAACTACCTTGGCCACTATGCTGCTCTGCTGACCCGGTAATCACACCTAGTATTTGATCTCCGTCGCGTTCTGCCACCCTAAGTGGCTTAAGAAGCAGCGCACCAACACCATCCGCACGGCCATATCCATCAGCCTGCTGCGAGAATGTTTTTGAGCGGCCATCTTCGGCCAACATCCCAGTTTTGGAAAAAAGAATATGCTGATTGGCGGAAAGCATCAAATTGGCACCGCCCGCGATTGCCATCTCACAGCCTTCATGGCGGATGCTCATTACAGCCCGGTGGATTGCCACCAGCGAACTGGAACACGCGGTATCCACCACTTGGCTAGGGCCATGCACATCCAACATATAGGAAAGCCTGTTAGGGCAAAAAGCATGCCCAAGCCCCGTCATCTGCCTTGCGTCCATAATACCCGCACGGTTCACAGCATCAACATGGTCCAAAAGATTGATGCCAAGGAAAATACTAACTTTCTTCCCTGATAACGAACCAGAGGCATACCCGGCTTTTTCAATCAACTTCCATACAGAGGTCATAAACACCCTGTGCTGTGGGTCGATCAATTCTGCTTCCCGTGGGGATATGTTAAAGAAGGCTGCATCAAACCTATCGTGCTGAGGTACAAAACCACCATATTTTACAGGGGTATACGGCCCCTTCTTAGGGTCTCCGTCCACGCTGCGCCAATCCCAGCGATCAGCCGGCACTTCCTCGATACAATCATCCCCATTTTGTAAATGGACTGCCAAGGCTGCAATATCTGCACTACGCGGGAACGCGCCTTCCATCGAGATAACCGCGATTGGTTCTTCCGGGTTGCTTGCGCGCGGTGCAGGCCTGCCTTTGGCAGAAGCATTTGGCGTAGATTGCGCTTCAGGTACAAGAACTGGTGAAGCTTGCCCCTGTAGTTTAGAGGCCGTCTCTGCAGCTTTTTTTGAGGCTATACCTGGGGCTGCATCTGACGCGCCAACTAGGGCTATACTTACTGCAACCTGAGCAGCCTGATGGCGTTTCAACCATGCCTTGGGTGCCGTCCACGCCTGCGGCTGCGGCACATCAGATACGGCCTCATCCTTTTGGGGTTGCTTGTCGTAAAATGCCGCGATGGCTTTACCGTAACGACTTTGCAAAATAGCGCTTAAATCGTCCAGATGTTTGGCTTCAAAGAAAGTTGTCGGCGCTACCGATATGCCAAAAAAGCGCGATATGCGTAACATCACTTCGGTAATAGCGATGGAATCCACACCAAAATTAGCCAGATTTTCAGTTGGATCCAACTGGTCTTCAGGAATATGTAAAGCTTCGCCAGCTAGCCGTGCCACATCAAATGCCAGACGGCTCGCTTCGTCAGGTTCCTTCGGGGTTATCTGAAGCTTGGGCGCACTGGATTGCATATCAGGCGTCCGGGACGCCTTCAGGGCTGCCATATTCGCATTCTCTTTACAGCGCTTTTGCGCACGTTCCAGCAGTTCAGCTTCCAGCTGAGCAGCCATACGGGCCTTAAGGGTATATGTGTCTGATGACGTCATTTTATCCGGACACCAACATTTCCCGGTACCGCCGGGAATGTCCTAGTAATTTCCAAAGATCAGCTTCCCATTGATGCCGATAAGAATCGATATAATAAGTTTGTCCTAAATCAGGATGGTCTATTTTTTTGGCTTCAAGAAACTGATGCAGTCCCGGCAGGTTTTCAAACAGGGCTTTTGCATAGTTGCGCACAAACAAACCCTGCGTTTTCAGGCCATCACCCAGCCCCGCCGCCGTATTGATATAGCCCATGAAAAGAAGGTTGTCGTGATTACGCGGCACAGCATGCAAAAACAAATCAGGGATATCCTTGTTCCACTCCAAATGGCTACGATTCAGGAATGGAAAATCTCGTTTATAGCCCGTCGCGTGCAAAATAATGTCCACCTCAACATGCGTATCATCAAGAAAATGCACTGTTTTACCGTCCATAGATTTGATATCCCCCTTAGGGATCACATCTTGATGGCCAATATGATACAGGATTTGCGAATTCATCACCGGATGCGCACCGTCCAACGGATAATCCGGGCGCGGCAAGCCGTAATCCTCACCATCAAAACCAGACATGCGGAAAACTTCCTGAATGTATGCCAGAGTTTCTTCTTTGGTTTTAAATTTACTGCCAAGTTCTATCATCCACTGCGGCGTTGGCTTGCCGTCGATGAATTTTGGTTGGAAATAATACCCGCGCCGAGTACTGTGATACACTTCTGTGGCCGTATGCACTGCATCCACAGCAAAATCACAGCCAGAGTTGCCGCCGCCGATTACCAATACGCGTTTGTCTAATAATTGCTGCGATGTCTTATAATCACGTGCATGTAGTGTTTCGCCGGTAAATTCACCCGGATATTCAGCATAGCGTGGCACACGTTGTAAACCAGTGGCAATAATCACCAAATCATAATGATTCTGCTGGCCAGCTTTTGTTTCCAATAGCCACTGGGGACCAACAGGCTCCAATCGGGCGATCGGCGCATTAAATTGCGTCCGTTCATACAGCCCGAACTCCCGTGCAAATGACCGAATGTAAGCCAGCATTTGTTTATGGTTTGGATAATCAGGATAATCATCCGGCATGGGAAAATCAGGTACCTGCGTATTAAATTTGGGCGAAATAAGGTGAAGCGAACGGTAAGCCCGGCCACAGGCCGCAGTTGAATTCCACACACCGCCAAAGTCCGCTTCTGCTTCATACAGGTCAAACTCGAAACCCGCATCCGCCAATTCACGCCCAACCCCAATGCCAGTTGGGCCACCGCCGATGATCGCTATTTTTTTAGTTTTTTCCATCATCATTTCACTTTACCCATTCAATCGAATTGAGTGGTTTTTCCCTTCCGGGACCAAATATAAATTATTCAAGACAAGGCGTACCGTACCGTCTTCGCCGTAGAAAACCGCAGTTGCCTGCTGGTTATCACTGCCCCCCTGGTGCGACCAGATGCGTAGCCATGTTGTGTCTTCCAACGCTCCATAGCTCACCATACTTTCAAGTGCAGAAGGTAACAGTACTGGCTGCGCTTCTGCGCTGTTGCCATTTTGTGAGCTTTGCCTAAAGGCCGCCATAAGCCCCACCACGGAAAGATAGTGCACATCAAACACGCCGCTGTTTGCCGGGCCTGGTGGCCCAGAAACTCGCTCTAACTGAGCTGTCAGAACATCCTCATCCATAAAGGTTTTCCGCACCTTAATACCCTGATTTTCCACATCATCAGAGCATGTGAAGGCGGTAAAGGCGGCGCTTGCATCCCTGCCAGAGTGGAATGTTTCAGGCCTGACATCCTCGGGCCTAAATGTCTGCTCACCCTCAGAAATTTGCTCAGCCAGATGAAACAGCGTGCCTTCACAGTCCTCTGATCCCGCTGCCTCAACCCGGTAGAATTGGCCTTCCTCATCATTTGAAATAAGGATGTCCAGCCCCTGACCAACATCATCAAGCGGAACGGGCGCACCCCAAAGCATATGCTTTAAGCCGTGGACGGGTTGCTCTCTCGCTTGCTCCAAAGCTTCCCGCGCCAATTCAGACAACAGCAAACCCGGCAAATAAGCACTTCCATTAGTGGTGGCTTTGGGGACCGCCCCTGCATGCCCATTTAAAAAGACCGGCACACGGACAGCCTCAGCAAGCATTCCGTCGCTATTTTCTGGCTGCGTAGGCTGTCCAGCTTGATGCGACTGAATGGCTTTCTCTGCTATACTAAATTGTTCGCTGTTATCCGCAGCCACCCAGTAGCGACCTTCCGCAAAGGGATACCCCGGCACAGGAATACGCTTGGCAATCGGTGCCATTTTCCAATCGACATCCATACCCCCAACCCACATTTTAGCCAGATTGTTTAATTTGGCCCGCTGGCCAGATTTCAACCACCGCTCCACCAAAGCTTCCATGTCTTCGTCCCCGTCAAAGGGGCTAGTGTTTTCAGGGCGGGAACCAGAAATATAGATGTCCGATTTGCCCTCAGCTAACCGAACTGTACTGAGGCTTTGTAGCAAGTCTTTCCGGCTTGAATAAACAAACGCCAAACGGTGAATAAAATCACAGCGCCCTATTTGCAAGCTATAAGCAAGTGCCGCCAAATCCAGTTCCGTTTGATTTGAAACAAAGGCTTCCATCCGCGCCGTATAAGCCGATAGGCGTTCTGCATTTTTAGCCGATAAGGTAAACAACCAAGGGCCATCAGATGGTGCTTCGGCAGCAGGGATTGCCGGTTCTTCCAAAACCAAATGCGCATTTGTACCGCTAAAGCCAAAAGCGCTAACGGCCACCCGGCGGGCATACCCTTTTGGTGCTTCCCATTCCTGAAGCGATGTATTGACCACAAACGGCGTTTCATCAAACGAGATATGCGCGTTACAGTTTTCAAAATGTACTGATGGTGGTTTTTGTTTATGTTCTAACGCCAGCACTGATTTTAAAACGCCTGCCACACCAGCAGCGGCCAACAAATGCCCAACATTACTTTTCACTGACCCCAGCGCACAAGGGTCGCTACGGCGCTTCACGCCTTTAAAGGCGCCTGTTAGGCCTTCAATCTCAATAGGGTCGCCAAGGGGGGTGCCTGTTCCGTGGCATTCCACCAGATCTATCGTGGCCGGATCAATATCAAAGCGCTGATAAACGTCCCGCATCAAACTTGTTTGTGCCTGCGGATTGGGTGCGGTAATGCCATTTGTGCGCCCATCCTGATTAACACCCCACCCACGGATCACGGCCCGAATTGGGTCCCCATCGCGCAAGGCATCCTCCAGCCGTTTCAGTACAACAATGCCTATTCCTTCACCGGGGACAAACCCATTGGCACGTTGATCGAACGCATAACAGCGCCCTGTTTTCGATAGCATGCTTACCTTGCTGGTATCAATGAACATTTCAGGGCCAATCATCACGCTGACACCGCCAGCCAAGGCCATGTCGCACCGCTTGACCAGTAAATTATCACAAGCCTCGGCAATGGCCACCAGCGAGCTAGAACAGGCCGTATCAATCGAAAGGCTCGGGCCACGTAAATCCAGAAAATACGAAATCCGTGCGGCCAAAATTGACCCCGAATTTCCAGAAAGGCTATAAGCGTTTCGTTCTGTAATAAGATCACTGTAGCCACTGGCACCAGAAGCCGCATAAACCCCACATTTCTCCCCCGCGAGCGAGAGAGGATCAATCGCTGCATTTTCTATCGCGTGCCATGCATGCTGAAGAAACAGCCGCTGCTGCGGGTCCATCAGTTCAGCTTCCCTTGGCGTAATATTGAAAAAAGCCGGATCAAACTGGTCTACATTGTCGATCCGCCCCATCCATTTGCAGTAAGAAGTGCCGGGATTTTGTTGGTCGGGGTGATAAAACCGTTTCACATCCCAGCGGTCTTCGGGCACTTCCTCAATACAGTCTAATCCTGCGCTGATATTGGACCAAAACTCGGCAAGATCCTTCGCCTTTGGAAAACTGCCCGATGCCCCGATGATCACCACCGCATCCGATGTATTTCCACCCTGCTCTGTGACCTCAGGCGGCGGCGCGATGTTTGCCACAGTCGTCACTGGGTTAGATTGTGATATTGACCCTGCTTGTCGCACCTGTCTCTCTGGCAATAAATTCACTATATAGGCCACCATCATACCAACGCTTGGTTGTGCATAAACGGCAGTGGCTGGCAGCTCAATACTGAATAGTATGTTAAGGTGCCTAACCCAAGTAACGGCCAGAATGCTATCCAAACCCAAATCCAAGAAGCTCATATCGTCCCGGATTTCATCCACAGGGATCATAAGTTCCTCTGCCAAGGTGGCGACGATCTGCTCTCTCATTTCAGATGTGCTATTCCCAGCGCCTGTTTTCTCACCCTCTCCCGCCCTAATAGCCGCAGCCTTTTGTTGAGTGGCGTCATCTGCAGCAACAGGCGCTTCTGGTCCTGCACCCGGCGTTTCCATATCCGGATGAAATTCAGTTATATGCGTAACGATCGCCCCCACAGTTGGGCAGGAATAAACCAGCGTTGCACTAAAATCAGCATCAAACAAAGCATTGAGGCGTCGCACCCATGTTACAGCTAGGATACTATCCAGCCCCAAATCCAAAAAGCTCATATCATCCCGGATTTCGTCGGGGGAAATCATTAATTCTTCGGCTAGAGTTGCGACGACCTGAGTGCGCATATCAACTATACTGCTGGCACCTTCACGCTTGGGGGATACATGCGTGCCGACAGACACATCCTCATTTACAGCCTCATCAGACACAACCGCGAATTTTTCAGCAATACGTGCTTGCACACGCTGGTTGCCTATGAAAGTTTTTTCATGCATCGCCAGTTCCTGGCCAAGCACACGCTCTAGGTGCGCCAGCACCGGTTTGGCTAACGCCGCTTTGGCTGCCACCAAATCCTTGCGTGAATGAGTGGCTAAGGCGTGGGCCAGATGAAGCGCTTCACTTAGCACTTCTTTCGCTGGTAACACCTGTAATCTTGGTGACCGCTGGGCAAGATCAATCCCCCGGTATTCTTTTGCACTGAACAGTATTTCTCGGCCCAGATCATCCCCAAGCTTGTACGGGAAAATAAGGGTAGCGCCTGCCCCGGGGGTAAACCCATACCACATGTAATTGCTGTGATAGACCCCTTCAGCGGCAAACAGCGCCATATCGCAGAACATACCTAGTGACCAGCCTGCACCAATGGCATGGCCTTGCATCGCGGCAATAACAGGCAGCTCACATGTTATCGGCAGATTATATATTTGGCGGTCAGTAAACCGTGTGGCCCCCGCTTGCAATTTCGACAATCCGTCGGCGGTGCCGCCACACGCAAAATAGCTATCATACCCGGTCATAACGACCACTTTTGCAGTCTGCTGCAGTGCGATAGCGCCGAAGGCTTCTTCAAGACCATCCATCAAGGCTGGCGTAAAGCTGTTACAGGCCTCCTTTTCAACCAGCTGCAACACCAGCACGCCATCATCCATGTGCGATAATGTCACCACATTTGTCTTCAGCGGAATAGGCGTGTCACTGCTTGCGCCTTGCTTGGGGCTTGCTGATGTTATCAATGCCAATAAATTCGCCGCATTCTGGCATGTTTCCTCATACGTGAAAGCAGGCAAAGTATTGCGCATATGTTGCTTTAAAATCCGAAGGGATGTGCGCGGCGCGGCGGCAAGGTCAGTAGCTAATTCCGTCGCTAGTGTTTCCACCTGTGGTGCAGCGGCAAACCTAAGGCAACTATCTTCTGCTGTTAGATCACTTACAGGAACAGACTGGCCCGGCTGCAGTAATTTTTGCACAACATCAGAAGCGAAACGGCGCAGATATTTATCTTGATTGCCCTCATTGATCGCAGGACCGCACCCAAGCAGGATGTCCTCCCCAAGGACAACAAAATCAGCTAGCAGAGCCATAGCAACCCCGCCGCCTGATGCCGACGCGTTAATTGCAGCCACCACAGGCAAAGTGCACTGCCATGCGGCCGTAAGAGTATCGGCTTCAAGCATATCCAGCGCGCCGCTGTTCCAGTTTTCACCGCCGGTGATAAGCACAGTATTTACATGCTCATCCTGCTCGGCCAAAGCCAAAGCCTTGCGCAGCGCATTGGCCGATTGTTGAAAAGGCGCATCCAAGCGGAGAATGCGCACAGCGTCTTTTGTCTGTTCTGATACGGCAGCTTCTACGGCTTCATCTGTGTGATAAGTGCCAGTGTTGCCTAAAGGGCGTAGAAGGATCTTGGGGGCAGCTTGTAGGGTGGGCGCCGCCAGAGCATATGCCGCAGCACTAGCAAGGCTAATGCCTCCATCCACATGAGGGTTTTTCTCAGGTAGGGCAGGTTTTTTCGCATCAACCACTGGCTTTGGTTCAATACTGATAGGTACTGAATGCTGTGATTGAGCCGATGGTTTATGCGGTGCATCGCCCACCCAATAGCTTTTATTCGAAAAGGGATATGTTGGTAACGGCACACGCTTGCAGGAGGCTGAAAACAGCTTCTCAAAAGATATTTTATGCCCTTTGGCAAAAAGATTTGCCGCAAGCCGCAAGGCATTGCAATAACGCGCATACTCTGGCTCATCTTCTGGGAACTGGTCCCCAGACACAATATTCAGCAGGGCATTGGCCTGGTCTATCGCCGACTTATCCGCACGGTATTCTTTAAGGTCAACTTCGTTCAGAGTTACATCCGGTTGATCTTGACCTGCCAACCATGCATGCAATTTTTCAGCAAAATCATCCGTAGTATCCGCCACCACAGACAAGCGATGGTGGAAATGCCGACGGCCCATCATTAGAGTAAAGGCAACATCTTGCGCGGTTTGACCTAAATGCTCGAAGCTATCTGCCTCAAGGTGGCCCAACATCCGCTCAGCCTGACTGCGTAACTGATCCCCGTTGCGTGCGGATAGGACAAACAAATAAGCAGGCGCTGTATTTGTGCTTTCTATTTGCTTAGGGGCTTCCTCGATAACTACATGGGCATTGGTGCCACTAAACCCAAACGCATTGATCCCAGCGCGGCGCAGCTGCCCATCTTTAGACTGCCAAGGCATAACATCATTGTTTATCAGGAAGGGGCCTTTATCAATTGGAATAGCCGGGTTTTTAACCGTTGCATGCAATGAAGGTGGTATCTTTTTATGCTTCAAGCTCAACAGCGCCCGCATCAATCCACTAATCCCGGCAGCGGTTGTAGCATGACCAATGTTAGACTTTATCGAGCCTAAGAAAATTGACGGTTCACTGTCCGCAGTCGGCTCAAAAATACGGCTTAATGCTGTATATTCAATCGGATCACCCAGCGGCGTACCAGTGCCGTGTGCCTCGATCATGCCAATAGTGTCCGCATCAATGCCAAAATCAGATTGGACCTGCCGGATCATATTTTCCTGTGATTTGGCGCTAGGGGCCGTAATACCGTTGGTGGCCCCATCTTGATTAATACCGCTACCGATAATCACACCGTGGATGGTATCGCCGTCTGCAAGCGCTTGTGAAAGTGGCCTTAGTAGCAAGGCTGCAACGGCTTCCCCCGGCACAATGCCGTCAGCGCCAGCGCCGAAGGCCGCACACCTGCCGCTAGGGGACAACATCTTCGCCTGATTTGCAGACCGGAAAAAGCGTGACCCAGATTGGACAAACACGCCGCCAGCCAAAGCCATTTCAGAGTCCCCGCTCCACAAGCTTTGACAGGCCATATGAACCGCAACTAACGAGCTGGAACAAGCGGTATCCACCGCCACAGCAGGCCCTTTTAAATCAAGACAATAAGATATCCGCGCCGGAATTAAGGAACTAGTATTCCCCCAAAAAGCTTGGCCGGGCGGTTCCTCGGTAAATAATTGCTGATAATCACCGTGGCTACAGCCAACAAACACCCCGCAGCGCCGCCCGGTCATATCGTCCCCGCCGTGACCTGCGTGCTCTAAAGCTTTCCAGCATTCCTGCAGGAACAGCCTTTGCTGGGGGTCCATATAGGTTGCTTCCAAACCCGATATGCCAAAAAAGACAGGATCAAATTGGTCAACACCCTTCAAGAAGCTACCCCTATCACCATAGCTGCCAGCTTCGGTATCAGCATAATATTGGGTATGATCAAACCGGGTTACGGGTTCCACCAGATCGTCCCCAGCAATAAGATGCTCCCACAAATCTTCAATCGTATCAGAGCCTGCAAATTGCCCACTCATCCCAACAATGGCCACAGGTCCCCGATTAGTCGTGCCATGCTTTATTGTGGTAGTATGGTTTTCAAGAGGCGTGTGATGTTGCTGAACTGTTTGGTCTGCCTCAGGTACCTGACGAGGGGCCTTTTGATCCAAATCAGTCAGGATATTCGGCCAAGTTTCCGATATATATTTTTCAAGCTGAACCACATTAGAAAAATCATATAATTCGGTTTGTTCCAGTTCAATATTCAAACTGTTACGCAACCGGCGCACCCAGTCCGCACCCAAAATAGAATCCATGCCAAGATCAGAAAATGCCTGATCAACACCAATTTTGGCAACCGGCATATTCAAGGTGGTGGCCAGATGACCCATAATGATATCACGGAGATTATGGTCAGGGTTTCCCGCAATGCTTCCACTGACTGTTTCGCTATTGTCCGGCGTGGACATTGCTGGCACATGGGCGCTTGTAGCAGATAAATGGGCGGGTGCAGCCTTTGCCACACGGCGCTGGTCATCGGCTTTTAGCATGGGCGCTTGTGCCGCAAGAATTTGTTGCCCCAACAGTTTTTCCTCGACTGAGGAGACTGCAATATTCTTCAGCCCTAATTGTGAAAATTCCTGTTGCCAGCGGTCCCCTGTTAACGACGGGGTTCCCGCAATACGCCGTTCCGGGTCAGTGAACCGCCACCAGCCATCCAGCAACCCAAATGTAATATGCGTAAACAACGTTGCCTGGCTGGTTTCATTGATTAGCAGCAAGCCCCCAGCGCGCAGTAGCTTGCCTACTGTTGACAGTGTTTGCTGTATGTCTGCGGTTGCGTGTAATACGTTGGCGGCAATAATTAAATCATAACTGCCCGCTTCAATATCCTGCTCCAGCAGTGGTTTTTCCACGTCAAAAATAGCAGTGCTCAAGTAGGGAACCTCAGCGGCATATTCGCGTTCAGCATGAATTAAAAACGCCCGCGAAATATCACTATAACAATATTCAGTTACACCATCCTTGTACGGATGAAGGGCACGGAAAACCTTTTCGCTAGTCCCTCCAGTGCCTGCGCCAATTTCCAGTATCCGAATAGCCTTACCCGGTGCCTGCCGGGCTTTTTCCTGAACAAAGGCAGCCGCAGCCTGAGCCAAAGTTTGGCTAAATCTACCCGCTATTGGGTTTTCCTTATAAACGGCTTCAACTTGTTCTAACGACCCGCCCGGGAACAACACATCAGTTGCTTTTCTTGTCCCCATTAGAACCTCTGGCAGGGACAGCAAGGCTGTCTCAGCCAAGGCCGTTTGTGCCATATTTGTGTCTAAAAGAACGGCCTCTGCGCGCCATGTATCCCAAGCCTGATCGAGGGTTACATCCGGCGTATTATCACATTCCATGAGCGCCTCTAGGGCTGCCGTGTGCCATGGCTGATATTTCTTAGTAATATCTGGTGTAGCAACACTTTCCAGAATGGCTTTCAACAGGACCGCCAAACGGCTTTCAAGACGCTCAGTTGCTTCAAGCAAAACTGGGGCACCTTGATGTTTGTCTATTTCTGCTATTACACCAGCGAAAGATTGGTCTGCCTGCCGGCTGGGTATCCAATATTGTTCGCGGGCAAAAGGATAGGTTGGCAAGGGTATAATGCTCTGAGAAGACCCTGCCCGT
Source organism: Kordiimonadaceae bacterium (assembly GCA_016765035.1). Classification (GTDB taxonomy): domain Bacteria; phylum Pseudomonadota; class Alphaproteobacteria; order Sphingomonadales; family Kordiimonadaceae; genus Kordiimonas. Next base: position 29,669 of record JAESQS010000163.1, on the reverse strand, counting down.
AATGTTGGCCAATCAACCTCAATACCTACAGCCCATAATTGCGCAACCGTATCAACACGCCCCTGATGCCAGTGGCGCGCAACAACCTCTTCCAGTATATCATCACCGATCAGCTTTTTTACTGCACCAGCTTGGTCTTGCCCTTGATCGACATAAAGCCCCGGGTAATCGTCATGGCCCGCCAGCCAGTGCCGTAATCCGTCAAGCAATGCAGTTGTATCTTTGACCGCAAGACTTAGACGGCACGGCATCGCCGCCCTCCCTACTTGCAGCGTGTAGGCGATATCACCAAGATCAATGGTAGAAGTATCTGGCTTTACTCCATTAGCGCCCGTAAGCAACTCGTCCAGTTCAAGAGGGGTAGCGAAGCGGCCAATATCAGCAATGTCCAACCTGATGTTATACTCATCCGTTAGCCAGCGCTCTAACGCCATCCAGTGTCTTGGTTCCATGCCCAAAACATCGAATGAATCGTCTGGCTCAATATCGTCAACGCCAACATCCAACAACATTGCTAACTGTTCAATTAAGACGGCCTGTGAGACGCGACCGCTTTGAGGCACACTGCCCGTCCCCTGATGTTTTTCCAAAAAGGCCATAAGGCGCGCCGCTTGAAGGTGCAACTGTTCTGGGGACCGGGCTGACAAGATCACCGCGTGTGTATCACCCCCAGATGATACCGGCTGTGTATTCTCGTCAGGGCTGGGCCAAGCCTCAATAATCATATGAGCATTCGCGCCCCCCGCCCCAAAGGACGAAAGACCGGCAATATGTGGTTTTGAAGCGGGCCACAATGCGCCCCTGCGCTGCAACACAAATGGCGTGGCTGTAAAATCTATGTTGGGGTTGATAGTGGCAGCATGGCGGGTTGGTGCCAATGCACCATGTTTCATTTGCAAGACAATTTTGGTCAGTCCGGCAATGCCCGCCGCCGCCTCAAGATGCCCCATTACTGATTTAACAGACCCGAGCGCACAATAGCCGGTATCGTCGGTATCTACCCGAAAGGCCTGTGTCAGCCCTTCCACTTCAATTGGGTCCCCCAGTGCAGTCCCGGTCCCGTGGGCTTCGATATAACCCACCTCATCGGCTGTAACACCAGCTTGCTGCATTGCTGAGCGAATAACATCGCTTTGCGCTGCCGGATTAGGAACAGTATAGCCATGATTACGCCCGCCGTGGTTTACAGCACTGCCGCGAATAACAGCGTGAATATTATCACCGTCTGCCACCGCACGTGACAGGGGTTTCAAAAGCACACATCCAACGCCCTCTCCGGGCACAAATCCATTTGCGCCCTCGCCAAAGCTTTTGCAGCGCCCATCGATGCTAAGCATTCCAGCCGCACATAATTCGACAAAGTTTGAAGGATGCAGATACAGATTTACCCCACCCGCCAAAGCCATAGCACCGTCATGAGACCGAACATAAGCGCAAGCTTCGTGGATGGCTGTTAAGGATGACGAGCACATGGTGTCAACTGGCATGCTGGGGCCAGAAATATCAAGCGCATGCGAAACCCTATTCGCAACACTGGCAAAAGATGTTGCTGGACGCACCATAGCCCCTTCGTTGCTTTCAAACGGGCCGTGCAGGGCAAAGCCGGTTTTTGTCACCCCAGCAAAAACACCAACTTGCCCACTTGTAAGCTTCCGCAAGCGTTCTGGGCTGTAACCAGCATCCTCGCAAGCCCCCCATGCGCTCATCAGAAATAAGCGTTCCTGTGGGTCCATTGCGGCGGCATCACGCGGCGATATTTTGAAAAATAACGGGTCAAAATCGGCAAACCCTTTCAGGAAGGCGCCCCATTTTGCATAGCTCATACCTTGTCGCACGGCTGCGTCTGGCTCCGCGTGATAAAACCCGTCTAAAGGCCAGCGCCCTTCCGGGATTTCACCGATCACATCAATATCAGAACTTAACGTTGCCCATAAATCATCAAGATCATCGCCGCCCGGGTACTGGCCATTGAGACCAACGATAGCAACAGGCTCAACCCCGGTTGAATAATGCCTCGCTGGTTGTAAGATTGTTTTTTGGTCGCCATCTTTTGATGGTGCAGGCGTATTCTTGGGCTGATGAGCGGCATGGCCTATCCAATTCTGGCAACTTTGGCGCTGTTCGCGCAACAGATAATCCGCAATCTCTTGCAATGTACGGTACTGGAAAAAAAGCGTTTTAGGTAGCGCCCCAAAAACCTTATCCAGCGCCCCATTCAAACGCGTAATCATCAAAGAATCGATGCCGTATTCTTCTAACAACGTGCCAGTATCGATATCGTTGGCTGCAAACCCACTGGCTTTCGCAAACAGTTTACCAAGGGCCATAAGAATACTTGCCCTCAACTGCTTCTCGCCCACGCCCTCAGGGTTTATTACCTGCGTGTTCTCGGCATTTTGAGGTGCATTGGCCACAGTATGCGCAAATTGAGCACGGTCAGCGAAATACTCACGAATGCGCGCCGTTGCGCCAGCCACCACCGCAACCCGGACCAAATCAGCCTTTAAGATATAAGATAGTGCCGCTAGGCCCTCCGCTGTTTCCAGTGGCCTTTGACCCATCTGCTGATGCAGCATTTCTTCAACGGCTTTATCAACCTGCATGCCACCATACCGCCATAACGGCCAGTTGATAGACGTTATTTTTCCGCCGCTTCCTTCGGCCAATGCATCCAAAAATCCATTTGCGGCTGCATAGTCTGCCTGCCCCTCGTTCCCAGTTACCCCCGCCAAAGACGAGAATAAAACAAAAGCGTCCAGATTTACCGTGCGGCAAGCCTCTTGTAACGCCAAAGCCCCCGATACTTTTGGTGCCATCACAGCAAGCAGGTCTGTTTTATTCTTGTGCTGAATATACCCGTCACGCAAGCAACCCGCACAGTGGAACACATTATTTAAACTGCCGTGCTGCATTTGGATTTGGCCAACCATATGTGCAACAGCAGCCTTATCGGCTACATCCACCTGAATATATTGAACGGTTGCACCCAAGCGGCGAAAACCTTCCATAAAGGCTGTATGTTCCTCATCCAGTGGGGATCTGCCAGCCAAAATAAGCACAGCATCCTTTTGGCCTGCGGCAATATCTGTAGCGACAAGGCGGCCCAAACCACCCAAACCGCCGGTAATCAGGCTGACCTTACCAACGGCCTGATCGGAGAGGGGCTGGTGGGGGGAGCTAACTGGTGCTGTATCCTGCCACTTATATATATAGCGGTACCCCTGATAGTAACGGACTCGCTTATGGTTAGAACCCCCCTCAGCAGCCAGCAGGGATGCCACCCTATCAGGCGTAATATCCGCCGGCACTTCGATAACCTGCCCAAATATAGTAGGGTGTTCAGCATTTGCTGTTTCCAGCATGCCTACCAAACCCGTAAAAAGTTCGCGCTCATCAGTGCCATTACCTGAATAGGGCACCACCAGCTGTATCAGCGTTTTGCCCTGGTTGGCCTTGCCCATAAGCCCCTGCAACAACGCAAGCAGCGACTGCGCCATCACACCGTAGCGTGCACCAATATCGCCGCTTCCAGTATCAACAGAATGTACCTGTGCGCCGTATGTTTGCGGAACCGTAAATTCGCAAGGAACAATATGGCGCGCTGTATAGTTGCGGCCGCTCTGCTGGTCCCCATTTTGTTCATCCAAAGGCGCTTTTGCCCACTCAGGGGTCAACAGCAGCCGTTCTGAAAACGCATCCTGCCCTTTTGGTATCCAGTACCGTGTTTGCGCAAAACCTGTTGCAGGGCGCGGTTGGCGGCTTGCCACGTGGCTATAAGGAGCTTCTTCTAAAACCACATGCGCATTCGCACCGCCAAAACCAAAGCTGCTTACGGCGGCGCGTCTGGGCAGCCTAGCCCCGCTGCTATCAACCGAGTGCGGCCAATGCGCCTGATTTTGCAATAAATAGAAGGGTGACCCCTCCAAGCCGAGATGCGGATTTACATCCTGACAGTGCAAGGATTGCGGCAATGTCTGGCGTTGCATTGCCATCAACACTTTAATCACCCCCGCTAAGCCAGCGGCAGCTTCCAGATGCCCGATATTAGATTTAACGGACCCCAAACCAATGAAAGGTGCAGATACTGACTGGCCTTCCATCAGAGATGCATAGGCCTGCTTTAATCCGTTAATCTCAACAGCATCCCCAAGCTGGGTGCCTGTGCCGTGCGCTTCTATGTAAGAAATAGAACGTGGGTCAATACCCGCCATTGCCTGCTGGATCAGTGCAGACTGTGCCTTAACATTTGGCGCAGTCAGGGACCCGGCATGACCGCCGTGGTTTTCAGCCCCGCCTAGAAGCACCCCTAAAATATTATCGCCGTCACGCTTGGCATCAGCAAGGCGTTTGATAACCAATGTGGCCACCCCTTCGCCCCGAACATATCCATCCGCATCACGGCCAAAGCTTTTGCAATATCCTGTGGGGCTTAACATGCCTGCATCCAACGGCGCTTCAAATCCTTCACGAGAAAGGCAAAGATTCACTCCGCCAACCAAAGCCGTATCACAGCGCCCACTTTGTATGGCTTGGGCCGCTTGCTGTAAGGCGATAAGCGAACTGGAACAGGCCGTATCCACCGCAAGGCTGGGACCGTGCAAATTTAAAGCATGCGACACCCGGTTTGCTACCATGGCAAGGGAATTTCCGGTGGCAGCATACCCATCAGCACCAAGGCCGTTTTGGCGCAACAACTCGGCGTAATCCAGCGCACTAACACCGACAAACACACCTGTTTTTTCCGGCAAGTCGCCGGGCTGATATCCGGCATGATCCAACGCGTGATAAACCGTCTGAAGCAACAAGCGTTGTTGCGGGTCCATACGTTCTGCTTCTACGGGGGATATTTTGAAAAAGGCAGCATCGAATTGGTCAACGGCGTCCAAAAAGCCGCCTCGCTTAACAAAATCCGATTGCTGCAAGCCGGATAAATACTCGCCGTGATATCGCCCTGTTGGCAGATCACCAATTAAGCTATCCCCTGCTAGCAGATGGCTGAAAAACTGTTCAATATCCTCACTGCCCGGGAAACGCCCCGCCATGCCGATAATGGCGATAGTATCTTCGGAGGTATTTGTCGCAGCTGTTTGGAGGACAGCGTCACTGACCGTCGCACTTCGGAGCTTCTGCTGCACAGGCAGTACTGAAGGTGCAACAGGATTGGCAGAAGCCAGCGCTGCCCCATGATGCTCGATCAAATACTGGCTTAATGCCTGAATGTGCTCGCATTCAAAAAACAGGGCCGGAGAAATCTCAACAGCAATCAAATTGCTTAAGTCATGGGCATATCTGGTTAGGGTGATAGAATCAAAACCTAGATCATGGAAAGGATCACGCAAGCCAATATCATCAGGGGGGAATTTCAGAATATCCCCTGCTACCTCGCATAATGTTTGAACAATTGGGTTATCTATTTTCACACCCTCATGCACAGCGCTTTGGCTAGGTTGGTTTTCGCTGATCTGACCTTGATTTTGTACCGCGTGCGGCAACACTGCGCTGTCTCGCGCCATTCCTTGCCAATTGCTGACCGCCATACCTTGAGCGTCAAGGAAAGTCAGTTGGAAACCATCTAGTTCTTTAGGGTCCAAGCATACATGCGCCACGTCACCACCGGTGAAATACGCCTGCTTCAGATGCCAGTGCTGTACTTTTGACCAGCCACTATCTGCCAACTCCAGCAATTGATGCGCCGCTGCCAACGCCGGGGCCGAAAGCTGTAAATTGTTTTTGAACCCATCTTGCTGGGGGGCATCTGGGCGCAAACTGCAAAGCAACCGTCCATCTGCCAGCCGGCAAACACGCTTTACCACCTCAAGGAAAGGGCCAAACCCAAATCCTTGATCCCCCAGGCTTTTGTAAAAAGCCGCATGGTCAATATGTTCAACTGCTTTGGTACACAATGCATCAATATCAAAATGAGAGGCACTTGTTCCCGTATCTGATGCCCCAGATCCCAGAGACCCCATAGCTTCCACAGTCCCCGTAGCCCAAGGCCGGATGCCCCTCTCACTCAAACAATCCACCTGAACCTGAACTTCCGTGTCCGTAATCCGGGTAACGCTGCTGGTCAGGGTTTGAACATCAACCCACTTTACATCACTTTGAACGGTTAAGCCTTTTAATGCCAGATTGCCGGATAACCCTGCAACATTGGCCAGCGCCACAACAACTTCTGCTGCACAAACAGGATTTAGAGATTGCTGACGGTCTTTGGTGAAAAGATAATCCTGCATCTCCTCCATATACATCGATGTTGTGTAGGTTAAGCCCGTCAGGTCAGATTGGTTGCGGCCAATAAACGGGTGTAATTTTAGTTTCGAGCCAAGCGGGTTGAGCACAGATGGCACATCTGGCGCATCCTTGTACCAGCATGTGACACGCTCAAACGGGTAAGCTGGCAACGAAACTCGGCGCATATCCCGGTCTTGTTTAAGAGCGTCCCAATCAATCACTGCCCCCTCAGCCCATGCCTTGCCTACATCATCAAGGTCGCGCCCTTGTATAGCGGTGTTTACGGCTTCAGTGTCGTCCGGTGGGTCTTGATCAAAAACAGAAGGGATATAATGCCAATTACCCTCAGATTGCGGCGCTGCTGAAAAGCGTTCCAACTGTGTTTTCAATTCACAAAGGTCACGTGCAACCACGGCAAGCCTGCAGGGTAACTCATTCTTGCCAATCTGTAAGGTATAGGCAATATCACCCATCACAGCATCAGGTGCTTTTTCTATATACTGGCAAAAGCGGTCAGTTACAGCTTGCAGGGAACGTTCGTTCATAGCAGAGAAAACAAGCAATTCAGGCCCAGATACAGGCACGCGCTGTCGCGCCCGTACGTTGCGGTATTCCTCAAATATAATATGAGAATTCATACCGCCCGCACCAATAGATGTTACCCCAGCCCTTAACGGTAATTCGCGGCCAGATTGGTCCTGTTTTCGCAACCAAGGTTCGCGTTTTTGCTGCACATAAAACGGCGTTTTCTCAAAAGCTATATCAGGATTTAAAGTTTCAGCGTGTAAGGATGGGGCCAATTCGCCATGCTTTAACTGCATCAATACTTTTGCGATGCCCGCCAAGCCCGAAGCCGCAAGTAAATGCGCAACGTTACTTTTTACCGTCCCAATTGGGCAGGTTTGATTTTCAACACCCTCATGCGCAAATATCTGCGTTAAGGCCTTCACCTCAATAGGGTCTCCCAAAGCTGTGCCAGAGCCATGCCCTTCAATATACCCTATGGTGGAAGCATCAATTTGTGCATCATCCAGTGCGTGCTTGATAGCAACAGCCTGCTGGCTAGGGCTTGGCACAGTAAAGCCGTTGCGTGTGCCCGCGTTACTAACACCGCTCCCCCTGATAACGCCGTAAATATGGTCCCCATCGCGTTCAGCATCTGCCAGTGTTTTCAGCACCAATGCGCCAACACCTTCCCCTAAGATCGTACCATCAGCGCCAACACCGTATCCCCGAATAACATCGGCGGTTTTTGATGTGAAATGCTCTTGAGATGTGGCGATAAGTTTCTGTGGGTGCAGCAGTAAACTAACACCTCCTGCCAAAGCCACCTTGCAGCGCCCTGCCCGCAGCATATGCACCGCTTCATGCACACAAGTAGAAGACGCCGAACACATGGTATCCAGAAAATATGACGGGCCTTTAAACCCGTAATAATAGGAAACCATATTCGGGATTGTACCCGTGTAACTGCCACTTGCTTTTGATCCCCGCACCAGCATATTCTGGAACCCATAAAGATGGTATTCGTTGGTCATGGACCCCATAATAACCGCAACATCTCCGTCATAGCGGCTATGCATATATTCGCGGGAATATCCGGCATCTTCAAAGGCGTTTACACTGGCCTCCAGAAACAATCTGACCTCTGGCGACATCAGTTCTGCTTCGGCTTGTGATATGCGGAAATAACGCGGATCAAATTTGTCGATATCGTCCAGGAACACACCTGTTTTCACGACTGTTTTACCAAGAACATCTCGTTCTGGATGCAGAATAGCCCCGTGATCCCAACGGGATTGCGGCCATGGCTCGAACCCGTCAATTCCTTCGGCCAGCATTTCCCAGAAAGCATCTTGATCTTCTGCTTTGGCAACCCGCAGGGAAAGCCCAACAACAGCGATATCATGACTAGACAGTTTATGTGAGGAATGATCCTCGGTCTTTTGTTCTGGTTCAGGCTTAGATGCCGGTTTCAGCACAGCCGGTTTACTATCCTCAGGCAAGGCAAGAGTATCAGGTGTCTTCGCATGCTTGCCAGCCAACATTTTCTCCAACCCACTGTGGTGGGTTTCCAACAAATGCCCGGCAATGCCGTTAATATCTACATATTCAAACAGAAGGGTTTTGGATAACGGACCAAGTTCTTTCTCTAGCTGGTTGGTAGCTTCGACAATAGAGATCGATTCCAAACCATATTCATCCAGCTTGCGGTTTGGGCGTATCTGGTTTGGTTCGAACCCTAAAACATCCGCAAATACTTCACGCAAATACTGAACCGTGCCTTTAAGTAAAGCCTGGACGTCTGGCTCAGGCCCCTTAGCGGTAACCATTTTATCTGGTACGATACGAGCCTCAGCGAGGCTTGAACTGGCTTTATCCGGTACGCCGAAACTTTCTAAAAACTCAGTTATACGGCCATCATAGCCGTATAAAATTGTATAGTTAGCCGCCGATTGCGTAGTCATAATGTGCGATAGCACCTGCAAACCCGCGCTTGTTGTCATGGGGACCGTGCCCCAACGCAATGTCATTGCCTCCTGCGTGGGCGCATCCACATGCATGCCCCCCTCACCCCACAAAGGCCAGGCAACAGCAACGGTGAAACCGCTGCGTTTGCCGTTCTGCACCATATCACGGCGATGTCTCGCGAATGCATCCATATAGGCATTTGCCCCGGCATAAACCGCTTGGCCCGCATTGCCAAAAGTAGCCGCCACAGACGAACACAGAACCATAAAATCCAGTTCCGCAGCACGGGTGGCCATATCTAAATTATAGAGACCAGCTACTTTGGGTGCGAACACGTTGGCGATAGCGGATTGAGGTTGGTTGAAAACAAACCCATCCTCCAAAACCCCAGCCGCATGAATAATGCCTTTTAAGGGGCCTATCTGTTTGGTGATCCAAGCTACACAATCTTCAACAGACACCGGATCTGCAATGTCACATGGCTTATACTGTACGTGTGCGCCGTTTGCTTCTAGCCCTTCAATCACGGCTAATGCCCCAGTATCCAGTTCAACGCGGCGACCGCCAAGAACAATGTTCTTTGCGCCGCCAGTGATAAGCCAGTTTGTGAAGTGCGCCCCTAAGCCGCCAATACCGCCCGTGATCCAATAAACGCCGTTTGCATCTAAAGATAAACCCTCGGTCCCTGTTGCAGTAGCGGGTAAAGTAACAGCGCGGGGTTTCCAGATACTTCGTATCAAATCACTATCATAACGCGCGCGCACAAAACTGCTGCCGCTGCGCAGCTCAGCGCCGATAATATTTAGATGATCTTCTTCTGAAATATTATCAGCGGTTTCAATCACCACCCCGCTGATTTTCGGGTTTTCCAAAACTGCAGTTTTTAGCAACGCTGCCAAAGGCTCTGCCAACATGGGGGATATATTCTGCGGCGCGAGGACTAGGAATTTACAGTCCTCAGAGGACCGTTCTGCCAGCCAACTGCTAATTTGCTGATGTAGAAATGTAAACCACAGCTCAGCAGCTACAGTGTCCTTATGCCCGCTGGTATCTGGTAACGGATAAAACGACCATGGCTTTGCGTCCCCATCATCTGAGACAAAATGTCCCTCCTCATGAGCAGAGAATACTTTTACCTGCCCTGAAAACGAAACCGCTCTTGGGCGCTCAAGGGCGGTTTCTTCCCACCCCCCGGCTGCATAAATCAACTGGTGCTGTTCATTGGTTTCTTCACGCTCAGGCAGGGAATGTTTATTGGTCATAACCCTCAGGATTAAATCGCGGAAAACCACACACACATTGCCGAGTTTGTCACATAACTCAATATCCAAATGCTGAACAGATTCTGTGTTTTTCCTATCTGCTGCGGGACGCACAGTGGCCCACATCGAAGCTTCACACGGGCCAAAAACTTCAATTCTGTCACACGCAAATGGCACCGCTGCACCGGCCAGAGGCTTATCAGCTAAAGCAACCCATGCCTGAATAGCGCCGTCCAACATAACGGGATGCAGTGGCAATGCACTCAAGGTGGTACGCATACGGCGGGATAAGGTCAGTTCCGCCAACACTTCCCCGTTGCCGCATTGAATGTTTTTAAGAACCTGAAACGCCGGACCATGATGAACGCCGCTATCTCGTAATGTTTGGTAACAGGCCTTTACGTCCCGCATATTTTGCAGCGTTTCCTGTAAATGCCCCAATGCCACTTGCGCATTAGCGTTAGCGCCTTCTCGGCGAACAGAACCCTGCACAACAACTGTAGCCGTTCCGTCTATTTCAATGCGTTCAATCGTAAAGGCGATTAAGCCATCATCGGTACGCTTTAAACAGGTTTCCAGAGTAACTGCGCCTGAACTCGCAACAACTGGGCGAACCCATACAATATTTTCAAAGCACACCCCTTGAGGGCCATCTTCAGAGGTGTTCTCAACCAGCTCAACCGCTGCGCGCACCATTTCCAAATAAACCATACCCGGAAGCACTTGGTCACCCCCAACATGGTGATCTGCCCAAACAGGTTCATTCCCGCGCAATATTGTTTGAAAGGCAATTCTTTCAAAGGTGGAAACATTCCGGTGCAATAGCGGATGAGGCACGGGGCGTTCATCTTTGCTGTTCTGAAATATATCCATCCAGTGTTTATCGCGAGAGAATGGGTAGCCGGGCACTGATATACGTGTGGCAGCTATCCCTTGGTCAATAACATCGCCATCGCCATCGCCAACTTCTGCCCTAACCCAGCTTACTGCTGTAGCGGCTGAGTTTTCCCCCGTAGTGGCCAAACCCGCCCAAATTACAGCGGGGTTTTCTTTGCTACCTAGATAGTCCCCTACTGCCTGTCGTAGCTCATCCATATCGCCCACAACAAAGGCGATACGTGCCTCCATTGTTTCTCGGCCAGTTTGGTACGTATATGCGAGATCAGGCAGGCTATCTGCCTGTAAATGATCGCTCTCGATAAACACAGACAGTGCTGTAACGTAGGCCTTCAGCCGCTCTTCATTGCGCGCAGAAAGGGGAATGATGAAAGACATTTTGTCTTTTGTTGCGTCAGGGCTTTGCGTTTGGGCGCTTGCGGGCTTATCAAACCCTTCCATCAAAACATGCGCATTGCTGCCACCAAATCCAAAGGAGCTAACCCCGGCGCGGCGCGGCCGTCCCCCTTTTAGCCAAGGCGTAGTTTCGCTTTGAATAGAAAACGATGTGCCATCAAGATCGATCAAACTATTGAGGGTTTTGAAGCCCACATTGGCGGGTAGTTTCTCATACCGCAGAGCCGCCAAAATTTTGACAATGCCCGCAACACCTGCCGCCCCTTCCAAATGGCCAATGTTGGTTTTCACCGAACCAATCCCACAAGTATTTGGCTGTGGTTTGGTTCCTGCTTCTTCGTGAAGTACGGCAAAAGCCTGCTTCAAACCTGAAATTTCAATAGGGTCACCCAAAGGCGTTCCCGGCCCATGGGCCTCGATATAATCGATACTATCTGGCGCTGCGTCCGCTGACCGATAAACCGATTGGATCAGTTCAGCTTGGGCATCTGGGCTAGTTACCGTTAGGGAATTTGTACGCCCACCATGGTTTATCCCAATACCGCGAATAACAGCCTGAATATTGTCGTTGTCAGCTACTGCTGTCGCCAACGGCTTCAACAACAGAACGGCCCCACCTTCACCGCGCACATAGCCATCAGCCCTGGCATCAAAGGATTGGCTTCGCCCTGACTTGGACAGCATGCCAGCTTTGGAAAAGGCGGAAAAATGATTGTGCGACCAAGCAAGGTTTACCCCCCCTGCCAGCGCCATTTCGCATTCACCCGATTGCAACGCGCGCACGGCTTCATAAATTGCCGTCATGGATGCAGCACAGGCCGTATCGTTGGTTATGCTAGGGCCACGGAAATCAAAAAAGTGCGAAATCCGGTTGGCGATGATCGCATAGGCAATGCCTGTTGGCATGTAGGCATCTACATGGGCTAGGTGCTTTTCCAAAAGTTCAGCGTAATCCCAATGGCACACCCCCATATAAACACCGGTGCTGCTGCCCGCCAAACTGCTGGCCTTTAAGCCCGCATCTTCTATTGCATGCCAAGCCATCTCCAGCGCAAAACGCTGTTGTGGGTCCATCAAAGCTGCTTCTTTTGGCGACACACCGAAAAAAGCAGCGTCAAAACAATCAGCATCCTCCAGAAAGCCGCCCCACACGCCTTTGGCACCGTTACCAAGGGCTGGGTCAGCTAAAAAAGCATCAACATCCCAACGCTCTTCAGGTAGCGGTTTAATCAATGATTGTACCGCTTCCAGATGCTGCCAAAACGCATCTAGACTGTCGGCCTTCGGAAGGCGCACACCTGTTCCAATAATAGCAACAGGCTCAAACTGAGATTTTGAACCTATTGCCAAGAAATTTCTTTCCGCATCATTGATGTGAAACGTGTGTCCAGCAGACCTGCTGTTTCTTCTAACAGCTAATTGCTAGCTCATCCGCGTGGCGATTACGCCAATTTTGCAGCTCGGTGCCGTGCAGCCACTGATTAAGCGCCCCTTGCGCAGGACCACAATGAATTTGGAAATCCACTTTATGATCCACATCACCGTTCACTGCCCAGCGGGTGGTATCACTAAAATAACGCCGGATAACCTGCCCCATACGGTACTTGGGTGTGCGTTCAATTTTTTCCCATTCTTGCGGGGAGCTGTCAGCCTGAATTTCATTTAGAACATCATCAAAACTACGCTTAAAGTAGCGTTCCTGTATTTGCTTTGATAGCTTCTCTTCAATGCGCTCAATTGCACCATGTTGATGATAAAGCGAAACCAGTTTTTCAGCGCGTGTTGGGAAAAATAATCCCTTCTTCAAAACCTGGATTCTGGACCCCAGTTCGAACATCGCACCTGAAGGCGCATAGCCTGTGTCATACACATTCGCAGAGGCCAGCATATCCTTAACTGCATCGCTGGTACCAGCTTCTACAGTGCACTGATTAATAGACCCGGTAACAACATAATCAGCCCCAAGCATAAACACTGCCGCCGCCGCCTCTGGTGTGCCAATTCCGCCGCCTGCTCCCACAAATATAGGGCCAAAATCAGAGAATTGTTCCTGAGCTTTCTGACGCACTTTAAGAACAGCCGGGATTAGTGTGAAAGGCATGCCTTGATCTGTATGCCCCCCGGAATCAGACTCTACTGTTATAGCATCAGCCATAGGCACCAGACGCAACAGTTCAGCCTCACCTTGGGTAATCAGCTTGTCGGCAAGCATCTTCTCAAGCAGCCGTTCTGGCGGCGCGGAAAGAAACCCGGCGGCAATATCTGGACGAGAAACCTTGGCTATTATCCGATTTTTAACTTCAATGGACTTCCCCACACGGCGCAACCCCTTGGCCCGGTAACGTACAAGCGCCGGTGTTACCTCCATAAAAGCAGATGCTTCTACAATTGCTACGCCGCACTCCAACAGCAGATCTGTTAAAGTCTCTTCTGCTTCTGGCCGGTTAAAATGCGCAATAAAATTAACACCAAAAAGCTGTTTGTCTGGCAAGGCTTGCTGTATCTTTTGAATATCGTGCTCTATCTCAGCAATCGAAAGCCCGCCAGCCCCCAAAAAGCCCAGCATACCAGCCTTCGCCATCCGGATCACTAATGCGGATGAAGCTATTCCGCGGTACATCGCACCGCTGATATAGGGATACTTTAAGGAAAAGCTTTCGCAAAAATCACGCGACCCTAAATTTTCAATGCCTACGCCCTGATGCCTGCGCTCAGGGCTTGCCACTTTGGTGCCATTCACTTGCTTCTCTGGCCGTGATATTTTTATGGCCTGTGACGGGTTTTCTGCTTGTGGGGCAAGGTCTACAGGTTTAGCTGCCTGTTCTTTTTCCAAAATAGCACCCTCAAGCGGGCCTGCTTCCATTTGGGTTCTTTTCACCATTGGCTTCAAAATGGGCGCACCTTTTGGCCCAATTTCTGTAAAATCAGTGGGCTGAAGGCCTTTGGCTAACAGATAGCGTATGCTTTCGCTCCACTGCACAGGGGAGGTAATTTGGGCCACCATTGTATCCCTGATGCTTTCAGCACCGTGCGGGCGCGCAGTAACATTGGCGATCACAGGAATATTTGGCTCTGCAAAAGGGATATCCGCCGCAAATTTGGCAAAGGCAAGCTTTGAAGGTTCCATAAAAGGCGTATGAAAAGCACCGCTAACGGCCAATACCTTATAGAGGGCCGCCCCGGCTTCCATAAACAAAGGTTCAGCCGCAATAATCATGTCTCGTTTACCTGAAACCACAATCTGCTTGGGGGTGTTGAAATTAGCAGCGTAGATATCGGTCAAGCCGTGCTGCTTGATCAGTGCCTCTACTTCCTCAGCAGTTAGGCCCAAAACAGCAGCCATGCCACCGCCCTCAACCTGACCCATCAGTTCACCACGTTTTTGAACCAAACGCAGGCCCTCCTGAAAGTCTAAAACCCCTGCCGCAAACAGCGCCACATACTCTGAGACACTGTGCCCCAATAAATAATCAGGCTTGCAACCTTCAGTTTCCACAGAGGCAAGATACTGTAAGGCATTAACCACATAAAGCGCGGGCTGGGTGTTTTGAGTTTGCGTTTGACGTTCCAATGGCCCGTTAACGCATAATTCCTGAATAGAATATCCAAGAATAGCATCCGCCTGAGAGGTTAAATCGGGGAACTGGCCAAAAAGGTCAGCACCCATCCCTATTTTTTGGGCACCCTGCCCAGGAAACATACTCACCTTCAATTTAGCATCCCCTAATAACAGCGCCGACAAAAGCCTATTCGCATCGTAATATAGGCCTAGCATGGTGGGTCTTTGGAAAAACACACGCCCACGGCTAAATCATTAATTGAATCCTCAAGCGCAAAAGTATTATGAATATATCGTGTGAAATCAACTGCCTTTACATTTAAGGGTTTGAAAGCAATGCAAATTTTGGAAAATATTCCGCATAGAGTAGAAGGCTGGTGGCTAGATATTGATACCATTAGTCAAGCCCAGTGGCCGCAGCTAGAAATGCTTCTAGAACAGGCGGAAAGGGACAGAGCGCAACGGTTTCACTTCGTACATGATAAAAAGTCTTACATTGCTGCGCACGCGATCACACGCTCATTATTATCTACGTGGATAGATGGGTGCCCGACCGACTGGAGATTTAGCATCAGCGCCCTTGGAAAACCGGAAGTTATCCTTCCAAAATGTGTCCCGCGCCTTCGAATCAACCTAGCCCATACACGAGGCATGGTCGTTGTCGCCCTCACCGTGGATCACGATATTGGGGTAGATATAGAATGGTTAGGTCGTAAAAGCAGTTTCCTAGACTTGGCCAAGACTGTCTTTACTTCTGAAGAACAAGCTCTTTTAGCTGCGGCACCACCGGAGGAAAAAAAAGCACTATTTTTAACCCTTTGGACGCTAAAGGAAGCCTATATAAAAGCCATCGGAAAAGGGCTTTCCTTACCCCTTGACAGTTTTCATTATAGCCTTGACCCTCTGGCCATACATTTTAAATCAACACGGCCCGACATAGCTTTGGACGACCCAAAACTATGGCATCTTGACCACTTTTACCCGGGGGCCGATCACATCGCAGCTTTGGCTGTGCACCACCCCAAGCCTGAAAATATTAGTGTTTCATTTAAAGCCGCACCGTTGCAGGCAATGTTGGTTCAGCCACCTTAGGCCTTAATTATGCGATAAAAAGAAGCTCCTATCCGGGTAAAATTTCACGGAAATAAGGTGCTATCCCATCGCTTGGGCTCCACTGGGCAGGATACCCAAGTGAAACTTCCTCGAACCGGGTGCCATCCCGCCAGTCCGTGCGCCTGACATGCAGATGCCCAGACACAACAACAGATGCCTTATATTTCACGTGCCAGTCATTCGTCACTTGGGTGCCACACCACGGGATAAAACGTGGAACCCTTGGGATATGGACCAAATCTTGACGCAGAGGGAAATGATTAATCAATATTGTTGATGCTTGCGGGTCTATTTTACTGAGCCGCTCCTCGCTCAACTTACACCGCTGCTCACACCATGCCACCAAAGAAGTATATGGCTCAGGGGATAAAAGCATTTCATCCGCCGCCACAGATTTTTCTTCCCGCGCCCAAGCTATTATTTCTTCACGGGATAATCCTTGAGGGCCAAAGCTGTAATCATATAACAAAAACAAGGGTGCTATCACAAGTGGCGTTGAAGCCTTTATACTGCCCGGATCACCAGGCCAATATGGATAAGGGTCTTCAGGGGTTAGTACGCCGTGGTTTCGGGCCAAGCTTACCAAATGCTGGTAACGGGCTTCTCCCGCCAAACGTATACCATCCTCATCAGGAACCGTCCAAAGCTCATGATTTCCGGGAACCCAAACAACCTGCTTGAAGCACTTAGCCGCATGCTCGAAAGCGGCATTCAACAATTGTGGGCGCTCGGCAATATCTCCCGCTAATATTAACCAATCATCCGGATAATCCCCCATATTCATGAAGGCTTCAAAATTGACAGGGTTTGATAGGTGCAAATCGCTAATGGCTAGTAATTTCATGCAAAACAACTAGCACCTTAACCTTACATCATTCAATAAATTTTGAACGGCGGCTGGCCTACCTGCAGCTAATGATTGTAAATTCATTTAAAACGTGATCAATATTAAGCTTTAAATGTTGATCACGTTTTACGAACCAAGTGAATAACCTCGCATATTATACTAGTTGTTTAGGCGCTAAATCATGATTTTTATAAAACGAAATTTATTAGTTTCCATTATTTTACTCGTCTTATTCGGACAAGATGCCGCCAATGCTTGCTCACGTCTGTTATGGAACAACAACGGAAGTTTGGTAATGTCAGCCAGAACCTTCGATTGGTCCTATTCTCTGGAAAGCATGCTTTATATCAATCCACGCGGCCTTACTATGAACGGTGGCACCACTGAAAACCCGGCAGAATGGACAGTTAAATACGGAAGCGTAACGACTGCGATTTCATCATGGTTACAAAAACAAGGGCCTTTCACATTGGCTGACGGCGCAACCGACGGCATTAACGAAAAAGGGTTAGCCGCTCACGCGTTGTTTCTTCAAAATACAGTATTTGAGAAACTTGAGCCTTCCAAGCCCGCCCTAACATCCTTGCGCTGGATACGCTATTTACTGGATAATTTCGCAACAGTGGAAGAAGCTCTTGCTGGCATGAATACTGTCGATATTGTTCCCGGCAAAATAGGCAATAACTTAATGCGCTTTCATGTTGCGCTGGAAGATAAATCTGGCGACACCGCTATTATAGAATTTATTGGCGGAAAACAGGTTATTTATCATGGGCATGATGTACGTGTGATGACAAACAATCCGCCTTACGATGCACAAATCAAGAACCTGGAAAAATACAAAAGCTTTGGGGGGCAAAAGCCGCTTCCCGGAAATGTAGAATCTACGGATAGGTTTGTACGCTTAAGTTATTTTTCGAAATTTCTTCCGGCAACCAATAATCCGGATACGGCATCTTCATATTTGCTATCGACGATGCGCACTGCCGCCTCGCCCTACGGCGCGCCTTATGCAAGTGGCGGCGTCTATCCCACATGGTGGACTTCTGTAATAGACCTGACAAATGGTCTTTATTATTTCAATTGGACAGAGACACCCAATTTAATCAAAGTTGCATTGCCCGCACTTGATTTTTCTGAAAACTCCGGTACTCGGGTGCTTGACCCCCGACGTCCAGATCTTTTTGGTACTGTAAATAATCAATTTTTACCCGTTTCCCTGAATGACTAAAAAGACCAGCTTTCCATCTAAATTTATATGCGAGGTAAAGAAGTGATATCCACCAAAACATCAACGATCACTCCGCCTTCGGTTATGGATCATGTCCAGTTAACTCCCTTATCTGAAACCTTTGTCCTTGAGATCAAGGGGTTAGACCTTTCCATAGAGCCCAGCCCTGCCTTAATCACTACATTGCAGGAATTGCTGGCTGAACATGCTGTTCTGGTAATTCGCTCACAAAATATGGATGAAGCTCAGCAAAATGCTTTCACCCGTTCTTTGGGCAAGCAGCGCGATCAGGGCGAGCATGTTTGGGCTCCCGCCCCGGATCCAGAGGCTGAGGTTGGCAAGCAGGGAGCGCTAGGCCAGCTACCCATTTTGAACAATGGCAATCAACTATTCTTCATAAACGGGCCAGAGCTATGCGACACAGACCATGACCCTAATGTCATCCTCGATATGAAAGATCAATATAAGATGCAAGGAACATCCTGTTGGCACACAGGAGACACTGAGAAAGTCGATGTGGAAGTTGTTAATATTCTCTATCCGGTGATTGTACCCGAACGCGAAGGCCACACACAATTTGCCAATACAACCGCCGCCTTTGAGCATATGGGCAAAGAAACCCGTGATAAACTTGAGCAACTACGGGTGATACACTGTATGGTATTTCCCGATGTTGACTTTATAGACATGCCCGACCCAACGCCACCGGTTAGCCAACCTTTGGTTAAAGAAAACCCCCACAATGGTAAGAAATTTCTCTATCTGAATTTCCACGACATGGACCGCGTTGCGGGCTTTGATCGCCCGGAAAGCGACACCTTAATAAAGTCACTGTATGAACAAACCATACAAGAACCCTTTCTATATTCGCATGAATGGCAAGAAGGGGATTTAGTGGTTTGGAATTGTAATGGCACACTGCATAGGCGTGGCCTGATGGACCCCACAGTTCAACGGGCTTTGCGGCGCACACAAGTGGAAGTGCCTATGTTACAAAGCACACGTAGCTGGGATAAAACCCGCGAAGCGGCTAAGCACGAGCATGACGGCACATACTGGCATCCCTATCCTTTGAAAGACGATTAAGCAGTCTATTAATCCTTTAAAGTCTCTCATCAGGAAAGTTTCATGAGCCAAGCTGCTATAAAACAAAATCTATCTCAAAGCCCGGAAGAAATCGACTGGTGGTCGATCATCACCAATCCAGACTTCATTGAATACCCGTATCCGACGCTGAAGCAACTTCAGCAGCTAGGCCCTGTGCATTATGATAAAAAATCAGGGGTGTATTTTATATTAGGATACCATGAATTTTCACAGATGATGAAGTCCCCTGAAATGGTACGCGACACGCGCTTCTGGTCCGCAGGATGGAACAACCCAGAATATCAAAAAAATGATCCTGTTGGCTATGCATTATTTAGCGGCACTCAACCACAAATGATCAACTGTGACGGTGCAGATCATGCGCGCATGAGAAGCGTTTATACCCCTGCGTTCCGTGCGCGAATGATGGCAAACCTGCATGAGATGATCCAGAAAGAAACCACACGATTAATTGGACAGCTGCCCTCCGGCAAACCCATAACTTTATATCTGAGTTTGCAGCCCCCCTGCCACTGCGCGTTATGTGCAATATGTTTGATATTCCCAAATCCATGGATGCTGAAATTGGCCGTTGGAGCGCTGCAATCATTCGCATGGCAGATGTCATGATGACCGATGAACAAAAACAAGATGCTCGGGATGGGTTAATTCATTTCAAAGCCTACTTAAAAGAACAGATCATAATTCGCCGCAAAAACCCCGGCGATACTCTGATGGACATGGCTATTCGCGCACTTGATGATGGCACCATGTCAGAAGATGAAACCCTTATCAATTTACTCTCGATGGTAATAGCGGGCCATGAAACAACTGTTTCATTACTGAGTAGCGGCTTGTATCTATTGCTAAAAAATCCCGAGGCAATGACCAAACTGCGCAGCGATAGAAGCCACATGAAAACGGCGATAGAAGAATTTATGCGCATTGAGCCGGGGGGGAATATGATCTTACGTATTGCAAAATCAGATTATGACGTCGCTGGCACAACAATCCCTGCAGGGGAATTGGTGATGGGGCTGATAGGGGCCACCAACCGCGACTCTAACAAGTTTTCCAACCCTGATCAATTTGACATCACCCGGTCACCAAATGCCCAATTAACCTTTGGTGGCGGGCCACATGTGTGTATAGGCGCTTCTCTTGCCCGCCTGGAAACTGATATCGCTTTTTCATCCCTGCTGGACAGTTTTTCCAGCATCGAACTGGCAGGCACCCCGGAATGGCGCCTTGACCGTGTCAATGCGCGCGGATTGAAAAATTTACCAATCACATTAGAGCACAAATCATGAGCATCAACATTGGTATTGAAGCGATGAACCTTTATGGCGGGCGCGCCAGCCTGAATGTGCATGCACTATGCGCACACAGGGAATTGGAAATAGCACGTTTTGAAAACCTGTTGATGGACGAAAAAACAGTCGCCCTTCCCTATGAAGACCCCGTAAGCTTCGCCGTAAACGCCGCCAAACCCTTGATTGACCAGATGTCCAAGGACGAGAAATCGCGGATTGAAATGGTGATCTGCTGCACAGAATCCGGCATTGATTTTGGCAAGTCAATCAGCACCTATGTGCACGACCTTCTAAGCCTGCCGTCAAATTGCCGCCTGTTTGAAATAAAGCAGGCCTGTTATTCAGGCGCTGCGGGCTTGCAAATGGCAGTTAATTTTTTGCTGTCAGGCACATCGCCGGGGGCCAAAGCCTTAGTGATTACCACCGATATTTCCCGCTTTGCCCTTGATGATCTCGAAGCCGTTCAAGAGTGGGCTTATTCGGAACCCACATCTGGCGCAGGCGCTGTGGCCATGCTTGTTTCAGATACACCTCATATTTTCAGTATTGACCCAGGTGCCTGCGGCAACCATGCTTTCGAGGTTATGGACACCTGCAGGCCCGGCCCTGACACAGAAGCCGGAGATGCGGATTTATCCTTGATGGCTTATTTAGATTGCTGCAACGGTGCTTACCGGGATTACGCACGCCGGGTTGACGGGGCAGACTTTCGTGAAAGCTTTGAACACTTATGTTTTCACACCCCCTTTGGCGGCATGGTAAAGGGTGCGCACCGGCATTTAATGCGCAAACTTTACAAGGCTGACGCCGCGGCCATTGATGCTGATTTTGAACAGCGCCTCACCCCCAGTCTTGCATTCGGCAAACATCTGGGGAACACCGCTGGCGGTTCAGTTTTTGTCGCTTTAGCAGGTACCCTTGATACGGTTGAGCTAACCGAACCAGTTCGGGTTGGTATGTTTTCTTATGGCTCTGGCTGTTGCTCGGAATTCTTCAGTGGGGTTATTACACCACAAGGGAAAAAAGCGCTGAAGGCAATGAACATTGCCCAAAACCTTCAGGCACGTTACAAACTCTCCATCGACCAATATGAGATGTTGTTGAAAGGCGATCATACCCTTCGCTTTGGCACTCGTGATGCCAAATTTGACCACACTATCATTGAGGGTTTAGTGCCTGAAAACGGTGCCAAAAACTGGCTTGTCTTAGACTCTATTGATAGCTATCATCGAACCTATCGTTGGGTCTGAATTTAGCTTTTTCGATGACTATCCAAGGGAGATGGGCCGGTGGGCAGCAATATTATTTTTGAAGTCCTTATCAATGAAATCCGCCTTACCATCCCAGAGTTGGTAGATCATCCAATTGCGCGCAATGATGCAATGGCAGACCTTGGGGTAAACTCTATGGAACGTGGGGAAATTCTAATTGCCACCTTGGAAGCCATTAATTTGGAAATTCCGATGACGCAATTACATGGCCCTAGCAACCTTGGCGAACTGGCCGACCTCATTCATGCCAAATCAACACAACAGTAAAGCCCCGCTTGCAGTTACAGGTATCGGCGCAGCTTGCGGTGCAGGGTTTGGCAAAACCGCCTTAAAAGAAGCTCTTTTCGGCACAAAGAATTTGTTTTCTTTTCTGGAAAGGCCTGGCCGTCAATCTGACAAACAAGACACGCCTTTCATTGGTATAGAATTGCCTGAAAGTCCCCCAACAATATTACCCGCGCGTATAGAACGCACAGTGGGGCTTTCCGGCCGGGTTGCAGTGTCAGTGCTACATGAAGCTTGGCATGAAGCCAATTTAGACGGTGTAGACCCAAAGCGCATTGGCCTGATTGTCGGGGGTTCAGGCCTAAACTCCCGCGAGCAAGCCCTTGCCGCAACTGCCTATTCCAAGCGGCCCGCATTTATTCCGCCAAGGTACGGGCATGTTTTTCTGGATACGGAAGTGGGCAGTATATGCACATCGGCTTTTCCCATTCGTGGGTTTTACAACACAGTTGGGGCGGCTTCAGCCAGCGGCCTTGTGGCAACACTGCAAGCCATGCAAGCAGTGCAATCCGGGCAAGTTGATGTATGCATTGCTTTAGGCGCACTTCAGGATCTGTCCTTGTTTGACCTTCAAGGTATGCGTGCAATGGGCGCAATGGGTTCCGCACGATTTAAAGACGCACCCCAGAAAGCCAGCCGCCCTATGTCACAAGATCATGACGGCTTTATCTACGGGGAAGCCTGTGCTGCTTTGGTGATAGAGCGCCTGGATTCCAGCCGCGCTCATTACGGTATTTTAGCAGGAGGCGCACAGGTAGTTGACGGTAATCGCGGGCCTGAACCAAACTCAAAATCCCAACAAAAAGCCGCGCATATGGCCCTGCAGAAGGCCGGATTACAAGTTGAAGATATTGATTATGTAAACGGCCACGCAACCGGCACCCCGTTAGGGGACAAAACTGAACTAGAAACCTACAAAGAACTGGGCTTGGAAAAGGCTTGGGTCAATACGACAAAATCAATTTTAGGCCACGGACTTAGCGCTGCGGGGGCAATCGAATTAGCCGCTGTGTTATTACAAATGCGCGAAGGCCAACTGCACCCCTGCAATAATTTGAACCCCGCCTTAGATACTTCTTTAAAGTGGGTTGGCCCAGCACCGCAGCCTCATAAAATTCAGAATGCGCTTAAATTTTCATTCGGCTTTGGGGGCATAAATACCGCCCTTGCACTTAAGGCCCCTTCAAGCGAAGAACAGCATGATGCATAAAGATAATACCAGCTTTGATACCCTGAAGGTTGAGATTACGAACAACATTTGCCGTGTGCGTTTTAACCGCCCTGAAGCTGACAATACCATCAATGCCCAAATGGTCAGGGACTTTGATGCCCTGCTGCAAACTTGCGAAGATAAAAGCTCAGCCATCACTATTCTTATACTGGAAGGTGCCAAGGATGTATTTTGTGCCGGGGGTGATTTTAAGGCAACAGCAGAAGCGCCCACTGCAGAGGACCCCGAAAAATTATATGGTGTTTGGTACCGCTTGGCGACCGGGCCTTTCCTGACAATCAGCGTTGTGGAAGGCCGCGCAAATGCTGGCGGAGTTGGGTTTATAGTCGCATCTGACATTGTACTTGCAAGTGAGGCCGCAACCTTTGGCCTTTCTGAGTTGTTATTCGGACTGTTTCCAGCCTGTGTAATGCCGTTTCTTGTTCGCCGCATCGGCTTTCAGAAGGCGCATTACCTCACCCTAATGACCCGGCCGATTGGCACGATTGAGGCCGCCAATTGGGGCTTGGTTGACGCAACTTCTGACCAAGTAGACATAACGCTTCGCCAACATCTAAGCCGCCTTAAGTATTTAGATAAAGCGGCGATAGCCAACTATAAGGCCTATATGGCAAAGGGAACAGATATCCTCAAATCATGGAAGCCTGATGCTCTTACTGCAAACCGCAAGATGTTTAATGACCCGTCCATTCAAGCAAATATCAAACGCTATGTAACCGAGCTTAAATTCCCGTGGGAAGCCTAAAAGGCATTGCATGTGCGCAAGTCTACCGCCCGCTGCAAGGGCGGCAGTCTGCCCAAAGAGGTCGTAGAACCCAAGCCCTTACGAGCAACGAACTGGTAATTCAACAAAGCAATATTCAATAAGAACATGAAGGTTTGATTTTCCTTGGTGGAAATCCTGTCCGGGGATGTTGTGAATAGTTTATTGATTAAAAGCCGCGCAAACTTTTTGTTCAAGAACGGCAGTTTTTCCAGTTCAGTGTCAGATAATAATAATTCAAGATACTCAGGGCATTCAGCTACAAAAGCTTCCGTATCTGGTGCACGGTACGGGAACTTGCGTTTATCAACCACAGCAGCGGGCAAATCGCCTCTGAAAGCTTCCCGCAGTAATCGTTTTTCCCTAAAGCCGTCATCAAACTTTAAATTTGTAGCAGCGGCTATATCCAGAACCGCAGGATCAAGAAACGGGCAACGGTTTTCTACGCCATGTGCAAGGCTCATACGCTCTCCTTGCGTAGAAAGAAGATATCCCGACAACAATGTCTTATATTCCAGCCACTGGGCCTTCTGAACAGCACTCATCTCTTGGAATTCGCCATCTGAGCCGATTAACTCCGAGATACTAGCGAAGGGGTTTGCCGCACCGTCCGTATTTATAAGACGGGTTGAAAATCGGCCATTTTGAAACCGTAATTCATGCGAGAATAAACCAGGCATATGTTCTTGGGAAAACTGCTGATACAGCCCTGTTAAAGCAGCCCTATCCCGATCCCCATAATGAGAGAGATGCGGATAAAAACGCTTCAGCCGATCCCCGCGAACATCCTCCGGCAACGTGTCCCATTCTTGTCGCAGAAGGGTCTCTTTAAACAAGTCATAGCCCAAGAAGGCCTCATCAGCGCCTTCCCCACTTAGGATAACCTTCACCCCCTCCTCGCGTGTAAGCTTGGAAAGCAAATACATCGGTACAAATGCGCTGCGAAAAGCCGGAATTTCGGCATGATAAACCGCCTCGGGGCAAGCCTGTGCAATATCACTGTGTTGAATATGCCGCGCCAGATGGCGGCTTCCTATTCTCTCCGCTACAAGTTTTTGTTCGGCAGATTCATCAAATTGCGCATCTTCAAAGGTTACCGAAAATGTTGCTATCGACTGCCCAGCATGAGTTTTAGCAAGATGAGCAACAATCGCAGAATCTATACCGCCGCTTAGGTACACACCAACTTCTACATCGCTGCGCAAACGAAGCGCCACACTGTCAGACAAGGTGCTGCGAATTTTATCCAGCGCATCGGCTTCATTTTTTATCTGTGTATCAGAATTAAAACCAAGCCGAAAGTATGTATAGTGCTCTGCTTGTCCATCCTCAAAGGATAACCATTCCCCCATTGGTAAGCTTGAAATACCCTTGAAACCCGTTTGGTCAGGTAGCGGTGTCCACTGACCAAGAATCGAACGCAACTGTTCTGGGTCTTGTTCAAAGGTAAAGCCCGGAATTGCCAAAAAGGCTTTCATTTCGGAAGCAAAATACAAGGCATTGCCTCGCTGAACATAAAACAAGGGGCGCTTCCCAAACCGGTCCCGCGCGAGAATTAGCCGTTTTTTCTTTCGGTCATAAAGGGCAAAGCCGAAGGCGCCATTAAAGCGGTTGAGACACCCATCCCCCCACTGCAACCAAGCTTGTAAAACAACTTCTGTATCGCATTTGGTCTTAAAGGTGCGTCCCAAGGCTTCCAGTTCAGAGCGTAATTCAAGGTAATTATAAATTTCCCCATTATAGCAAAGCCAGTATCTCTCGCCCTCATCAGAAATGGGTTGAATACCTGCTTCTGGATCCAGAATGGCGAGCCGCACAGACCCCATGACAAACTTATCATCCATCACATAGCCTGAGCCATCAGGCCCGCGATGTGCAATCGCTGACAACAATCCTGTTATAATTGACGGAAATTGCTCAGGCGAAAATTCAGGGTTAACCAGACCAGCTATTCCGCACATATTTAAGTGTCCAACGGCGTTTGATGGGCCGATTTTTCACCAAGCTTGCGCGAGACCTCTTGTTGAATTTGGGTAAGACTAACCAACACGTTAGAGGTCATTTCTTTTTCTGTAAAAGCAATGTCATATTCCTTTTCTAGAAAGCGGCATAACTGCACATAACCAAAGCTATCCATAACCCCTTCCATAAACAAATTGCTATATTCAGGAAGTGTGTCATCGAACTCGATTAAAAATTGCTCTTCGATAAATGTACGAATTTTTTCCATTAATCCAAATTACGCCGTTATTTTAAAACTTCAGAAAAAGTTAAATGTTCATCTCAATCACAAAACAGCCTGACACCCAGTACGGGATGCTGCCTTTTACATATTCTACCTTAAAATCAATCCTGTTATCCAGCAAACACATTAGGGCATTTTTCTGCAAGCATCTGCTGAAAAATTTCATGAGAATTGCCAAATGGCGACAGTATCCCGTAGCATTTACTGCCCATCTGACCCGCCGGAGATTTTTTGACAATTCCCGCCAAGGAACTAAAGGGGCCCACATCAACAAAGTCTATATTATTCATAGTATTTGAAAGTGCCACTAAGGTTTCTGCAAAATTAATAGGCCCTCTTCCAACGCGTAAGAAATGCTGTGCATCCAATGTTTCAAGCTGCCGCCCCAGAGCGGAGGAATAAAAAGGCACCGCCGGTTTTTTTATATCCAGGCTAGTAAAAATTTCCTCCAGAGCACTAGCACAAGCTTCCATAGCATTGCTGTGAAAGGCATGTGACACAGGCAATATCACAGCCATAACATCACGTGCATTCCAGTAATTTTTCACATCTCTAACCGCTTCTACATCCCCAGCAACAACAAAAAGTTCGGCCATATAATTGCCTGCAAAAGTCACCTTGTCCTGCACATATGGATCATCATGATAAAGACTTTGAGATGCCAGAACCGACAACATCGCCCCCCGGCTACAGTATTGTTCAATCGCCTGAGCTGATCGAACAATAGTCCGCATCATCGCGGACCCATCAACCGCCCCAGAGACAGCCGCACCCACATATTCACCCAAGCTGCTACCCAACACAGCATCCACTTGCACCCCCTCTGCCATAACAGCCCGCGCCAAGGAAAGCTGCAGCATGAAAATAGCGGGGTGTGTGACTTCTGTTTGGTCAAACGGGTCGCTTTTGCGCCAGTTATCCCCATAAAGCTCAGGTAAAATAGGCCGCCCTGCTTCTTGCTGAAAAGCCTGATCTAATTCAATCATGGAATTGCGAAAAACGGGAACAGCCTCATATAGCTCTCGGCCCATTTGGCGGCACTGCGAACCCTGCCCGGAAAAAAGCAAGCATGTTTTTCGCCCTTCATCCGAATGCTGTGGATTTTGGTTTAAGCTTATCATGTCACTGGTGCCCCCAGGTTCGCCAAAGTTTCATGCCTATAATAGCCTTATTGGCGTGTCTGCACACCAGGCCGTTCCCACTCTATCTGGCCCATATCAAACTTAATCACCCGGTCTGCCAAGTGCCAGAACCGTTCATCATGTGTCACCACAACTACGGTTTTGCCTTTGGCCTTCAAATCAGCAAGAATGCGGGTGTAAAAAATTTCCCGGAAATGCACATCCTGCTCGGCTGACCATTCGTCAAAAAGATAAACAGGACGGTCTTCTAACAAAGCGACGATCAATGCCAAGCGTTTACGTTGCCCCGTTGACAGCTGCAATTGGCTAAAGCTGCCATCAACAGACTTAACCTTGTCTGTCATCTCCATCATGTCGATATACTGATCGACATCCGCTTGGCTGACATTTTCCAGGCCGTAAAACCTGTCAAACAAATGGAAATCACCAAATAAAGCGGAAAATAATTCGCGCGCACCTGCGATGTCATGATTGGGCACCACGTTACCATCAATGGCCGTTTGCCCTGCATCGCGTTGGTAAAGCCCTGAGATCAAACGTAAAGCCGTTGATTTCCCACTGCCATTACCGCCTACTAAAAACACCAACTCCCCGCGATTAAGTGTTAAATCCCAAGGGCCAGATGTAAAAGAAACATCCCCATCTGAAGCACGGTAATTATAGAGCATACCTGTGAAGGAAATCTGTTGAAAATCCTGAAATTTTTCACCTTTTTTACGTGCCAATAACGGTGGCGTTCCACCTGCAGCATCCAGTTCCTGTTCCAAAGAAAAAATCCCCTGTAGGCCAACGTTTGCTCGTAAAAACATAGGGGACTGCGCAACAATTTTGGATAAGGGTGCCAAACAAAACAACAAAGTAGGAACAAGTTGAAAGATAATAACACTGTGATCCTCAACATAATGGGGGAATATAAAGGCAACAATCCCCAGCATTAGATACATCACAAAGGCGCTTAACAGCACCAGCATGGTCCATTGCTCACCGGCGCTTGTTAGCAACTTCTCTGTGTTTTGAGATGCTTCAGCAAAGGTTTTGGAAACATCATCACGCCGCTTACTGTTTAAGCGCAATTCTTTGCTGCCGTGCAGGATATCACCAAATAAATCAAGCATACGAGCTTGCTGATCTGTCACCTTTTGCATGACATCACTGTAGCTTTGGTTGATAGACCAATAGACTAACATCCCGGTCAGAATAGCAAAAAGAAAAATGAGTAGCGCGGCCCACGAAAGATAAGCCAGATATGTAAGCGCTGCAGCCAATAAAACTGTTTGCTGAAAACTTTCTACCAGAAGGGGGAACGCAACAGACAGGTGATTGGTTTCGTAAGCAAGCAGCGAATATAGCCTGCCTCGACCAACATCATTGACCGTACGAAGCTCTGACTTTCTAAGCTTATCGACAACTTCAACGCGCAAGTCCTTCAATAGCCCTTCAATTATGCTATTGGCCCTCAGCAAAGCGCGTTTATTGCACACGTAATACAAAATAAAGGCAACCAGAAAAGCGGTGGTTTCAAGCCAGCTCGGGCGCTCAGCCTCAGCAACTAAAATAGCTACCTGATTAATAACAACGATTAGCAAGGCGTTTGCAAAGCCCGCTATAACTGTTAGCAACACCATCTTTTTCAGGTCGGTTCGGTGCGCGCGTTCAATGAATTGTCTAACGGCCATCAGCTACCCTCTCCAGTTTGTGAGGAAGCAGATCTACCCCGAGCACCTTGGGTCATCACACCGATATCTAACGTGATACTACGGTCACATAAATGCCAGTACCGATCATCATGTGTCACAACCAAGACCGTTTTTTGAGCGGCTTTCAGCTTCGGTAAAATTTCAGTGTAAAATACTTCCCTAAAATGGGAATCTTGATCTGCGGCCCATTCATCAAACAGATATATTTCCCGATCTTCCAGCAAGCTAACAATCATGGCCAACCGTTTACGCTGGCCGCTTGACAGGTCTTGTGTGGAAAAACGGTCTTGTTTGAAGGTGACTTTATCTTCCAACTGCATCCAACGGATAAGCTCGTTCACCTTTTCAGGGTCTACATCCTTTAAGCCGTATAATTTATCAAACAGGTAGAAATCTGGAAAAATGCAAGAAAATAGCGCACGGTAGGCAGGCTTTGAGTTTAGCTGCACTGGCGTGCCGTCTACAAGAATTTGGCCGCTATCACCATCATATAGCCCTGAGATCAGCTTAAGGGCGGTAGACTTTCCGCTTCCATTTCCTCCCATCAGAAACAAACATTCCCCACGCTGAATATCGAGTTTCCAAGGGCCTGCGGTGAATGTCTCAACATCATCGTTGTCCCGGT
>JAESQS010000162.1 GCA_016765035.1 Kordiimonadaceae bacterium | reverse complement strand
GGACAGTGCGGGCGGCTCTGCCAAGCAGGGGCGTAACCGTAAAAACCAAGCCATTTTGCCTCTTAAAGGTAAGATTTTGAATGTGGAGCGCGCGCGCTTTGACCGCATGTTGGGAAGCCAAGAAATTGGAACGCTCATTACGGCATTGGGCACGGGCATTGGCCGCGAAGATTTTAATATTGAAAAGCTGCGGTACCATAAAATCGTAATCATGACCGATGCGGACGTTGATGGCGCGCACATTCGCACACTTATCCTTACGTTCTTCTATCGTCAGATGCCCGAAATTATCGAAAAAGGGTACCTCTATATTGCGCAACCACCGCTGTATAAAGTGGGGCGTGGTAAGTCTGAAGTATATTTGAAAGATGATAAACAACTGATTGATTATTTGCTGAATGCGGGCACGTCAGATGTGGTTATTACTGATGCCACTGGTGCGCAACATGCGGGTCAGGAAATCAAGCATTTGGCGGAAAGCGCCCGTACGGTCAAAGCATTGCTTTCTGGTATCCCGCAGCGGTATGACACAGGCCTTATTGAAACCATTGCTCTTGTGGGTGGGATGGACACGGCCCTGTGTGACAAGGATGCCGAGCGCAAAGCCATGGCGGAAAAGATTGCTGCTGCTCTCAACGGACAGGGTACTGGCGAAGAAAATAAAGGCTGGATTGGCGATATCACAGAAGATGGTGGCTATAGCTTCTCCCAAGAAGTTCGGGGCGTGGTGGATATGCACCGTATTGATGGGCACCTTCTTGAAAGTCAGGAAGCGCGTGGGCTGCATAAAATTATGGCTGATGTGCGGGACTTGTTTACGGGCACAGTGAAAGTATTGCGCCGGGAAGAAACGCACCTGGTTAACACGCCGCTTGAAATGCTGACGTTGTTGCTGGGTTTTGGCCGCAAGGGGCTTAATACGCAGCGCTATAAAGGGCTGGGCGAAATGAACCCAGACCAGCTTTGGGAAACCACGTTGGACCCAGACGTGCGGACATTGTTGCAAGTGAAAATTTCTGAAGCTGATACAGCCGATGAGATTTTCTCGAAACTGATGGGGGATGTCGTGGAAGAACGGCGTAAATTCATTCAGGACAATGCGCTGAACGTGGCAAACCTCGACGTTTAAAAGCCAGAGGGCGCTGATTTTTTAAAGGGCATAACCTAACGGTTATGCCCTTTTTCTTTTATGTCGATTGCGAATTCAGTAGGACGCAGGGGGGCCTGTTACTAGATTGTATCCGCTTTAGTTAGAACAAATCCGCCCACATCCCGCCAAAAAAGTAATTACGAGCCTCTTTTGTGAGTAAGTTTGAAGCCGAAAGATAGTGCTAAAGCAGAGGTAAAATATACTATCTCTTGAGAGACTGACCATTTTCTCTTAACAATATATTTAACTACATTCTATATGCCTGTATGCAGGTATTAGTATATCTGATGCACACATTTTTTAGGGTAGTTTGTGGAAAGTATTTACGGCCGTATTCAACAGTCTTATATAGCTCAGCTTCTGTTGGTTGCTGTAGCTTACAGCAGTATGGCTTATCTTGGCGGTGCGCTGGCCATTCAACCGGAACAGGCCTCTCCGCTATTCCCTGCGGTTGGGGTTGCCCTCGCGGTCGTGATATTAGGCGGCTACCGTTTGGTGCTAGGCGTTTTCATTGGCGTGCTTGTTTTTGAAATACTTTGGCCGCAGCCTTGGCATTTTGAGGGTGTAACCTTTAAGTCTGTAGTTTTCACTTTAGCGATCGCCGTTGGGGCCTCCCTACAGGCTGCTTTGGGCGCTTGGCTCGTGAAACGGTTCAGCGCGTATCCAGGCCCTTTTGAGACGGCCAAAGATATTGGTCTTGATCTTATTTGGCGGGCTTATAGCCTGTCTGTGTTCATCGACTATTGCGATGGGTACTTTCTATTTATTTGGGTCAGCACCCATAGAGAATTACGTGATGGGTTGGTTCACATGGTGGATTGGCGATAGCGTTGGTGCCATTCTGGTAGCCATCCCGTTACTGATGTTTTTTGGTAAGAATACCAATTTGGAAAAGCGCCAGAAATGGGGCGTGGGCTTATCTTTCTCAACACTTTGTATTGCGATGGTCTTATTTTATAATGGGGTTGGGGAAAGCCGCCAGCAAGAGTTCTACGATAATTTTAAAAGTGAAGTGGCGGCCCGTACAGTGCGGATAGAGCAGTCTATCACGGCAGCCCTTGATATGCTTCATGCTGTGGAAGGCCTGTTTGGGGCTTCAGACACTGTTAGCCGTGATAACTTTAGGGCCTTTTCAGCACATATGTTTGCGGAAATGAGCGGTGTACAAGCTGTTGCATGGATACCTCGGATAAATCAAACTGAACGCGCACAGTATGAAGAACAGGTTCGTCAGGAAGGGTTGCTTGATTTTAAGATCACGGAGCGTAACGAAAAGGGGGACCTAGTCGTTGCTGGCGAGAGACAACAATATTTCCCTGTTCACTTTGTAGGGCCGGCAGACTCTACTCCAAAAGTGGTTGGCTTTGACCTCGCGTCTAACAAGTTACGGTTTGCAGCCCTTTCAAAAGCGCTTGCCACAGACAAGATGGTCGCCACTGCGCCGATCACACTCGTAGAGGATACTGGCAAGCAGCAGAGCATCCTTATTTTTAACCCTATTTTTGAACGACCCTCGGCCGGGGGTGATCAACAAGTGCGCCCTGCTGATTTTAAGGGGTTTGCGCTGGGTGTGTTCCGTGTTGAAGAGATGGTGGATAGTGCGTTTGTCGGGCTTCAGCATAAGCATGTTGTGAATGTTCATATTCAAGATGTAACAGACACGGAAAGCCCTACTCTTTTATATGGGCAGGCCATACCGCCATCAAGGTGGTTTAACATCACAAAGACTATTGAGGTTGGGAGCAGAATATGGCGCCTTTCCTATGTTCCGACAGAGGCATTCGGGGCTCTTTATTTAAAAGACAATTTATGGGTCTTGCTGGTTAGTGGCCTGCTGTTTTCCAGCCTGTGTGTTTTGTTAATTTTGCTGGTGGCCGGGCGCGGTTCGCTTATGCAACGGTTGGTCGATGAAACCACACAAGACCTTGAGGAAACCCGGCGCTATATCAATGGCATCACAGATAATGCCCCTGTGCTGCTTGCCTACATGGGCATTGATTTACGGTACCGCTTTGTAAATTCCACCTATGAAAAATGGATTGGTGTACCCAAGGGGGATATTATTGGCCGGACCTTGGAAGAGGTTATTGGTACGGAAACCTTTAAACAGGCAGAACCTAATATAAAGGCGGTACTTGCGGGAGAAATCAGATCATTTGATGCAAAAACATCCTACAATAATGGTGAAGATAGACATATCCACGCGACATATACGCCAGATATTGCACAAAATGGCAAAACACGCGGCTTTTTCATCTCTGTTGAAGATGTCACCACCTTAAAGCAATCGCAGGAGATTTTGCTTAGGGCTAACGAAAGCCTCGAAGAAGGCGTTAAAAAGAGAACAGCCAGCCTTGAGCTTATTAAAAATACGACTGTAGGGGCAAACCTAGCTTCCAACATGCTCGCTGCCATGATGAATGCGCTTGATAATATTTGTACTTTTATGGATTGGCCACTTGGGCATTATTACCAATATAATGCTAAAACTGATCGCATGGAGCCTTCCGGCATTTGGTATATGAAGGACCAAGGAAGTTTTAAGGCCTTTAAACGCGTTACCGAGCAAACCACATTTGCGCGCGGTGAAGGCATCCCGGGGCAGGTTTTAAAAACCGGGAAACCCCTTTGGCTAGACGATATTCAATCGACTAAAAACTGCTTGCGAAACGAGGAGTTTATTCAAAGTAACCTAGTGGCGGGTGCAGCGTTTCCTGTAATGGTTGGCAAGCAGGTTGTGGCGGTTCTTGAATTTTTTGATACGAAAGCATTGGGTTATGATGAAGTCCTGCAAGAAACCATGGCCACTATTGGCACTCAGCTTGGCCGGGCAGTAGAGCGGAGCCAGCAGCAGGATAATCTGCAAAGGTTGGTGGAAGAACGCACCGCCGCGCTTGCTGAAAAAGAGAAGCGGCTGCAATCCATTATTGATACAGCAGTGGATGGTTTTGTTTCTATTGATGAAAATGGATTAATTACCAGTTTCAATCCTGCTGCTGAAACTATGTTTGGGTTTAAGGCACAGGAAGTTCTCAGGAAAAATGTTGCTCTGTTGATGCCTGGTGATATTGCATCGGTGCATGACGCATATCTGGCACACTATGAAAAGACCGGAAAGAGCGAGATAATC
Organism: Kordiimonadaceae bacterium; assembly: GCA_016765035.1. GTDB lineage: Bacteria > Pseudomonadota > Alphaproteobacteria > Sphingomonadales > Kordiimonadaceae > Kordiimonas. The sequence continues at coordinate 3,575 of JAESQS010000162.1, read as the reverse complement.
AACAAACGGACAGAGAGGCAGGGTGTTAGAAAAGACGGTAGCATCTTCCCTATTGATGTGGCGATTAACCGAGTGGACCTGTCGGGCGAACAGAAAATATTTACTGGCATAATACGGGACATAACAGACCGCAAAACAGCGGAAACAGAATTGCTAAAAGCGAAAGAAAGTGCAGAATCTGCCAATCGGCAAAAGTCTGAATTTTTAGCCGTGATGAGCCATGAAATACGGACACCGATGAATGGGGTTTTGGGAACAACTGATCTGTTGCTTGATACCAAACTGACAGCAAAGCAGCGGCATTTTGCAGAAACAACCCTCAGTTCTGCCGAAGCACTGTTGGAGATCATTAACGATATTCTCGATTTTTCAAAGATTGAAGCAGGCAAAATGGAACTGGAGAATGTGCCATTTGATATGCTGACATTGGTTGAAGATATCACCGATATAATAACCCCCAAGTGCGCAGAAAAAGGCATTGAATTATTGCTGCGCTATGCACCATCCACCCCACGCTATGTTGTGGGGGACCCTGGGAAAATTCGCCAAATCCTGCTTAATTTGACCAGCAATGCTATCAAATTTACCGGGGAAGGCCATGTGTTGATTGATATGAAAGCCGAACCGCGTGAAGACGGCCGCCTTGATTTTTCAGGCCGCATTTCTGATACGGGAATTGGGGTGGCTGAGGACAAGCAGGATATCATTTTTAATCAATTCGATCAGGCGGACCAATCTACAACTCGGCAATATGGGGGCACGGGCCTTGGTCTGCCCATCTGCAAACGTTTGGTGCAGTTGATGGAGGGTGATATTGGTGTTGAAAGCCAGGTGGATGAAGGATCGTGTTTCTGGTTCAATATTGTGCTGGAAGAAAATGAGGATCCAGAATTTGCAGGGGACCATAAGGCGTTTTCTTCCAACCTCGAGAATGCCAAAATGCTTGTGGTTGATGATAATAAAATCGCCCGAGATATTATAGTTGAGCATCTTTCTACAGTGGCATCAGATGTTGTTTCAGCAAGTTCTGGCCAAGAGGCTTTAGATCAGTTGAAAAACGCCAGTGATAGCGGCAAGCCATTTGACTTTGCCATTGCTGATTATCGTATGCCCCATATGGATGGTATAGAATTTACAAATAAAGTTATGGCAGACAAATCTCTGTCAGAAACACTCATTGTCATGGTGACATCCAGCCCGGCTAGGGGCGATGGCCCGGCGATGGATAAAATTGGTATTAGCGGCTATCTTTCCAAGCCAGTACGCGCCAGTGACCTACACCCAATTTTGCAACATATTTGGGATTTGAAAGCAACAGGCGAAAAGCCAAACCACCTTGTTACATGCCACACGATTAGAGAGGCATATGTCGCCGTTCATAAGGTGCCGGTTCTAGAAGATACGCATATATTGCTGGCGGACGATAACCCCGTTAACCAGATGATTGCCAGTATTATGCTTAAGAAATACGGTTGTGAAGTAACGTCGGTTGTTAATGGTCAGAAAGCCTTTGATGCTGCTAAAGACCAAGGGTATGATGCTATTATTATGGACTGTCAGATGCCTGAACTGGATGGTTATGAAGCCACCAAGAAAATCAGGGATCATGAACAAGAAGCAGGCCTTAAGCCCATTCCTATCATTGCCTACACGGCTAATGCCATGAAAGGGGATAGGGAGAAGTGCCTAGAGGCGGGCATGGATGATTATCTGTCTAAGCCAGTCAACAAGCGGGAGTTGGAAGTTATTCTCGGTAAATGGCTACCGCATAAAATAGTGGAGACAGATTGAATGTCTGGAGTGTATCCAGATTAAATTCAAAATAAATGTCATGCCCAACAAATATGCCCAGTAAACACATCTAGGAAGCACATCCAGTAAACTTGATAGAGCTTAAAGTTTATTTGCCTATGTCGTCAGGCGAGAAAACATAGGTGGTGTTGCAAAACTGACAATTAACATCAATTGTGCCGCTCTCTGTTGTCATATCCGCAATTTCTGCACCGCTGAAATTAGTCAATACAGTATGCAGTTTTTCGCGGGAGCAGCGGCATTTATGCACAATGTGGCTTGGCTCAAACGCCCGCACACCATCTTCATTATATAGCCTGAACAAAAGCTGGTCTAAATCCAGTTGTGGGTCCAGCAGCTCTGTGGGTTTTACGCTTTTCATTAAAACAGCAGCACGGGTCCATTGCTCGGTGGTGTCGCGTTCAAGAATACGCTCTTGGCCTTCTTCGCCGCGCGCAAGGTGCTGCACCATAATGCCACCTGCCCGCCAGTTTTTTGACACAGGGTCTTTGTCGCAACAAAGGCGAATTTCAGTTGGTGTCTGTTCACTGTTCACGAAATAATTGCGGGCAACTTCGCTTAGGCTATCGCCGGTTAAATCCACAATGCCCTGATAGCGTTCCATCTTCTCACCTTGGTCAATAGTCAGCGCAAGATAGCCTGACTTAGACCCAACAAGACCATTGAAGCTTGGGTTTTTACCGTAAGCCGCCAGTTTGATATCATCGATGTCGGCATAGCCCCGCAAATGGCCAGAGCCATCAGCCATGCGTTTATAATCAGCCACCAGCATTGGCACTGGGCCACCAGACTTGGTTTGTATGGTGACGATGCCTTCAAATTTAAGGATGGACCCAAGAAGGCTAACAAGCACGAGCATTTCACCAAGAATACGGGCAATGGGCTCAGGGTAATCATGGGCGACAAGAATTTTGTCTGCGACAGTCCCCAACCGAACGGCCCTGCCGCGCACGTTCATGCCTTCAATCTGAAAAGGGCGTAATTCATTGTCGCGGCTGCCCTTTGGCTCGTTCACTATAATGGGGCTGCCCGAATTCTTGTCTGTCATAGTTTTATTCTCATGTGGTCAGGCCAGAGGTAAGCCTGCGGGGTCTTAATGGAGTATATGGCGGTGGGGTTTATATTTTGCCAAGGCACCAGGCAAGGATGGCTTTTTGTGCGTGTAGCCTGTTTTCCGCTTCGTCCCAAATGACAGATTGCGGGCCATCAATGACCTCCGCGACCACTTCTTCCCCCCGGTGTGCCGGCAAGCAATGTAAAAACAATGCGCCCGGTGCAGCTTGTTGCATCAACTGCTCAGTTACCTGAAAAGGAGCAAGCGTTTTCAGGCGAAAATCAGTGTCTTCGTCGCCCATGGAAACCCATGTATCGGTGAAAATTGCTTCTGCGCCTTTGGCAGCTTCTGCGGGATCAGTTGTTACGACGATAGCCCCGCCTTCGGCTTTTGCCCATGCAAGCACTTCTGCGGTTGGGCTAAGGGCTTCAGGGCAGGCAAGTGTCAGGGAAAATTCAAATTTTACGGCCGCTTCAATTAGGGATGTCGCAACGTTGTTGCCGTCCCCCAGCCACGCGAAATGGCGGCCTTTAATAGAGCCGAGGTGTTCATCCAGCGTTAGCATATCTGCCATTATTTGGCATGGGTGAGACTGGTCCGTTAGGGCATTGATAACCGGTACTGTGCCTGTTTCGGTAAGTTCGGTTACAGAAGCATGTGAGTTAGCGCGGATCATCACCGCATCCACATAGCCGCTCATGACCCGAGC
>JAESQS010000161.1 GCA_016765035.1 Kordiimonadaceae bacterium | reverse complement strand
TTCAAGGCCGAAAAACAGGTCTTTGCCGTTGCCGATGTTACCTGTGTTTACAAAGCGATCAGATATATGCACATGCGGGCGCTGACGGTAGCGCATTTGGCCGTCTGTTTCGCGGTAGCGTATAGAAGACCCGATAATCCACTTGCCGCCTTGGAAATTGTTGCCGTATGTGGTCCGTGCAGCGAGGGTTAGGTTCCCTTGGCCATCATCTCCCATAGCGCCTTTGAAAACACCAACTTTAGCTGTCCAGTTTTTGCCGGCATCGCTCCACATAATACCCATTTGGCGCGCAAAACTAAAAGCATCTGTGAAGGAGCCGCGTTCCATAAAGGTGATGTGCCGTGAAGACGTTTGCTCATCGAGGGAATTGGGTGTTTTAAACTGGCCTGCAGCGATATTACCGAAGGAGGTTTTAAACTGCATGTAAGCGTCTTTTACAGTGACTTCATTGCCTGCAAAATCGGCTTCGAATTTATATTTTACGCTCTTCCATGCTGTGCCTTCAATGCCGAGGCGCGCAGTACGGAACTCAGTAGCTGAAATATCCTGAGTGTTATCTTTGTCAGAAACATTAATATAATCTGCATAGAGCCGACCCCGCAGATTAAATTCGAAAAGGCCATCTTGGGTCGCAAGGGAGAAGGCCGGCTCGGCTTTTTTAACAACGCTTGTTTTGGCTGCTTTTGTTGCTTGAGAGACTTCAAGCTTTTCAACTTTTTCTATAAGGCTGGCGAGCTGTGCTTGCAGGTCTTCAAGGGATTGTGCCGCAGCAGGCATCGCCGGTAAAAGCACAAGCGCTGTGCCTGCAAGTAATGTTTTGATGAACTGTCTCTTCATGGAGTATTTTCCTTTTCCTGAAGGTGGGGCGCTCTCTGCTAGAGCTGCCAGTATTGTTCACTGGCTTTTTGTCAGGGCGGAAAATAGAAGCTGAATATGACATGCATATGAGGGTTTTATTACAGAATCATGACAATGGATGCCTGCATTCCATAGAGAAAAAACCGGTTATTTTGAAAGGGTCACACTGAAGGTAGTGCCATCCACATCGGTACTTTTTACGCGCAGGCTGGTGCTGTGCCGCCCTAAAATATGTTTAACAATTGCGAGGCCCAAGCCAGTGCCGCCGAGCGCCCGCGAACGGCTGCTGTCTGCACGGTAAAAACGTTCTGTTAGGCGGGGAATATGTTTGGGGCTGATGGTGTTGCCAAAATTATTAATCTCGACTTGCTGCTCATCGCCACCAGTGTCAGAGTTTAATGTTACTGTGATGATACTGCCTTCATCGCCATATTGAATGGCGTTATCCAACAGGTTTTGAAACACTTTAATAAGCTCGTCATGCTCGCCTGTAATGGTGGGCAGGTTATCCGCCAAGTGCGTCTTCACTGTCATGTTTTTATTGGCCAACCGCTCGGCAAGTGTTTGGATTATATTGCCAATAACAGCGTTTAAGTTCACTTGCTGGCTTGGCAGTATATGCTCTCTAGCCTCTGTTGCAGAAAGCGCCAAAAGGTCGTTTACAATACGGTGCATCCGGTGTGCTTCATCGGCGGTAATGGAAAGAAAGCGCTCTCTTGTTGCTGTGTCAGTACCCGCCGGGCCCTGAAGTGTTTCAAGGGTGGCTATCATGGTCGTTAGCGGAGAACGTAGTTCATGGCTTACATCCGCCACGAATGTTGAGCGCATTCGCTCCGCCTCATGCTCTTTTGTCGTTTCTTTCAGATGGATAATATAAAGCCTGCTGTCCTCTGTTGTTTTATGGTCCAGCGCTTTTATCCATACAGTGAAGAAATGATCAGTTTGCCCTTTTATGCTGATTTGGCACTCACCGGCCTGCCCTGTTTTGATAGTGTTTTTCAAGGTCGCCAGAAAATCCGGGTCCCGAATCATGCCAGCAACGTCGCTTGATTTCTCGACAACGGGAAACAGGCGCTGCAAATCTTCATTCCAAGCCAGAGTGTTTCTGTCTTCAGTGACGAGCAAGGCTGGCAGTGGCATCCATTCTAGGTCTGGGCCGCTGTATGCTTTGCTGCTGTCGGTTATATCGGTGTCTGTATTTTGCTTGCTCATGGTCAGTCTCTACAATATTTGGGCAGTGCAAAAAAGCAGAAATTTATTACCAAAATATGACAGCGCTTAGGGCATTACTTTCAATATTGCGCGTTTGCTTGCCTATAAATACTTCAGGGAAATATCAAAGTGGTGTGGGCTGGTTTAGGTGGTCGCGTGAAGGGGGTCTGTAAAAAAGGTTGCTTTTACATGCTGTATTGGCATTTTACATAGGGTGCCAACGGGAGGTTTTTACACATGCGTAACTGGTTTTATGAGCAAATGGCGATGTATACGGCCTATCATATGGATTGGCGCAATAAGCTGACACATCAAATTGGTGTGCCAATGATTGTTTTTTCTTTGTTCATTCTGGCATCAACAGTACAGGTGGCCACCCTTGAGGTGGGGCCGCTAACGCTTGCTGCTGTGTTGATGGCGGGCTTGGTACTATTTTATATTGCTGCCGTGCCGCTAATTGGCACCCTTGCAGCGTTGATATATGGCCTGTTGCTTTTTTATGCAGAGCAGATTGGCAGGCTTGAAATGCCCCTGGTATGGCAGGCATTTGGCGTCTTTTTTGTTGGCGGTTGGGCCATACAATTTACGGGTCATTTTTATGAAGGCCGCAAGCCAGCCTTGTTTGACAATATCTTACAAATTTTTATGGCACCCGCATTCCTGATCGCAGAAATATTGTTTATTGTGAAGCTGGAACAGCGTTTGAAGAAAGAAATTGATGCTCGTGTTTATAAGTATGAACGGAGCAGTGAGACACGCTCAAATCAATAATTAGTTTCGTGCTTTTTAAAATTATAGCGGATCTGTAACCAATTAAGACAGATACACTCTAGAGATACGGGCTTGCCAGCCACAAAACCCTGCCTAAAACCCGGCTTCCAAGTGAGCGATTGTCGATGTCTGCCAGTGTCAGGGCATGGGCGGTGGCAAATCGATCTTTGGCCCATGCACCCATGGTTGTGGCAAGCTCGACCTGATACGCTTCGATATTAAATTCAAAATTGAGCTTTAAGGACCGGGCATCCCAGTTGGTGGAACCAAACAGCACCCAGCAGTTATCCACAATCATCAGTTTGCTATGGTCAAAAGGGGGCTTTGACAAATAGACATTGCAGCCAACTTGTATCAATTGCCGTAAACCCGCCATAGCCGTTAGGGCAAACAGCGGCAGGTTATTTTTTTCAGGGACCAATATATCTACTTGCACCCCTCGCAGGGCGGCTTGCCGCAAGGCAGATATCAGTGCTTGTTCGGGCAAGAAATAGGGCGTTACAATCTGCACGCGCTCTCGAGCAGCGGCAAGCGCACTTTCAATAATAACAGCGGCTTTTTGGTGGGGTTCGTCAGGGCCATCAGCCATTGACCGGGCTGTAACGCCTGGCCCTTCCGCCTTCACGGGGGGCAGCCATATGTCTTCAGGCGGTTCTTCCCCGGTGGAAAAAGCCCAGTCATCGGCAAAAGCATCCATCATTTGAGTAACGATAGGGCCTTTCACACTGAAATGAGTGTCACGTACACGGGTTTTACCCTGTTCGTCGGGTAGATGATGCTTTCGAAT
>JAESQS010000160.1 GCA_016765035.1 Kordiimonadaceae bacterium | reverse complement strand
GAAAGGTCTGGCTCAGGACATTCCTGAGCAATACTTGCAGCGTCAGCCACAAGTGACTTCAATTCTTTATCCAACGCCTTTAAAGCCGCTTCGTCCATAATGCCTTTATCAAGGAGCAGTTCTTTCACTTGATCAATAGCATCATGGTCCTTGCGCATCCTCTGCACTTCTTCTTTTGACCTGTATTTAGCAGGGTCAGACATGGAATGACCTCGGTAACGGTATGTTTTCATCTCAAGGATGAAAGGGCCTTTGCCGTCACGACAATGTTTAACGGCTTTATCCATGGCTGCACGAACAGCCAGCACATTCATGCCATCAACTTGTTCCCCAGGGATTCGGAAGCTTTCCCCGCGCTTGCACAGCTCAACTTCTGAGCTGGCACGGCTAACGGATGTACCCATGGCATATTGATTATTTTCAATAATATAGACAACCGGCAGGCTCCATATTTGAGCCATATTGAAACTTTCATACACTTGGCCCTGATTGGCAGCACCATCGCCGAAGAAAGCGACTGCAACATGATCAGTACTTCGGTATTTATTGGCAAAAGCCAATCCTGTACCGATAGATACCTGTGCGCCCACAATCCCGTTACCGCCAAAAAAACCTCTGGCAGGGTCAAACATATGCATAGAGCCGCCTTTGCCGCGAGATACACCGCCGCTACGCCCTGTAAGTTCAGCCATTATGGCTTTGGGGTCAGATCCTCCAACAAGCATATGGCCATGTTCCCGGTAGCCAGTAATCAGCTTATCGCCCTCTTTAAGCGCAGACTGAATGCCAACAACAACGGCTTCTTGCCCAATGTACAAATGGCAAAAACCACCCACAAGGCCCATGCCATACATTTGTCCGGCTTTTTCTTCAAAGCGGCGGATAGTCAGCATTTCACGATAGAACTCAGTGAGTTCTGTATCAGTTGCTTTATAAAGAGATGCTTTTGCAGTCCGTCGGCGAGGCGTTGCCGAGGCGCTTTTCTGGGATTTCTTTGCAGTCATTGCAGCCTTCCTAAGTGTCACAGGGAAGTGTATGGGAACACGGTATTTCCCCTATAGAGATATACCGTGTTGAGCCATTTTGCAATACTGTTTAAACTATTGAAAATTAATGATTTATTATGATTAACTTACTTTTAGTTAATATAAAAATGCGTCTTAGTTAAGAAATAAGATAACTTCATCAGAATGCACAAAACCTAAACGTTTGCGAACTTGCTCTTCCAATAAGTCAGGGTCCAGCGTTGAACCGCCCAGTTTCTCTACACGGTGCTGCATCGCCAAACGCTCCGCGCGAACATCAGCTGCCTGACTAAGAAGCGCACGTTCCTGCCCCTCAAGGGCCTTGAGCGCAGACAAGCTGCTATCGCCCTGCAATGCTGGCAGGCCAAAATAAACAACAAACAACAGAGAAATCCCGGTTGCCCAAGACTGCGTTAAACTGCGTGATATGCGTGCGATTCGTTCCATGATTCGAATCATACAGGAGCGAATCGGAAAATCAAGTCAAAATACTGAAATACTTAAAAAAAATGGCATAAGGCGACGAGTCGACCTTATGCCATTTTGGATTCGGTAGAGACCCTACTTCATAATGCTTCGGCCTGCATAAACAGCCGTGGCACCTAGATCTTCTTCAATACGGATAAGCTGGTTATATTTTGCCAACCTGTCAGACCGGGCAAGCGAGCCTGTTTTAATCTGACCACAGTTCAGCGCAACAGCCAAGTCCGCTATCGTTGCGTCTTCTGTTTCGCCCGAACGGTGAGACATAACCGAGGTATAGCGCGCGCGGTGCGCTATATCGACAGCTTTCATGGTTTCGCTGAGTGTGCCTATCTGATTAACTTTAACGAGTATGGAGTTTGCAACGCCCTGCTCTATGCCATCAGCCAGACGTACTGGATTTGTTACAAATAAATCATCCCCAACAAGCTGACATTTATCACCAACAGCTTCTGTAAGCAGTTTCCAGCCTTCCCAATCATCTTCGTCCATACCGTCTTCAATAGAAATGATAGGATAGCGCTTAACAAGGTCAGCCCAATACTCAACAAGCTCTGCGCTCGTCAGCTTTTTGCCTTCGCCTTTCAGATGATAGATACCATCTTCATAATATTCAGAGGCGGCAGCATCAACAGCAAGATACACATCTTCGCCTGCTTTGTAGCCAGCGCTTTCAATGGCCTCCATAATAAACTCTATGGCATCTTCTGAACCTGCAAGGTTCGGCGCAAAACCGCCCTCATCGCCCACAGCAGTGTTATGCCCGGCAGCGTGCAGCTTGTCTTTCAACTCGTGGAAAATCTCTGCGCCAATACGGATAGCGTCGCGGCAACTATCAGCATTCACAGGCATAATCATAAATTCTTGCACATCAATAGGGTTGTCAGCATGTTCGCCACCATTGATGATATTCATCATAGGCACAGGCAACACATGGGCGTTCGGGCCGCCAATATAACGGTACAGAGGCAATCCAAGGCTGTCAGCAGACGCCTTGGCAATCGCAAGTGAAATACCGAGGATAGCATTTGCGCCCATACGGCTTTTATTCTCCGTGCCATCGAGGTCACGCATTGTTTGGTCTATGGCGAGCTGATCTTCACTATCAAGCCCTACGAGAGCATCAAACAGCTCCCCATTCACTGCCTCAACCGCCTTCAACACACCTTTACCCCGGTAACGGCCTCCGCCATCACGCAGCTCAACAGCTTCGTGTGCACCAGTTGATGCACCTGAAGGCACTGCCGCACGGCCAAAACCGCCGTCTTCAAGGATGACATCTACTTCGACTGTAGGGTTTCCACGACTGTCCAGTATTTCGCGGGCGAGAATATCAATGATCGCACTCATGAGGGGGTCCTTAGCGCTTTAAAGAGTAAGAGGGAGGATTATGGGCGCATAGTTACCCAAAAACCGCCAAAGCTGCAAGGATTTGAAGGGAAAAAGTGATACATACTGGTAAATGGACACACGGAGTGGCCACCCACGGCTATAGATGCCAGTGATCTTCCAAAACATAGAATAAGGAACGCATTCGCTTTAACTGCTGTGCAGGCATACCGTTATCCATCCCCTTTTGTGCCAAAATGAGTTGGGCTTTAAGCTCGCCAAGGTCAGTTCGTTTTTCTTTCCTGTTCGGCTGGAGCGCAACTCTGATCTCAGCTTCCCCCAGTATGGCGTCCACCCGTGGTACAGACCACAAAACAAAATGCTCAGATACTTTTCGCAAGTCTGACAGCGCATCCCGCAAAGGGCGCCACTGCATGCCCACACCCGTGGTTTTTAACTCATGCAGCCGCATATAGAGCTGGGCTTTTTCTTTATTTTTACTGCCCATAACGGCAAGGCTACGGGCCACGCCATAAAATGATTCTGCGGCGTTAAAGTCCCCTGCCATAGCAGCGGCATTTGCGGCTTCTGTGTAGAGGTTAACCCGCCTTGCCTTGGCAAGACTGATTGGCAGGCGTTGCAACGCGCCTTTCCATGCTGGCACTATTTTCTTTTTTCTGCCCGCTGCAGTGAGAGTGCGCGCACGAACAAGCGATAATTGTTTTGCCAATGGATGCGTTGCACCTAGGTATTTAACAAAATCTTCCCAAGTCTGTTCGACTTTACCTTCCGCTTTCCGTAAATCTGCCCGTGTAGCCTTGCCTTGGCTGTAGTTAGCCATCACAAAGGCAACTTGGTGCAATGTTGCTGCTGACTTTTTAAGGTCATTTTCAACAGCAATACTGCTCATACTGCCGGCCACTATGCTAATGACTGCCGCGTATCCAACCCAAGCTTTAAGCATGTCTCCACCTCATCCAAGAAGGCATAATCTGCCCTACTCTACTACGATGGAAGTATTAATGCAAAATTGGGGCCTGTTTTACTGGAAGCCAAAACCCCATAAAAAAAGGAGCACACGCTCCTTTTTCGTAACTTTATATAGCACCATAAACGCACTCGTATCTAAGTGCGGATGGGTCGCTACCTTATACCAAACGGCTTTGTGCCACTGCGGCTTCTACAAAACTTGCAAAAAGCGGGTGCGGCTCAAACGGTTTGGATTTTAGCTCAGGATGATATTGCACCCCGATAAACCATGGGTGGTCTGGAATTTCGATAATCTCAGGCAATTCGCCATCAGGTGACATACCGGAGAAAGAAACACCCGCTTTTTCAAGCTTCTCGACAAAACCAACATTCACTTCATACCGGTGCCGGTGGCGTTCTTCAATTTCCGTGGAGCCATAAATTTTGGCCACATGAGACCCTTCTTTTAAAACCGCAGGATAGGCCCCTAGGCGCATGGTTCCGCCCAAATCAGTTTTATCTGTGCGCTTCTCAACGCTGCCGTCTTCCCGCACCCATTCGGTAATCAAACCAACCACTGGGTTTTTATGCTCGGCAAACTCAGTAGAGCCAGCATCTTTAATACCTGCCAGATTGCGGGCAACTTCTACTGTCGCCATCTGCATACCAAGGCAAATACCAAAATAAGGCACACCTCGTTCACGAGCAAATTTTGCTACTGCAATTTTGCCTTCCGACCCACGTTTGCCAAAACCGCCCGGCACAAGAATAGCATGGACATTTTCTAGCTGCTCAAGGGCATCGCCTTCCTCAAAAAGCTCGCTTTCAATCCATTCAATGTTCACTTTTACACGGTTTGCAATACCACCGTGTACAATGGCTTCATTCAAAGATTTATAAGCATCTGGCAAGCCAGTGTATTTGCCGACAACAGCAATATTCACTTCGCCTTCAGGGTTCTGCACCCGCTCCACAATTTCTTCCCACCGGGTTAGGTCAGGCGTGGCGGAATGTGCCAAATCAAAGGCTTTTAGCACTTCAATATCAAGCCCTTCCTTGTGGTAAGAAACCGGCACTTCGTAAATTGAGCTAACATCAAGCGCCGGAATAACCGCCGTTTCCGCCACATTGCAATAAAGCGACATTTTCCTGCGGTCACTGTCCGGGATTTCATGCTCAGACCGGCACACTAAAATATCAGGCTGAATACCGATAGAACGCAAATCACGCACACTGTGCTGTGTTGGCTTTGTTTTCAGTTCTCCGGCAGCCGCCAAATAAGGCACCAACGTAAGATGTACAAAAATAGATCGCCCACGACCCAATTGGATAGAGAGCTGGCGAATGGCTTCCATGAAAGGCATTGCTTCGATATCACCAGCGGTACCGCCGATTTCGCACAGCATAAAGTCTATGCCTTCTTGCTCGGCAAGAACAAAGTCTTTAATCGCATCCGTTACATGAGGGATAACCTGCACAGTCCCACCCAAAAAGTCGCCACGGCGTTCTTTCTGAATGATCTGCTGGTAAATACGGCCTGATGTTACATTGTCGCTCTGGCGCGATGCCACACCGGTAAAGCGCTCATAGTGACCCAAATCAAGATCTGTTTCCGCGCCATCATCCGTTACAAACACTTCCCCGTGCTGGTATGGGCTCATGGTACCGGGGTCAACATTCAGGTATGGATCTAATTTTCGAAGGCGAACCGAATATCCGCGTGCTTGTAATAAGGCACCGAGTGATGCTGACAGTAGCCCTTTCCCCAAAGAACTAACCACACCACCCGTAATAAAAATATAACGCGTCATAAGACCTCTCAACCACAAGATAAGCCTGCCCGCATACAGCTAGGCAGTAAAACCAACTCAATACAAATATACTCTATTCTAAAGAGAAGCGGGGGCCACTGGCCCCCGCTCAAACTCTCGTATCTTTAGCCCTCAGGAAGCGAGGGTAGCTCAGGGATTTTATCCCCGTCCTCTTCCGTCTGAATGACCGGCTCCTCAGCAACCACCGTTTCCAAGTCACCCTTTTTCTGGCCAGCAAGCCAGCCAAGGGCCAAGGAGTTTGCCAAGAATATAATAGCAAGCCACTTTGTCGCTTTGGTCAGTAAATCACCTGCGCCACGGGCAGTCATCATACCGCCTGCACCACCACCAATACCAAGCGCCCCGCCTTCAGACCGCTGCAACAAGATAGTTACTACGAGCGCAAGGGCGACAATCAAATGGATACTAAGCAAAACCGTTTGCATGAACTTGTCCTAAAAAACCGTAATCTATACTTCTATATAATCACTATAAAATACATAGTAAATCAAGCGGGGTTTCTACCGTACCCCTACCCCACTTGCCAAGCATTATTTACGATCTGAAAGATAATCACCGATACGCGTCAATGATACCATCAAAATCGTGGGCTTTCAGGCTTGCGCCACCCACCAGTGCGCCATTCACATTTTCAGCCACCATAAGCTCACCGGCATTAGACGCTTTTACAGAGCCACCATACAGAAGTTTAAACATTTTGCCAGCAGTACCGAATCGCTCAACAAGCGCTGATCGTATGGCTGTATGTATCTCTGCAACATCAGCAGTTGTTGGTGTTTTGCCTGTTCCAATGGCCCAAACAGGCTCATAAGCCACAATGCTATTGTCCGGCGTTGCCTCTGCCGGAAGGCTGTTTGCAAGCTGCCCCAGTACAATTTCCTCTGTCTTACCTGCCTCGCGCTGTGCTTCAGTTTCGCCAACGCACACAATGGCTACCAAACCATTGGCATGCACAGCTTTGGCTTTAGAAAGGACAATTTCATCAGTTTCAGCATGATCTGCGCGGCGCTCAGAGTGACCTACAATGATGTATGAAGCGCCTGCATCTTTCAGCATATCGGCTGAAATATCACCTGTATGAGCACCGCTAACCTCAAAATGACAATCCTGTGCCCCTACAGCCACCGGGCCTTTTGCGCCTGAGGCCATTGCCGCAACCAATGTATAAGGCGGGCAAATAAGCACATCACATGATGCAGTGCCTTTTTCTGAGACCAATGTTTCTAATGCTTCAAATTCAGCCAAGCTGTTAGCGTGGCCATTCATTTTCCAGTTACCTGCAACGAGAGGAGTTGGTTTATTCATGGGTCATACCTGTTTTAAAATGTTGGTATTTATTATTGCCCGCTGCATAGCAAATTACGGCGACTGACGCCAGAGATGAGATTCTATTATTCAGCGGTTGCGGTCCCCTATAACCATGCCTATGATGCCCGGCCAACATTGCCTTTTTATTATTAGGTAGTTAGGCGTACTGAACCTTTATTTTTGATTATCGACAGGAGCTGAGCGAATGCTGCTCAAACTTCGTGGGGGACCAGATTCCTTTTTTGTAACTATCCTG
>JAESQS010000159.1 GCA_016765035.1 Kordiimonadaceae bacterium | reverse complement strand
GGGGGACAGTTGACCATTTCAAAGCCAGAGGATTTAGCCACCTCCAAAGCCCACTTAGAGCCTTCTTCTAAACAGCAAGACCATTCATCTGGTGGCAAGTCGTTCAATGCCTTCCACGCCTTACCTGACGCATTAGAGTCACAGTACTTGCGCAAAGATGTATGGAAAGCTTCACCAAACCCCATAGAAAGGCTGTCTATCAGTTTTTTCATATCTTCTTCATTCATCGCCTGAGCCTTTCGGGCGTTTGTTGATCTCTTCGCGAAGGTCGCGGGTTAGTCGACGGAAATAGGCAATGGTTTCTTCTTGCTTATCGAGTTGTTTCGCCGCGTCTTGCAGGTCTGAAAAGTCATCGATGTCGAGCGGCTTACATTCATGCACCCGCTGCGCAATAACGGCTATTTTGTGTTGAAGGCTCATGTGTCATCACCTCCAACTGATAGGCAACTCTTGGCAATCGCCTTGGCTCTTTTGTGAATGCGACATACACACGAATGCCCCGTGTCGGCTTCTGGTTGCCAACTATCTAAATCACAATTGCATTGCATTTCACCGCGAAGCTCTTGAGCAATTTCACGTAGCGTTTTCACAGGCTGTCTCCTTTAGGGGAAGAGTTGGTGGTTTGTGTGCTCTGCAAATATCTCTGGAGTTTGAACCGTTTGTTTTCAGCATGAAGGGTCACGTTATCCCAGTTCATTACGCCCATTTCTTCCAAGATATTGAACGCCGCCAGTATATCTCCAAGTTCTACCTCTATGCGTTCGGCGTTTGTGTACTCCTGCCCCGGCTGTACTTCCTCAAGGCCAAACCGTAGGGCCTTGGTGCAGCGCTGCGCTACCTCTGCGCATTCTTCTGCAAGGATAGTTAGAAGCTCGCGTTCAAGTCCTTCTGGTGGCTTGCAAGGGGATATAAATCGTTCATTCATGCGGGCGCTCCTATGAAGTTGACTAACTGAAAATGATCGGTACATTTGTTGGCGTCTGTCAGGGATGAATTTACTCGACCCCCAATCGTGCACCTTGGCAAATGGGGGGAACAGGCCGGTTTATGAAATGCCCGGCCTGTTAAACTCCCCTTAAAAGCACCGTTCCAAAATGTGTTCTTAAATCCAAAAGCTGTACTGAAAACGGTATTGTTTTTGAGTTGGCTATTTACCAACTTTGCCAGCCAACTACTGAAAATTGAACCGCATTCGATAACCTTTAAAGCTAGCTTCTTTAAGTGAGGGGTAAGGTTATGAGCGAAGGCCATAAAATCGGGGTTACACGCGCTATCAAGGGCATGATGTGTGTCAAAGAACAAGAAACCGCTTTGATTGCTGCTGGGGTCAATACCCGCGCTATATGGCGTATGGGGCAACACAGCATTGACGATATTGTCACTGCTTTCAGGCCCGGCAATGATGTGCTTGTCGTTGCCTTCCTTGGCATACTTGGGAAGCATCGCTATGACCTGTTGAACCCTATTGCTGCGAAGGGTGCGAGCCTGTTGGATTTGAGCACCAACAAGAGCCATGACATTAGCCAAGCCGCCACATTTGCCGAAATCTCTAAGGCTAGCTGCACTGCGCAAACCAGCCCGGCGCGGGCCTCTGCTATCAACGGCCCCAACAAAGTCGGACGTAAGCCCAAGCTTAGAGGTAAGCAACTGGCTGAGATTAAAGCAGCTTGGCAAAGTCCTGTAGGGAGCAACGTTGATATTGCTAGCGATTATGGCGTTAGCCTCACATGGTTGCATAACCATTTGGGCGCGCGTAAAGTCGTGTGGAAGTAAACAATATGAGAATGTATTGGGAGTGCCTAGTTGCATAAAATTTTGATAATTTTGAGTTTGGTGCTCATAGCGAGTGTTTCGTACCTGATTATTCTGCAATTTAGAGTCCATGACCTTGAAGAAAAATTCAAAGAGCTTGAAACCTATTTGGATTTTCGTGAGCGAGCGCATCGTAGTTTGGAACATATTGTAGTCAGCAATTACGAGAGAATTTGTGAGGTAGGGCCCAACAATGAAAATTGTAAACCGCTCCCTAACGTTCCTGTGAAGTAACAAGTGATTGCCAACTGAGGACACTGGGATATGAAGTTGATGGAAAATGAAAAGCGTCGATCTAGGATAATAGGGTTCATTCGAATAATGAGCTTTATTGGATTCATCTTGGCAGTTGGTTTTATTCTGCTTGTTGTCTTGGATTATGCCATCGATGAACGACACAAGGCTGGTGTGGGCTTTTTTGTAGCCATGTTGTTGAGCCCTTTTTATTTGTTGTATATGGTCATAGGTGAAGTGGGAATGTCGATAATTCTTGGCGCGCCAATAATTACATTCTTGAGTTGCAACTTGGTTTGCATGAAAAATAAAATCAAATATGGCATCTGGTGTTTGGAGAAGCCAAGTAAGACAAGTGTCAACTTTGGACGCAGGGCTTTTGGGGAGTCGAGAGTGGACCGAGTGTTTGTTTTTCAAAAAGCAGGTAAATACAAACATCAGTCCTATATTAAAGGGGAAATTGACCAATTCATTGAGCGCAATAAATTGAAAGTTTCTGCTGACGATTTTAGTTGGAAACGCGACGAGAATTGGAACTTTGTTGTTTCCGTTACCCTTACTAATCCCGAAGATGTACTTCGTTCGCTGCTTGGTTTGCAGGTAGGCGACTGATGACGATTTCATGCGGGAACTCCAAATAGGTCAGGGGTTTTCTTGCATCTGTATTTTTTGGGTTGGCCTTTAAGCGAATGCTTCAGGCATTTGATTTTACCCTTTGCCCTATTGAATAGAATATCGGTGCCGTCATTGTTGATAGCGTTGAACAGCACCGCGCAGCCCATCGGATAATCAGCCTCGTTTTTCATGCATTTAGTGCAGTCGCTGCAAACGAGGTCACAGAACTTCATTTCTTCTTCATCGTAGTGGGGTTGCCAAACTTCCCACCCATCAACTGAGGACCGGTTAGGCACAGGCTTACTCCTAAGCTTTGGCCGCAGCAGGCATTTGGCGACCATCGATAGCGTGGAGGTAAACATCAAGCAGGGAGTCTTGTTCTTGCCGGTCCGCTTGGTCCATTTTCCGCACGGCAATGACTTTACGCAGTATCTTCACGTCAAAACCGGTAGATTTCGCACCGGCATACACTTCCTTAATATCTTCAGATATGCCCTTCTTATCTTCTTCTAGCCGCTCAATGCGCTCTATGTAGCCGCGCAACTGTTCACCGGATAAACCGCCTGCATGTGTCATGTATTGGCCTTTCTATGACTTTTGATTAAATGGCTTTTCCCGCCTTCTTATCTGGCGGTGGTCATGACGCCACCCTGCTGGGTTAGTTTCAGGAGGGTGCAGCAGGGCAGCGTCATGTGGGGGGTGGGCTATAGGCTGGTGGCAATCAAGGCGACGAAATACACACTTGTTATCACTGCGCAGGCGGTGGCCAAATTTTCAAACATCATCATGAGCCTGCCGCGCTTTGCGTTGCGCCGTATCCGGTGCCAAAAGGCCCATATTGCTATATTCATTTTGTTAAGCATGGTCATCGCAATTACTTCCTTTCAGACAGCCCCGGTGAAACGAATACAAGGCCGGGGCTGCCTTCTGCACGCAGTGGAGGAAAAACTATGCCTTGGGGAAGGGTGGTTTTTGCTGCGTTGATTTAGAATTAAAACATTAGTTTCTTTAAGTCAATAATAAAAGAAATAAAAGTTTCTTTAATACTAAAATAGAACAAAAACACACTATAGGAATCGTTTCGGTAAGATGGTTAATTTTCCAGTATAACAGCCAGTTCTACCCTTTAAACGCGTGTTGATTAGTCGCCTTTTTGGTGTAAAATAGAAGTATAGTTTTTAGTTTGGAAAATCGCATGTTGTCCGCCTTTGAGAGAGTGGCGAAGCGAATGCTCGGGGCTGTGGGCGCAACTGAAGTATTACGCATATTTCAAGATTTTTTGACAGGGCGCGGAGCCCTGACCATTCAGCTTGTGGAAGTGCCGCCTAGCGATGTCTTGTCAGGCCGTAGGATCATTAATTACGACACCACAGGTTGGGCTGACCATTACATGAAGCACAGCCTATACCGGACAGACCCATGCATGGAGTGGGTGCAGGGTAGGCGTGAATTCTTCACATGGCAGCAATTAAATAATGCTTTCCCTATGTCGGAGGTCACACCGCAAGCGCGAGAATTTCAGCTATATGATGGTATAGTAATGACCGTTCCGACGATTAATTACTTTTTGGGTGTGCTTATCATTGCAGGGCCCGGCTTGGAATTTGAAGACAATGAGCATGGAAGCCTCTTGTCGTTATATAAGATATTTACACAATTTTACGTAGATAAAGTACACCGTCAAGTGTATCATATGCCTGCTGATCAACTCCTGATTTTGCAGATGCTCTCCACTGGAAAAACCCGCTCTGAAGTAACTCAAAGAATCGGCTTAAGCCTTTCTACCGTTGAAAAAAAGCTGCGCGCGGCGCGGGAAGCGATGGGGGCTCGCACCAACGTGCAAATGTATATAATAGCCTCAAAACGTGGCCTTATATAAATAAATTTACGGATTCCCGTAAGGCGGCGTTGACCATCCTTTAAAAAGGGTTTTTTGTGCTCTCTCAACATGAATTGGGAGGTCAAGATGTTGGATAAGAAACAGCCGCTGCTTTTGCCAAGTTATAAATCAATTAAAGTTATGAAAGAGTCTGCTCTTACCCTGCAGTCATGTCTGAGCGTGCCCCGGCAACTACTACCCCGAGAATGCGCCCGCTGTATTGCTGGCCCGCTTCCATGCAAATGCCAATATCGATTGAGGCTTGAGGCTGATAAATTAATGGAGTTGACCCCGGCCCAAGGGTAGATGTCCTGGATATTAGTTTAAAGCCATCGTCCGCCCTGACAAGTTCTTTCAAGGCTCGTTGCTTCAAGCCTTCAGCGTTTTCCATTTCAATTAATAGCAAGTCACCCAGCCTTGGTAGGCGCATGGTGGTAGTGCGGGCTTCTATGGCTTCCACAAATACCATGCTACCCCGTGGGTACTTGTCTGACATGCTGTCATCTTGCACTTCCACGCCGAATAGCTTTTCTGGCATATCTTCTCTGAAGGACCAATATGCTGGATAATAGTTATCTTGTGCGATCCGGTGTTCTGGTAGCCATTCCCCGGCTTTCACAAAGCTATCTACGATGATGCGCTTTACTGGTGCGGCTTTATCCGTGGCTGTCAACGGCTCATGACCTAAGAGAAATTCCTCTGTAACTCGCAGTTCTTTTGCAATTTCATAGAGTTTGGTGGGGCGTTGAATACCGCCTTGCTCGATTTTTCTAATGGCAGTGTGTGACATGCCAATAAGTTCACCAAGCCTGCCTTGGCTCATGTGTCGTCCTGTACGCGGGTCTATTGTGGATTTTCTAACCTGCTTGATGCGTTCACCAAGGCTGATTTCTAATTTTTTTTCAGTCATTGAAAATAGACCTTTTCACTCTACACCACTGAAAAACAACGTTGCTTTCCGTAACTTTAGTTTTAACTCGAAATAAAAACCGTGTAACTAGAATAATTTTCCTTTACAAAAAGAAACAATTGTTTCTAGTATGGGTTTTCAAAGGGAGCCTTCCTATATGGCAAACGGCACTATTAGCATTCAACCACTCGACCCACAGCCCGAAATAGCGCGTAAGGCTATCAAGGAAGCTGCGGGCCTCTTTAATTCTAAAACTGAGTTTGGGCGCGCAATTGGTTGTACGCACGTGATGGCCAGTAAAATGGTACGGGCAGGGCTGGCGACACCTAGATTTGCTCCACTCATATGCCGTGCAACTGGCGTTCCCCTCACTCGCCTGCGCCCAGACTTATACACGAAGGGCATGGTGCTTTGATCGTTCGCAGTCTCATAGATGCCCAGTGCTGCCAGTTTTACCCGGTACTTTAGTGGCAATAAATCTAGTTCTTTTGTTTGCATAAAGGTCAATATAGCCCCGAAAGCGTTAAGTTTTAATGGAAAAGAACACAAAAATTTCTACCTGAGACAGAAAAAAGACCATTTAGTTTTATTTTAGAATCATCAGCCGCAAGCAGTGGCTTTTATGGAGATGCGCAAAATGGATATAGCCAGAGCCAAGTCAGAGGTACACCAACTGGAAGTGGCTGCGGTCATTGAATCCGCTTATCACGCTGCCATTGGTTCTGGCGGTGGCCGTATGCCGGTCGAGGTATTTGCAAAGAGCATCAATAAGTCCAGCCAGCTTGTTTACCAGTGGCGTGCAGGAGAAAGCAGCCCAACCAGCGTTGACTTGATCCTTTCAGCTAACATATTAGGCCCTGACTTCATGAATAAAATCACTGCTGTGGTGGGTTTAGCTGGCACTCACAGAATAGAAGGCGTTCAACTGGCCATTTTGCCGCTGGGCGCTGCTCTTGCCAGTTCAAGCGCCGCCTCACAAATGGCAGCGGCTGATGGTGTAATAAACCACGTTGAAGCCGCCGAATTGGTAGTTGATTACCGCTCAATGGCTGCACAGTTGAATGAAGCGGCTGATACATTGGAGAGCGTAGCTTTGCGCGGTGGGTCTATAGTCGCAATTCCGAGGGCTAAATAATGCCTCGCCGCACATATGCACCACCGATCAAAGAAGACGCGCTTCACATATTGGTTGCTGATTTCTTGAATAAAATATCAGGATCACCGCTAGCGCCTAAGTTGCTGTGGTGTCATGTGCCGAACGGTGAATATCGAACGAAGGCCACCGCCGCCAAGCTAAAGCGTATGGGAACACTAGCTGGTGTATGGGACATCCTGATATGGGGGCCTGGCGGAACTTATTATTTCATAGAATTGAAGCGCCCGACCCTGACGGGTGCGCGGCGGAAGCCATTAGAAAACCAATTGGAAGAACCTCAAGCATACTTCAAGCGGGCGCTGGTCGCTCTCGGAGTGCCTCCTGACCGTTTCGCCGTGGCTGACAGCATAGAGCTTGTGCGTTCAGCCCTTAAACTATGGAAGCTTTTACCATGCAGATGACTATATCTGACTGCCTCAAGTCTTATCGTGATCTATTTGCGCCTAAGCCTGAAGTTATTGAGATAACGCCAGAACAGGCGGTGGTTGAACAAGCCCGCGAGATCATTGCATTAGAAGACGCTGGCAAAGTTGTGCCCGCTGCAAAAGTGAAAGCCTTCAAAGCCTCTGAGGCCCGCGCGGCGGCATGGACAGCCACCCTGAACGCCAAACCCCGCAGTAACAAGGCTACAATAGCCCATAGCAGACTGAAAAATGCCACCACACAGCAACTCATAAGTGAGTATAGCTGATGCCGTTACCTATTATAGAAACAATGTGGACAGAGCAGGAAGATAAGAAGCTGAAAGAGCTTTTGTGCCTTGGCCACAGTATTCGCGAAATTTCTCCGATGATTGGCCGCACCTGTAACTCTATCAGGTGCAAAATTAACAGTGCCCCTGAGAAGTTCGACGCCACCGCAGAAGCCAAGCAGGCGGCACGGTGGCATAAGTTCATAGGAGAAGGTAACAGCTACGCGGGCAAGGTTAGCCCAGGAGCAGGCGCATGATTGGCACGGTCTATAAGCCCATTCAAGGCATTACACTTGTGTGTGGTGATGTCCGTAATTTTGATGCGGTGGATATACAAGCGCCTGCGGTTATCACTGACCCACCCTATAAGTTAACGCAAGGCGGTAAGCGCAAAGGCCATTTCAGCGGTGGCAAGATGGCCAACTATGACAATAACGGTAGGCCCGTTACCTGTGATATTACGTGGACAGAGGTTATGCGGGTTGTTGATACGCTAGCAGCTAAACAGTCTGACATATTTGTTATGGCGTCGGCGGCGAATGAGAATGTATTTAAGGCCCATGCTGCCGCAAAGGCGCAAGGCCTGCGGTATCACAACAATTTTCAATGGGATAAGGGCACACCCACCCGCAACCGCTGGGGTATGCGCCACCTAGAAGATATATTGTACCTGTATAAGGGCAAAGCTGTGAAGCTGCGCAACTGTGGACAGAAGCAATTGATAGACATCCCCCGCTGTAAGGAAAGCCAACACCCCACCCCAAAGCCAGTTGACCTGATGCGCCTGCTTATCACCCTAGTAACATCCCCTGGTGACTTGGTGGTTGATCCTTTCATGGGCGGTGGTAGTTGCGCTGTGGCCGCTGTGCTGGAAGGCCGTGATTTTATGGGCTTTGAGCTTGAGCCAGAGCATTTTGATGAAGCCTGTGAACGGGTGCAGGCCGCCATTATAGATATGGCCTTTAAACAGAGGGTCGCTGTATGAGCAGCTACCCGCGTTTGACAGAATCCCATACAGCGCGCATAGTGAGTGTGCACAGCAAAATCTGTGCGGCAGGTGTCGAACCCTGCTTTAATGTTCAAAAAGCGCCCACGCGCTTAATATGCGCGTTTTTTTGTGGGTGTAAAAACTTTCTATATGGCCGGACCGGCTTAGGTTCTGCTGTAAAGTTTTCTTTTTGGACTTTACATGCGGAGTTCGACCCTTTGCCTGGTCTGGCCACCCTAATGAGTGTCGAACCTCATGCGGTGGTCGGGGAAACCCGAACAAAAAGAGAAAGTCATGAGCAATCAGAAACACAACCCCCGCTTGCAAGAACCACGGGGAAACACTTTCAATATACAGCTATCAGGCGAAAAGAGGCTATTTTCAGCGGTGGCAGCAGCTTTAACGCAGCCACCTTGCAACGCACTAGCCCCGCCAGCCCTCAAAGCCGCCTGTTTGGCCTGCTTAGGGCAGCATTTATGCACCTACCCCCACAAACTGCACTAGGAGCAACGCGATGACCAATGCACAGGGAAATACTGTGACGTTGCCAGATGGCTTGAACTCACATGTTAAGCGTCTAGCACAGGAATATATGGCCAGCTTTAATGCTGGTGAGGATGTGCCGTGGCCGCAAGGTGTTTGTGAGGTGTTGCTGGCTGAAATCAAAGAAGCTGCAAAGGGAGGCCCTGCAAATGGATGATATGATCCGGCTAGTGCCCCCTATAGAGCCGCTGGGCAATGATGAGCGCCTTGAATGGGTGATGGCCTATGCACAGCCCCATGAGCCTGCCACGCAGAAACGCATGATTATACAGGCCGGTATGGGCCCCGAGCCGGTACTTGACCCTCAGCAAGTTAATTTAGCGCTTTGTTCGCTTGGTTTGGAGGGCAAGTAGATGGCTAGAATAAGAACAATCAAACCCGAGTTTTGGACAGATGAAAAGGTGGTCGAATGTTCAGTGATGGCGCGGCTCCTATTTGTCGGTTTATGGAATTTCTCTGATGACGCTGGCCGAATGACCTATTCGCCTAAGAGCATCAAAATGAAAATATTTCCCGGTGATGACATAAGCGGTGAAGGCGTTCATGCACTAATCACTGAGCTATCACTGAATGATCTAGTTTTTCTATACACAGTTGATAATAAAGATTTTTTACAGGTTAAAGGCTGGCATCATCAGAAGATCAACAGGCCCAATGAAAGCAAAATCCCACTAAACCCGGAAAGCAATCACGGAGCATTCAGTGATCAGGCACCCCCGGAAGGGAAGGGAAGGGAAGGGAAAGGAAAGGAAGGGAAAGAAAAACCTCCTTCGGAGGAAAAAAGAAAATTTCGGGGTTCTAGGTTAGCTGAAAATTGGGTGCCTGATGAAACCCAATACATGCGGCTGGTAAAAAGCGGGGTATCCCGGAAATTCATTGATGCCGAACATCAGAAGTTTCTCAATTACTGGATTTCCAAGGCAGGGAAAGACGCCAGCAAACTGGATTGGGCCCGGACGTTTGACAATTGGATGATTATGGCTAAGGAACGTGCTGCGCCTCAGCAAGGCCCTAGGCCCATACCGCCTGGTAGTCGCAACCCAACGGGCTATCAGGGATGATGACAGCATATGAAATATTGGCTGAAGCAAGCATAGAGTTATTGGATCACGGTGAGGGCTGCGCCACATGCCTTTGCCCCGAATGCAGCCATACCCGAAGAAAAAAACGAGACAAGTGCCTGAGCGTTAAAATTGACAGCACAGGGGTTCAATGGAAATGCCATCACTGCGATTGGAAAGGCGGGAAATACTATGATCAACGAGCCAACGGAGAAATTTTTCGAAAGCAGGGGTATCGACATGGAAACCCTGATAAGCAGCGGAATTTACACGGAGGGCAGCGGCTCAAGTACTTCAATCGTTTTCCCATTTCTTGAACTGGGACAGGTCGTAGCCCGAAAATTTCGGGGCAAGGATAAGAAGTTTTGGCAGGACAAGGGCGGTAAAAAGACTTTCTGGAATGCTGATGCCATTGACGCAGCAGTCGAGTACGATAAGCCGCTGATTATCACAGAGGGCGAAATAGATGCTTTGAGCGTGTTGGAGGCCGGGTATTCATACGTTGTTTCTGTTCCTGATGGTGCGCCACAACAAGCGATAGACGATGCTGGGTCTGTCAAATTTGACTACATTAAAAACAACATTTTTAGGCTGGATAAGCTTAGGCATATTATATTAGCTGCTGATGCTGACAACCCCGGTAAAGTGCTAAACAACGAATTGCAGTGGCGGCTTGGGTCGCACAGATGTAAGTTCGTTACCTACCCAGACGGCTGTAAGGATTTCAACGATGTCCTTATGAAGTTTGGTGCGGTGGGTGTGCGAGAGGTTATTGATAGCGCCAAGGACTATCCTGTTAAAGGGTTGTACACGATGGCGGATTTCCCAGACTTACCCACCCCAACGCTTTACAGCACAGGGTTGCCTTGGATGGATGAATATATTCAGTTAGAACTTGGGCGCTTCATGGTGCTATCAGGTGTGCCGGGACATGGTAAATCTGAGGTTGCCGACAACATTGCATATAATTTAGCGCAGAAGCATGGTTGGCATTGTTGCATTGCTACTTTTGAAAACCCTCCTAAGCCCCACTGGCGCGACAAGCTGTTACGGAAGTTGCTGGACTGTGACCCTAAGTTTGCAAAGGCTGACCGGAAATTAGATGGTGAACAGTGGATAGAGGATCAGTTTCAATTCATTTGTCAAAACCCGCTGTCTGACGATGACGATGATTTGACGATTGAGCGCATTATCGAGCTTGCTGAAATATCGGTTATACGACGAGGAACTAAGGTTCTTATTCTTGACCCTTGGAACGAAATTGAACATCAGAAAGCTCATGGAGAAACTGAAACAGACTATACCAGCCGCGCAATCCGTAAACTCAAGCGCTTTGCTCGGTCTTATGATGTGTTGGTCATTGTTGTAGCGCATCCCTCCAAAATGAACTTTGGTGGGGAGATAAAACGCCCACATCTTTATGATATTTCTGGTTCTGCCAATTGGTACAATAAAGCTGATTATGGGGTGATAGTGTGGCGGCCTGACATCAATACTAACGTTGCGGAAATACACATATCAAAAGTAAAAAACCAGGATTATATGGGCAAACCCGGTATGGTTGAATTGGAGTATGACACCACCACTGGTAAATATTGCCATCATGTCTCAGTCCGCGATATGAAATCAGCGATATGAGACTCCACACCCAATTCCCGGCCAATCAGGTGGCTATTAAGCGTGAGGGCGGCAAAATAAAGGCCCGTTTGTTCAAGCTGCTTGATGGCCGTGAACAGTGGCTACCTGAAAGCCAAATCATCGCCTGCACAGAGTGCCGTGTACCAGCAAGCCGCGCAGGCCACTGGGTCACAGTGACCAATTGGATAGCTAGGAAAAAAGATATTCAGGATGCCCGCACCCCTGATGAGATTGGATAGTTGGTTTTTACCGGAAAGATGAGGTTTGAGTATGTTTGATGCCGCCAAGACACCCCACGCTGTGCCGGGGCAAGATGATATTGAAGCAGTGGCTGCCACGGTAGAGACACGGATAGTTAGAGCGCTTTGGACGCTTAGGCGGCTAGATGAACCAGAGAAGCACTGGCTGGGCTGTAAGGGTGTTTCTATGCCTCAAGGGGCAAGAGATGGCAATATTGATTATGTTGAAGACCTGACGGCTTATCAAGTGCGGATGCAGTCGCGACTGACAACGGCTGAAATTGATGACCTTCAGCCCTCATTGGACTTACTCTTGTTGCTGCCCGACCTCGATGATAGAAAGCTGGTGTTCTGGGTGGGCTGGAACTTTGAAGGTGAAGTATGCAACCGCATCTATTGGGAGAAGGTCACAAGGTCAATGGCTTGGAATAGCCCCGCTAGCAAATACCCATGCTATAGCCACAAGACATTGAAGCGATACTATAGGCGCTCCATCGACTTGATAGCGCAGGTGTTGGCACATAGAGAACAACAGGCGGTGTCATAGTAAAATTAATTAATTTTTCTCTTGTGTCCGCTCTGTCCGTTCGTTAGAGTTTTTATTGTAAAGATTGGATATGTACGCCTCGCAGGCTTCTGCGGGGCTTTTTTATTGTCTGCTTCCCATAGATTATAGGCTTCTAACATGCCGTCCGCACCGCCGAAACATCAGCGCAAGGCAGGTGCCCGCGTGCATGTGGTTAGTTCTAAGCAGTATGACAGCAGACGAGGCACAGCCAACCAGCGCGGCTATACCTACAAGTGGCAGAAGGCAAGCGCGGCATTCCTTGCTGTGCCTGACAACGCCCTGTGTGCATGTGGCTGTAACAAACTATCGACAGTAGTTGACCACAAGACACCACACCGTGGTGACATGGTTCTGTTCTGGGACAGAGACAACTGGCAAGGCATGGCTAAGCCCTGCCACGACAGCAAGACAGCCAAGGAAGATGGTGGCTTTGGTAGGTAGCCAAGGCCTTGCCCTTAGACGATAGGCACACCGCAGCAACCACACACATAGAGGGGGGGAGGGTAAATCTCTACACCCTTCCTCGCCTAGACCGTCTGGGGAGTAAGATTTTTACGTGGTCGAAATTGAGGAATTTTTTTTAGAGGAGTTTTCAGAGTGGCAAAAGGTAGGAAACCGACTGCACCCCACTTGAAAACCATTCAAGGTGGCAGAGACCGGAAAGGCAAAAAGGCTGCGGTAACTTCAGTAGATGTCGCGGGCCCCGTGCTTGATATGAGTGATGTTGAACAAGAGCATTTCACCGCCTTGGTAGCGAAGTTGTCGGGCGTTGGTGGGGACAGCGATACATTCGCGCATGTCATAACTTTGTGTGCAAAGAAGCTGGCAGAGATAGAACTGTCTGACGCATTCATTTTAGATAAAGGTTTCTTCTATGAAGTGATTTCAAGCACTGCAAATAAGGACGATGAAGCCCCTACCAAGTTGTTGAAAAAGAACCCTGCAGTGTCACAGCGTGCGGAAGCTATTCGTGATGCTAAAGCGTTACTCGCTGAAATGGGTCTGACCCAAACTAGTATTGGCAAAATCGGTGGTGGGCAGCAAAAGTCATCCAACAACTTTGGAAAATTTAAAAAGCCCGCGCGAGGCTAACGCATGGGGGCGATTGTTACGCGGCAACTAGATTATGTAGACAGGGCAAACCGCTACATAAAAAATGTGTTGTCAGGCAAGCAGCCGGTCTGCCGCCTTACAAGGTTAACAATTGAGAGACAAAAACGTGACCTGGTGTCAGCCAAGAAAAAGGCATGGCCTTTTCGTTTTGATCGTAGCCGAGCTAGCCAAGTCTGCGAGTTCTTGGAGGAGATGCCTCACACCAAAGGGCGGTGGGCGCAAAAGAAACTGACACTAAAGCTGGAAGATTGGCAGTGTTTTGAAATCTGCTGCATTTTTGGCTGGGTACGTAAAAAGAAAAATGAAAACGGGATTTACGAGCGGCGATATACCAAAGCGTATCTGAAGGTACCGCGTAAGAATGGGAAGTCTATAAAGGTTGCGGGCATTGGCAACTATATGTTTTTGGCTGATGGTGAATATGGCGCTGAAGTTTATTGTGGCGCTACCACTGAAAAGCAGGCTTGGGAAGTTTATGGCCCTGCTAAAAAAATGGTGGAAAAGCGTACAGAGCTAATCGACCATTTTGGTGTAGATGTTCGCGCCAAGAATATGAACACGGTTGAAGACGGTTCCAAATTTGAACCTGTTATAGGAAAGCCGGGGGACGGCGCGTCACCAAGCTGCGCTATTGTAGACGAATATCACGAACACCCTGACGATACACAGTATGACACTTTTGAAACCGGCATGGGTGCAAGGGACCAGCCGCTTGCCATAGTCATAACAACGGCGGGTGATAACATTGGCGGCCCTTGCTATGATTTGGAATCGCACTGCGAACAGGTACTAGAAGGCACCATTGAAGACGAACAACAGTTTGTCATGATTTTTGGTACTGACCCAGAAGATGATTGGAAGTCAGAACTGG
The DNA here is from genome assembly GCA_016765035.1 of Kordiimonadaceae bacterium. Classification (GTDB taxonomy): domain Bacteria; phylum Pseudomonadota; class Alphaproteobacteria; order Sphingomonadales; family Kordiimonadaceae; genus Kordiimonas. The sequence continues at coordinate 14,072 of JAESQS010000159.1, read as the reverse complement.
CACTGATCAAAGCCAACCCTAATTATGGTGTAAGCGTTCGGCGTGAGTTCCTATTAAGCCAGCAAAAACAAGCTATCAACAGGCCGTCAAAACGGGGCGTTTTTAGAACCAAACACTTGAACCAATGGGTGGGCGCGAAAGATGCTTACTTTGATTTGGAAAAGTGGAAAGCCGGATACAGACCAGACTTGTGGTTGAGGGACATGGAGGGTGGCCTTGCTATTTGCCCAGAACTGCAAAATCAATATTGTATCGCCCAGCTTGATCTAGCCAGTAAAAAAGACCTTTGCGCTCTGACACTTTTGTTCCCTATCGGGGAGGGCAGCGCCCGCACCTACCGAACTGTAGCACGCTACTATGTGCCTGAAAGTGCACTGGAAGAAGAGAGTAACAAAAACTATCGCAAGTGGGTTGATATTGAACATCCTTGGCTGACGGTGACGCCCGGCAATATCACAGATTACGAATATATAGAGGAAGATTTAAAGCGGCTGAAAAGCATGGTCGAGATAGCTGATGTGGCATATGACCCCTTTCAAGCAACACAGTTTTCAACCCGTTTGATGGCTGAGGGCTTCCCAATGGTCGAGTATGGCAACACCGTCAAGAACATGTCGGAACCAATGAAACATCTGGATGCTTCGATCATTGCAGGCAAAGTGCTTCATGAAGGCAATCCCGTTACGGCGTGGTGCCTCAGTAATGTTGTGAGCCGCCGCGACAAAAAAGAAAACGACTTCCCAGACAAAAATAAAGTTGAACAGAAAATAGACGGTGCAGTTGCCATGATCATGGGTTTTGGCCGTGACATCGTGCTGGAAGGCACCACTGGCGAAGACAGCTACCTTAACGCTGGCGAACTGCTGGTTCTCAATTAGAGCGGATTACTATGGCAATATCATTCAATCTGCCCAAATGGCTAGGCGGCAGCGGCGGGGGTGACTCCCATCTGGACAATTTTATTCAGAATAACCCTATGGTTTCGGCTGCGGCGTCGCGCGCAGGGGTTAGGATAACACTTGAAACTGCTTTGCAATTGTCAGCGGTGCATCGTGCTGTGACAGTATTGTCAAATGGTGTTGCACAAGTTGATTTACGGGTATTTGAAGAAACCATTGAAAACGGCAAATTGCACCGCAAACCAGCGTATGACCACCCCGCGTTTAATGTGCTGTACCGCCGCGTTAACCCCTGGCTGACATCCTTCAGGTGGCGGCAAGTAATGATGTGGCACATCGTTTTAACAGGTGTAGGCCGCAGTATCATCAACCGGGTAAATGGCCAGATTGATAGTTTGATACCTGTTGTGCCAGGCACAATGAAACAGATAAAATTAGCCACTGGCGAAATAAAATACGAACAGACATTTGAAAATGGCGCTGTTCTGTTGTTGGACCGGCAAGATGTATTCGAAGTGCAAAACGCCAGCTGGGACGGCGAAGCGCCATTAGATAGTATCAAAATCGCTGCTGAAACGCTGGGGTTAACGGCATCCTTGGAGCAAAGTCAGGCAAACTTTCAGCGCACAGATATGCGCCCAGCAGGCATTTTGTCGATGGGTGGTGAAAAAGGCTTGAGTAAAGAAGCCAAGGAAATGCTGAAGGATACCTGGGAACAAAAATACGGCCCTAACGGGAAAGGTGGTATTGCCGTGTTAGATGGTGATTGGAAATTCAACACCATGACCATGACGGCATCTGATGCCCAGCTTATAGAAAATAGAGATTTTCAGATAGATGAAGTGGCGAGGCATTTGGGCGTTTTCCCCCAAATGCTGTTCACGTCACCCAAAACACAAACTTACGCAAGCTCGGAACAATTCTTTCAAGCGCACAATATTCACGGGCTAGACCCACACCACGAAAACTGGCGGCAGGAAATAGACTTGCAGCTGTTGCCAGAACCGAATGTGTACGCGCGTTTTAATACAGCAAAGCTTATGGCGGGCACCCTGAAGGATCGCGGTGAATATTTTGCCAAAGCTCTGGGTGCAGGCGGCCATGCACCGTGGATGACACAGGATGAAGTACGCATGGAAGTTGACCTTAACCCAAGTGACGAACCGCATGCGTCTGTATTGGGCACGGGTGCGATGAATGTGAACCCAGTGGCTGCAGAAGGGGACAGTGATGAGTGATGTATTTTCAGGAAAATTGCAGATAAAGGCGAACGGTGAACCCGGCTGTTTTGATGGCTATGGTGCGGTGTTTGGTAACACTGACCGCGATGGTGACATTGTAGCCAAAGGTGCTTTTTCGTCCAGCCTAGCGACGTTAAAGCCCGCTTTACTGTGGCAGCATGAGCAAAAATCACCCATTGGCGTCTTTGACGAGGTACGGGAAGACGATCGAGGCCTCTATGTACGTGGCAGGCTTTCGCTCAAGGGCCGTGGTGAAGAAGCATATGAACTTTTAAAAATGGGCGCTTTAAATGGGCTTTCTGTAGGTTTTATCACCAAATCAGATGAGCGCGATGCAGTCACAGGTATTCGCACAATTTTAAAGGCTGAGTTGCTGGAGGTGTCCCTTGTGACGTTTCCCGCCAACGAACTAGCGCGGGTGACTATGGTTAAGGCCGCCACACTATCAAAAAGAGAATTAGAGAAAAAACTCACGCAGGACGCTGGGTTTTCAGTATCAGTCGCGCGCGCATTGATGCGGGACGGCTTTAAAGGGCTAACCACCACGCCGGACGCTGGTGACACGCCATTGATGGTGAAGCAATTGCTTTCACTACGTGATGAATTTCGGCAAAGGAGAATAGACAATGCCTGAAGATATGAACGGCTCATTTAACGAAGCACTTCAAGAAGTTAAAACTGAAGTACTGGGAGCATACAACGACCTCGATAAAAAAACTGCAGATCTCGGTGAAGTTATCGATGTGCTGCAAGAAAAGTCGGCCAATAAGGAAGATTTGACCGACATTAAATCTACCCTGAAAACCATTCAGGACGCAGTGCAAAAGGGGGCTGATCGCGCTGATGAAATCGAGCGCAAAGCCAACCAACTACGCAATGGAACAGCTGTAAATGCTGAAGACATTAAGTCTGCAAGTCAAAAATTTGTTGATAGTGATGAGTATAAGCAGCTTGTTCAAAAACGATCTGGGTCAACTGGTGAAGTAGAAATCAAATCTATTACCACACCGGCATCTACTGGCCCCCGCAACCCACTGGAATCAGTGCAGAGCGTACAGGGACTAATTGTTGAACCTGATCGACCGTTGATGGTTCGTGATTTGATCCCGGTAATGACTACAAGCAGCCAGCTTATCAGCTATGCGCGGGAAGATGTGAACACTGACAACGCGGGCATGGTAGCTGAAGGTGCACAGATGGCAGAAAGTGCAGTTTCTTTCACTGCTTCCGAAACCCCTGTGCGTACAATTGGCCATTTCATGCATGCTTCAGATCAAATTTTGTCAGATGTTGCGATGTTGCAAAGTCATATTGGCGGGCGTCTTCGCATTGGTTTAGATCAGGAAGAAGAAACCCAGCTGATGCTTGGGGACGGCACCGGCCAAAACTTGAATGGCTTGGTACCACAAGCGACAGATTACGTTGTTACGGGTATACCGGGCGGCGCTTTAGCCAACTTGGTTGATGAGGTTCGTTGGGCGAAACTTCAAGTTCGTAAATCCTTTTATGCTGCGACTGCTGTGGTTTTAAACCCAGTAGATTTTGCAAAAATTGAACTGCTGAAAGATGGCGACGGAAAATATCTATATTCTGCATTCCAGTCAGGCACTGAGCTTCGTCTTTGGGGGCTTCGTGTGGCTGAATCTGATAGCATTGCCGAGAACGAATTTATGGTAGGTGCATTTGCTACCGCCGCTGAAATTTGGGACCGACAGCAGGCTTCAGTCGAAATGTCTGATAGCGATCGCGACAACTTCATTAAAGGCATGTGGACATTGAGGGCACGTAAGCGCTTGGCGCTTGCAGTCTATCGGCCAAAGTCCTTTGTTCACGGTACCTTCGGCTTAGCTGTCTAAAAAACTAATATTCAAATGAAAACAAAGGGCGCTGTAAACCAGCGCCCTTTTTCAATGACATTAAATCAAGGGTAAAACGATGACAAATTATGTGGTGAAGCGTTCTCATTACAATGGGCGCACAACGTATAAACGTGGTGATCCATTTCCAATAGAAGGTGGAAAATTGCCTGAAAAACCTGAAATGACAAAGCTGCTTGCATCTGGCTTGATTGAGGCGAAGTCGGACAAGCCAGCTAAAAAGGCTGCCACCCCAAAAGCACCAGCTAAGAAAAAAACGGAAAAGAAAACCGGGGCAAAACCTGCAGCTGGTGATGAAACACTTGCAGGTGCTGCCAAAGTTTAACTACTCGTTTCCTTCCAAGAGTTTGGGGCGCGGGGTCGGGTGGTGATTAGGTTCATTGTCCGGCCCTTTTTTTAGAGGAATTTCTAATGCTCAACCGCACAAAATACGGCGTTGACGTGGACGGCTTCAATGACGCGCCACTGTCAGATGACACCGCTTTTTTGGATGAAGTGAAAGACTTCATTCAGGTTGATTATGCTGGGGATGACACACTTATCTACAAGCTGTATCTCACAGCGCTCGCGTATTTGGACGGCAACGCCGGCATAGCTAACCGCTCATTAATATACAGCGTATGGGACTATACACTTGCCTGTTTCCCTTGTGATGAAATTACTTTGCCTTTGTCACCAACAGTTAAAGTGCTTGCGGTGTCTTACCGTGACACAGACGGCAACACGCAACAGCTTGTTGAAGGGACTGATTGCCGGGTGAACCGCCTTGGTGCCCAGAATCACCGCGCCCAAATAGTGCCGCTAACCAGTTGGCCTTCGGTTGAACGTGGCGGCGACGCTGTAACCATCAGTTATGTTGCAGGCTACAGCCAAACACCTTCAGGCCTGCCAGAAACGGTTAAAACAGTGATTAAATGCTTGGTGGCGGAATGGCACACAAACCGCACGCCAAACGGGGCCATTCCTGAAAGCCCCGCCTTCACGGGTTTGCTGTCCAGCATCAGGTTTACGGAAATCTAACAGTCAATTCTTTTCAAAAGGACATATTATGAAACTTGTATGTATTCACGGGCACCGTGACAACAAAGGAAAGCGCTTTAATGTAGGCGCTACAATGGAAGAAAATGACCGGGCAAAACGCGTCCCGTTGATTGGGTCGGGCAATTGGGCGTTAGCAGCCCCAGAAACACTTACCGTAGGCGACGAAAAAGCCAAAAAATCGTCTAGTAAATAGGCATGTTACGTCCTTGGGTGCCATTGCCTGGACAATTGCGGCACAAAGCAAAACTATCATGCAAGTCTGATACTCTTGCCAATCAGTGGGAAAACGAAAGCCCCGCTGACATTGATCAGGGTCCGTTTTGGTGTGCAGTGCGTACCAGAGCCGTGGGCGAAACAGAAGATACAAGCGGGCTTGTCACCAAAACCCGTTTTGACGTGTATTTCCGCTATCAGGCGGCACTTGCGGCAATAGCTACAGATTCAATTCTCGAATTTACAGACGGGGCCTTAAAGGGTCAGAAAATTCATGTTCTTGCCGTTGATCCGATGGATGGTTTGCAAAAATGGCTGAAATTCGTCTGTGAAGCCCGCAATAAATAGGGTGCTGAAAAATGGTCAGTTATGAACTCGTCAAATGGCTGTCAGCGGACGCCGTATTGATAACAATGCTCGCCACTGAGGTCGCATTACATCCAGGGCAACTTCCCGAAAACGCCAAATTTCCTTGTTTGGTCTTGGAAAACGAGCGTGGCGGTGAGCGCAAGAAGAATTACGGGGGCCTATCAAATGCCCGCACAGCAACCAGAATAACCCTTAAGGTTTGGGCGCAAAATGTGGGTGTGCTTGAAAAAATAGTCCAGCACTTAATACTAAAAATGAATGGTTACACAGGCCTAATAGAAGCCGTGCCAAGGGCCACAATATTGGCTTCTGTGATAGCGCGCGCCCCAGACACAAAACGAAACTTGGAACACGCAATAATTGATCTGAATATAACAAACAGGAGCTAGTAACATGTCACAGATTTCAGAAATATTTGGAGGTGACGAAACAGAATTGTATCTCACCACTACGCTGTCGGGCACAGTGGATATCACCAGCCTTATTGGTGAACTTGACGAACTTTCAGGGTTGGAAGAAGCCGTTAAAATGATGGAAGCAGACACTTACGGTGCATCGTTGATGACGAAAAAGCCGGGTAAGCATGAGCTTTCAACCGCCACTTTTAAGGTGCTGTTCAAGCCTTCTGATACTGTGCATCAGCAACTTCAGTCAAATTTTGACTCTAAAACACTGTGTCATTTTTCACTTGTTATGCGTGATGGCGATGAAAATGCCCGTTGTGATTTCTCTGGATATATTGGGAAACGCGCGCCTGACATTCCAAAAGATGAATTTGTGAAGTTCGAATTTGAAGTGATGCTGACTATTCGCCCCGTTTACGACTGGACGACTGACGCTCTGATTTAAGATACATCACCTAATTATTTCAGCCCTGCTTTTTTGGCGGGGTTTTCGCATTCTATATTGAAAGTCAGCCCCAATGACAAAGAAAAAGCCCCAGAGTAAAACCGTTGATCGTACACAATTTTTAAAGGCACTCAGTCAATCTTTTGCAACGCTTGAAGTTCCAGCGTTAGGGGGTAAAATTAGATACCGGCCTATGAGCCTAAAAGAACTAAATTCGATGTCTGAAAATCAATCTCTTGCTGCTGCTATGATTATAAATTGCGTGGTAGATAGTAATGATCAGCACCTATTTACAGATGATGATGCGTCAATTATCGAAGCAATACCCCATACACTTATTGGTGAATTGATAAGTAATCTGATGAAAATAAACGGATTTGATCAGAAACAGATAGAGGAAGCGGAAAAAACTTGTCAGCGACCGGGTAGAACACTTTAAATTTGTTCTCGCCGGTCATTTAAGCATGACGGTTACTGAGCTAGAAAATAGAATGACCGCGTTTGAGTTTAAAAGGTGGCAAATTTTCTGGAATATCAACCCTTTCGGGCCGCAACGCGATGATCACAGGTTTGGTCAAGTCTGTGCAACGATCGCACAAATTGGTTGCGGCAAAAAATTCAATTCAAATGATTTCTTCCCGACTTACGAACCGCGCACAACCTCAAAATCTATCAAACCAGCAGACGGTAAACCCTTCAGCATGAAACAGCGGTCTTTCATGGCCATGCTGCAAGCCGCTGGGCGACCTAAAGGCAGTGATGATGAAAGTAATACCTGAAGGTCTAAATGGTCTTGGTAGGGCGTTCAATGCGCTTGATGTTGGCCTAAAAAAAGGGTGTTGCGGAAAGGTATGCGCAAAGCCTTAACGCCAGTGAAAAGCAGGCTAGATGACAACTTGGCAAGCATCAAAGACACGGGTGGCTTGGCTGAAACAACCCGTTTAACTGTGTCAGCGGCTGCTAAACAACTAGAACGATCCGGCAAGAAAGCTGCGATGTTGGCGAAGGTCACTATGGGCCGCACCCGCAAAGTTGACGGCAAAACGGGCCACCAAGCCCTGCAAGTGGAATACGGCAATATAAAGATAAAAGGCCAAGCCCCGCTGGGGCGTTCCATCGAAGGCCACGAAGAAACTGTTATTCGAGATTTAGGTAAAGAGTGGGCAGCAGGCATTCATAACGAAGCCCGTAAAGCGCGTCAGAAAAATAGGGGGTAATTGTGGCAACTAGTACTATTGCCCGTTTGGGCGTTGATCTTGTAGCTAATCACGCGGGCTTTCGGAAAGACTTAAAAAAAGCACACAGAAACGCTCACAAGTTTTTTGGAGATATAAAGCGCGATGCCCGCGCTGTTAAAAACACAGTCACAGCTATTGGCGTTGCTCTTGGTCTTGCCCTTTCAGCAAGCGCGGTACAGGCGAAAAACTTTGATGTAAGCCTGACAAAAATAACCACGCAGGTGGGGATTGCTCGCGAAGAAGTGCAGGGTATGCGCGGGGATATGTTAAAAATCTCCAATTTATCAGGCCGCAGTGCCAAAGAAATTGGCGAAGGGTATTTCTTCATTGCCTCTGCAGGCCTTCGTGGGTCTACAGCGATGCGAACGCTGTTAGCCAGTGCCAAAGCTTCAGCAATTGGCCTGGGTGATACCAAAATAGTAGCTGATGCCTCTACCAGTGTTTTAAACGCCTATGGATCAGCAAACATTTCTGCAGCAGAAGCCACTGGCATTTTACTGGCAACAGTACGAGAGGGTAAAGCAGAAGCAGATTCTATCGCTGGGGCCCTTGGTAAAGTAATTCCAATGGCGGCGGAGCTAGGTGTTGAATTTCATGAGGTAGGCGCTTCAGTTGCGGCAATGACCCGCACGGGCGCAACAGCAGAGCAATCAATTGTTCAGCTATCTGGTATATTGACGAAAGTTATAAAGCCTAGCCAACAAGCCAAGGCGGCGCTTGCTCAAGTGGGTTTAACAACAGATGATCTGCGTATCAGCCTGCGCAACAAAGGTTTGTTTGAGACACTGACAATGTTGCGTGCCAAGTTTAAAGGGAATGAAGAAGCTCTGACGCGGGTGTTTGAGGATGTGCAAGCCGTTCGCGGTGTTTTTGCCCTTGTTGGCAAGGCCGCAGACGAAAACAGAGGTATTTTTGAACGCCTGGCGAAATCAGGCGTGCAAACGCTAACCGATGCATTTAATGAGCTAGGAAAATCTGACGCACAGAAAGTCGATGTGGCTTGGAACTCGCTTAGTAATACGGGTGTTGTTCTCGGTGGCACAGTGTTGCCACTTGTTGCTAATGCAGCCAATTCTGTAACAGTTGCCGCCATCCAATTGACTGATTGGTTTGGTGCGCTCGATGCTAGCCAGCAGGAATATATTGTAACTGCCGCCGCCGTGACGGCTGCCGCTATTCCTGCTATATGGATACTGGGTAAAATCGGCGGCACGGTGATGATTGCCGGGCGCTTTATGAAACTGTTTGCGCTTGTCTCTATTGCTTCCGTGAGGGCTACAGCGGCGGCCATATTCCAGAGTTTGATACCAGCCACTATTGCAGGTGGCAAAGCGGTATTATTGATGGCGCGCAGCGCCGGGCAAACAGCCGTTTTGCAAATGATGTTCTGGGCAGATGGTATAAAAGCCGCTGCATTCAGAGCAGCCTTTTTTATGCGCCATCCAATTGTAGCTTCTCAAGCAATGGCGGCGGCCACAATAGGCTTCTTTCGCCGTATGGCCGTGGGGACTGTAGCTGCCGTCAATAAAATGGCACTGGGTACAATCGTCGGATTCAAGGCAATGGGCGCAGCGGCTAAGGCTGCTTACTTGTCTATCAGTTGGCCGGTGGTCTTGATTGCTGCTGCTCTAGTGGGTGCAGGGGCTCTGTTTTGGAATTTTAGAAAAGAAATCGGTGATGCCCTCAAGCCGGTAGGAGATTTTCTATACAACTCAGTATGGGTGCCGATCGACACCGTCATTAGCTTTGTCACTAGAAAATTTAGCAAGTTCTTGTCTTGGCTCAGTACCAAGGCTGCTGATGCACTGGATGCGGTTGGTGCTGATGAAATGGCTGCAAGCTTGCGCTCTGGTGCTGAAGCACTTGCTGATTTTGCGGGTGGTTCTGGTCCGGTCATAGAGCAAGCTGTTATAGATGCAGGTAAAGCAGCAACAGCTATTGCTGGCGAAGCCTACACGGTGACAGCGGCATTAATTGATAGCGCAAAACAAAAGTTCAATGAACTTAAGGAAAGTGGTGCTGGTTTAGTTGATGCTTTGACGGGTAGCGCAGGTTTGCCTGCTTCTCCTACGTTTTCGGGGAGCGGTGCAGAGGGTAGTGCAGCAGGTGCTGGGCAACCCGGTGATCCGAATGCACAAGGTGATGGTGATCCAAACGGGTTAGTTGGCGGTGAAATGACGGCAGCAACCAGCGTGAAGGGTATTTGGGATGATCTGAATAAACACTTTGTTGATGGCCAAAATGCAAGAAACAAAGCGTCGGCAAAAACCTGGGGTGGCTTGCTTCAGCAAGCTGCGGGCAGTTCTAAAAAGATGGCTAAAATATATAAGGCCTTCAATATTGGTATGGTCATCATGGACACCGCTCGTTCCATTATGGCCGCTGCACCTAGCATTCCGAGTATGGCTTTTGCAGCAGCGACCGGCGCTGTGCAGCTTGCGGCAATTAAAGGCCAGTTTCACGATGGTATTGATAATGTGCCGAACACTGGAACCTACTTGCTTGAATCAGGTGAGCGTGTGGTTGACAAGCGGCTTAATCGTGATTTGTCCACCTACCTAGCGGGGCAAGGGCAAGAGACAATCAACAATAATAACAGCCGTTCAGGCGACTACAGCCCAACGGTCAATGTCGATTTGCGCGGCAATACAGACACAGATGCAGCTTATAATAACAGGTCAGCAATGAAACAAATGTTGATTGATATTTATGACGAACACGCACTACCAGCGCCGTTTTAACAGGACACATTATGCCCGCAAACGCTCAGACACTGCCAGGCTTGCACCAGCCTGCTGATTTTGTCTTTAAATCCATGACCCGTACAAAAACTACGATGGTCGAAAGTGGCAAGATGCTCACTCGTACCTATGGTGGGCAATGGTACGAATTAAGACTGACTTGGCCACCCATGACGAAAGAAGAATTTGGACCTATTGCCGCTTTCATTGAAAAGCAAGCGGGTAAAAATGGCATCTTCTATGTGGAGGTGCCGCCTATGACAGGGGAAGAGGGGGAGGTTGTTGGCAACATGGCCAATTATGCCAACGATACCAAGTTGCACAGAATCACGGATACCGGACCTCATGAAGTATACCCCGAAGCTAGAAACGGCGGCGGCTTTCTTGAAACTGGTTCAGTATATATGCGGTGTTCTCTTAAAAATGACGTCCATCAGACCCAACACAAAAAAGATGGCTTTGTGCATTTTGAACTTGATCTGATGGAAAGACTTTAAACCATGATTTCAGTACCTGCAGAGATACTTACTGCCTTGGGCAGTGATGCGTTTCATCATGAGTGGTTGCTTGAATTACCTGATGGGGTTTCTCTTACCACTCATAACGCTGACATCACCATAAACGGCAATACCTATTTGGCCACTGGCCATATTATGAAAATTCCGCCCATACAGCGCGAGAAAGAGATCAAGCTGCACAGTGTGTCTATCCAGTTATCAGGCGTTGATGGTTGGATCGAGGCTAGCTTGACCACGCGTAACATGACCAACGAACCTTGTGCGCTTCATCTGGTTTTGATTGATGACGCGGGTAGTGTGGTGGGCGGACAGTCGCTGAATATGTACAAAGGCAAGTTTGATACCTGGTCATTACGGGAGACATCCAAGCAGGATATTATCACTGTGAAACTGTCCAGTGCCTGGGCTAAGTCAAACAAGACATCTGGCCGGATGACCAACCCTCAAGACCAACAAGAATTACATGACGGTGACAGGTTCTTTGAATTTGCACACGAAGAAAAAGACCATATAGGCTGGGGCGGGGAAGCATAGAATGGGGCTTTTAAGTGGTATATTTAAATTCTTCCTTGGTGGGCCAAATGTGGATCGTACCATTGACGTTCAGAAACAGAGTGCTGTAGCTGGGCTTAAAATCATATATGGACGGCAGAAAGTCACACCCACGCCGGTTTTTAAGTTTGTCTCAAAAAACAATATGCCTGTAAGCAGCACTTTTCACGATAAATACACGGCCCCGCAAACGTCTAACGATGATGAAATACGAAAGAATTTTGATTGGCTTTACCGCGTGGATTGTTGGGGGCAAGGCCCGATTGAATCAATTGAAAAATATTGGCTTTCCGGTGATCCATCCACAAACACGCGTTTTAGAAAGCGCCCTTACTTTCGGTCACACAGTTTTTACGGCAAAACCGCACAGCTTGCTTTGCCAGAACTGGCGGGCGTGTCAAAATGGTCAACCTCTCATAGAGGGGAGAATGTCGCCTACAGCGTAAACCGTTTTTACAATAGTAAGAAAAAGCCACAATTTAAATCAGAGCCCAAAGTTGAAGCTTTGATACAGGGCCTTAAAGTTTATGACCCCCGAAAAGACGAAACCAACGCCGCCGCATGGGATGGTTCTAGCTCAGGTCATAGGTTCAATGACCAAGACACTTGGGAATGGTCGCAGAATAAAGTCTTGATTGCGGCGGACTATCTGACTTCGGGCTACGGTCAGGGTGCTGCTTTCAATGAAGTTGATTGGCAGTCATGGGCGTTGGAGGCTGCCCACTGTGACGAAGAAGAATTAGATATACCCGACGTTCTGGTGAATACAACTGGCGTTGATATAGATGAATATTTTGATATTGAAGCTGGTGAGTTTTTAATAATACCGAATGGCGGTAGGCTTAATAATTACCGGCCTTATCAGAACGAGGGGGAGACATCTTTAAAACGTTACACAACAGACGTTGCGCTTGATCCAAAACAACCAGTTGTTGAGAATATGAAAATGCTACTTGAGGGCTTTGGTTGGTCCATGCCGTGGTCTAACGGCGCTCACAAGTTGATAGTTGAACGCATTGTAAATATTGCAGTTATGTCCTTCGATGAAAATTCGATTGTGGGCGGTTGGAACATTATACACGGGGAACGTAAGAAGCGGCTCAACCGTGTGACTGTAGAATTTACCAATAGTAACAAACAATACGAGCAGGACGCAGCAAGCTGGCCGCCACTTGATAGTGATCAATATGCTTCTTATCTGATTGAAGACCAGAATGAGGAACTGCACACTCGTGTAACGGTTGAAACGATTTCGGATCACTATCAAGCACAGGCCTATGCTGAATATCTGGTGCGAAAGTCTCGGGTTGATCAGCTTATAAAGGGCTTGAAGTTGGCCCCTCCTGCCTTGGCTCTTGAGCCTGGCGATGTGATTGCTCTGACGAGCGCCGCGCGTGGCTTTTCTGGCACCCGCTTCATCGTTGAAAAAGTGAATATTACGGAAGCCCTAGATGTTCAAGTTGATCTGATACTCTATGACGGCACGGTATACGGTGCGGCGGTTGTGCAAGAACCTGAGAACATGCCAACCAGCAGCGCTAACTTGTGGCAAGACCCTGCCCCTTTAACGGGCCTATCTGCCGCGCCGTTTCATGACGAAAATGCAGACGGCACCGCAGTATCAGGGTTTATGGTTTCTTGGGATGATCCAGAAAGTACAACTGGCCTTGAATATATTGAATTGGCTTGGCGGGAACAGGACATTGCGGACGCTGCCCCCTATGCGAGCTTGAATAGAGTTGACCTAGATGCTGTTGCTGCGCGGATATCTGGCCTTAAGGATAATCAGACGTATGACATTCGCCTGACTTACCGTACTTCATTAGGGCAAGTGGCTGATTATGCTGTTTTAACGGAAACGTTAGGAACGGCCAACACGAGGTTGTCAGGGCTTGAACTATTTAACACAGATTATGAAGCCGGTGACATTGGCTGGTTATTGCCTGAAGGCGTTTCTATCATTGAGGCCCCAGAATTTACGGTAAACGGCAAGTTTGCGGCAGTACATGACCCGGATACGGCTTTTGGGGGTGGGATTAATCTGGGTGCAGGCGGTAGCCCGGCGGGCAGTTTCCCAACTGACGAGATACAGATCATCAATGAGGGCTTAATTCCTGTAACGGCAGGCGAAAAGCTACAGTTTAACGGGCGTGCAATTGGTGCGGCTGGTGCTGACGGTCAAATATTCTTGCGGGCTTTATTCCTAGATGGTGGTGAGCAAACCCTCAGCAGTGGCGATACGCCCGCCGTTGATGTGGTGGAGGGGCGAATTGACATGGCTGGCCCCATTGAGGATGTACCAGCCGGTGCCACACATGCGCGCTTTGTTTTCGTGCGTAAAGGCTGGTCACAAGGCAAGATGGGCTTTGACATGGCCCGCTACTGGCAGGGACTTACGGAAAGCCAGCTTGACGCGCTGGGACTTAAGAACGGGCCTGTTGATGCATTTGCGCAGTATAACAAGCCTATTTACGGCTTGCTTGAGGGTGTCACCCATGACGGCACGGCAGATGCTGACCGTGTAACGCTTGTGG
>JAESQS010000158.1 GCA_016765035.1 Kordiimonadaceae bacterium | reverse complement strand
TCAGCGCCGCTGCCGCCAGCACACCCTCTGGTGCGCCACCGGAACCCATATACATATCAATGCCCGTGATTGCGTCTGTTGTGGCAATAACACCTGCAATGTCGCCGTCGCCAATAAGTGCAACACCGCACTTTAGGGCGCGTAATTCAGCGATTAGCTTGGCATGGCGAGGGCGGTCCAGAACACACACAGTGATCTGATCCACGGTTTTTCCCTTGGCTGCCGCAACTGCCTTAACATTTTCTTCTGTTGATTTTGTCAGATCAATCACGCCATCAGGCAAACCGCCGCCTACTGCGATTTTATCCATATAAACGTCGGGGGCATTCAGCAGCCCACCAGATTCTGAAATTGCTAGCACTGCCAACGAGTTAGGCATTGCTTTGGCGCAAATAGTTGTGCCTTCAAGCGGGTCAAGCGCAATGTCGACTTTCGTGCCGCCAGCGCCTACTTTTTCACCGATGAACAGCATTGGCGCTTCGTCGCGTTCGCCTTCGCCGATAACAACAGTGCCGTCGATGTGAAGCTTGTTAAAGGCTTCGCGCATGGCTTCAACAGCAGCAGCGTCAGCCGCTTTTTCGTCGCCTCGGCCCGTCCATTTACTGGCTGCAATAGCACCGGCTTCAGTTACCCGTACCATTTCGAGCACCAAGATCCGGTTCAGATCCTGTGATGACATATGAAGTCTCCCTAAATCAGAATGTCTCAATTCTTATCAATGTTGGGGTCTCTAGCACACATTCTAGCGCAGTGAAATGCTTGAGTATAGATAGTGCTGAAGACTCTACTGTTTGGTGTGTCGTCATAACAATATAAACACCTTCGTCAGGCGCTGTACCGCGCTGAATTAAGCTTTCAATTGAAACACTTTCACGGGCAAGTGCCGCTGTAATATCAGCCATAACGCCCGGCTGGTCATTCACCCGCAGGCGAATATAATAGGTGCCTGAATGTTTGTCAGCAGGCAGCGCTGGCAAATTTTGCAAGGAGGCCGCTGGCACACCAAAGGCTGGGTACACATTGCCGCGCGCTACATCAATTATATCTGCAACAACAGAAGAGGCCGTTGGCCCTTCACCAGCACCCGCGCCAACATAAACAGTTGGGCCAGAAAAATCACCATCGACAACCACGGCGTTGGTCGCATCCATTACATTTGCGAGCGAGGCAGATAGCGGCACCATAGCGGGGATAACACGCGTTTCAACACCGTCCGCCGTCCTGCGAGCAAGGCCCAGCAATTTAATCCGGTAGCCAAGCTCCTGCGCATAATCAATATCCACAGGGGCGATATTGCGAATACCTTCAATGGGCATACTGTCCATATCGGGGGCCATGCCGAATGCAATGGCTGCCAAAATGGCTGTTTTATGGGCTGTATCAATACCGTCGATATCAAAAGTTGGGTCTGCTTCGGCATAGCCAAGGCGCTGTGCATCGGCCAGTACATCAGCAAAAGCAAGCCCTTCGCGTTCCATACGGGTTAGAATATAGTTACACGTGCCATTCAAAATACCGTATAGGCCAGAAACATCGTTACCCGCCAAGCCTTCAGCCAATGACTTAAGAATTGGAATACCACCCGCAACGGCTGCTTCAAAACGAAGCGAAGCGTTATTTTCCTCCGCTAAAGTGGCAAGCTCTTTACCATGCACAGCAATCAGCGCTTTATTGGCTGTGATAAAGGATTTTCCTGTTTTTAACGTTTCGCGGGCAAGCGCCAATGCTGGGCCATCACTACCGCCTATCAGTTCAACAACGATGTCCACTTCGCCAATAGACGCAAGCTCTGTTGCATCATCGCACCATGTGAAGCCTGTCAGGTCTACGCCCCGATCACGCCCTTTACTGCGGGCGGAAACCGCACAAACTTCGATAGAACGCCCTACCCGTTGCGACAACAAATCTGCATGGTCGCGTAGTATTTTAATAACGCCTACACCAACTGTTCCAAGGCCTGCAATGCCAACCTTGAGGGGGTTTGATGTGTCACTCATTGTAATATTCCATTCAATTTGCAGCGTCACTGCTGGCATTACGCCATGCAGCCAAGTGCTTTTCTTTATCTGCTAAAAAACGTTTGATATTACGAACCGCCTGGCGGATTCGTTGCTCATTCTCCACGAGGCCAATGCGCACATATCCTTCGCCATATTCACCAAAACCAATGCCGGGTGCCACTGCCACTTTGGCATGTTCCATCAGCAATTTTGCAAAGGCCATTGAGCCCATTTCTTTAAACTCTTCCGGTAGCGGCGCCCACGCAAACATGGTTGCTTTGGGGCTTGGGATATCCCATCCAGCCGCCTTAAGGCCGCTTACCAGCGTATCGCGGCGAGCTTTATAAACCGCGCGGTGTTCAGCAATGCATTCCTGCGGGCCATTAAGCGCCGCAACAGCAGCCACTTGAATGGGCGTGAAGGCACCATAATCCAAATAGCTTTTCACCCGCGTCAAGGCACTGATAAGCTCTTTATTGCCCGCCCCAAAGCCAACGCGCCAGCCTGCCATAGAGTATGTTTTTGACATGCTGGTAAACTCAACAGCAATATCTTTTGCCCCCGGCACCTGCAAAATAGAAGGCGGCGGGTTATCATCAAAATAGATTTCGCAGTACGCTAGGTCAGACAATATCCAAATGCCTTTGGATTTGCAGAAAGCCACTATCTCTTCATAGAAGGCCAAATCAACCACTTCGGTTGTCGGGTTCCCCGGATAACACAGCACAACAGCACTGGGTGTTGGCACACTGTGCTGAACGGCTTTTTTCAATTCTGTCAGAAAATCATACCCCGGCCCCATTGGCATATGCTGCACCGCTGCACCCGCGATCATAAAACCGTAGGGGTGAATAGGAAAGCTGGGGTTGGGTGTGAGGATAACATCACCCGGCGTTGTAATGGCTGATGCTAGGTTCGCGAGGCCCTCCTTGGAGCCAAGTGTCACAACATTTTCACTTTCAGGGTCGATATCAACACCAAAGCGGCGCTTATAATAAGCGGCATGTGCTTTGCGTAATCCGGGAATACCACGAGACACGGAATATCCGTGTGAACTTGGGTCAGTCACGGTTTCTTTAAGCTTATCAACGATATGCTGAGGCGTCGGTAAATCAGGATTGCCCATGCCAAAGTCGATAATATCTTCGCCCCGTGCACGAGCTGCAGCCTTTAACCCGTTTATTTCTGCAAACAGGTATGGCGGTAATCTCTTGATACGATAAAAGTCTTCATTGCTCATTTTATTACTCAATCAAAACGGTGATTTGACTCAGACAGGCAACCCCTAAGGTTTGATGGCCTTTATCTAAGCGAATTCCTATGGAAGCGCAATCTCTAGCAACATATTTGTTGGGAATTGAAATTATATTTCAAGATCAAGCCTTAGATCATATTCGATTTAGGTGCTTAACAGCCTTTTCCCGAGGGGTTTCGTCAAAAAACTATTCTGACGAATAAACCCATATGGGGCTTTTTCTTGCGCTTTATTTATTCTGTCCGGCTTTGCCGGTATGTAAGGGAAATATGCGCCTAAGGCGCGGTCGCGGCTGCCACTGCTGCTACGATTATAGATGCTGCTTGTGCTGTTGCATTTTCTGCGCGCACGGAACCCGGCGCAGCAACTGGTGCAGCAGGCATTCCGTTCATCTGTATGGTCAAAGTCACCATTAATTGCGCTCGTCTTCAGAGTTGAACTTTAGGCATTAACCGACAATAGCATCTAAAACCAGTTTTAATTTAGTCCACTTGCAAAAGCAGAGCGGCAACCTGACGACCTTCCATGCGAAGCACATTGAAGGTACGGGCCGCAGCGCCTGTATCCATTATGTCCGGGACATGACCTGCTTCGACCAGAAACTTCTTAATAGCCACAGGGAGCAACTGCATTTTTGCCCCGGTACCCACTAATAATATTTCAGGCTTGGCATCATCTGACAGCATTTGGTCAAAGTCTGCTTCTGTTAAGTCAGCAACGGTTTTGCACGCAACAGGGTAAAAACCATCTGCCGTAATATAGAGGCTGCCTTCAAGGCGCGACCCTTTCATACGAAAGCCGCCATCGCCGTAGGCTTCAACAAGCAGAAGGTCATCCTCTGCTTGCTCCATATACACCCCGCCTGACTGTGATTTGTTTGACATCAGGATAGCCTACAAATGGTCAAGCGGTGTTGGGCGTGATTTATCGACTGTTGGGTCATTCTTGTCGTCGTCCAACAACATGGATTCTGCCCGCAAGTTAAGAAACATCAACATAGGCGAAGCCACAAACACAGAACTATATGTACCAACAACCACACCCCAAATCATTGCAGCGGTAAAGCCGCGAATAACCTCGCCGCCCAAGAAGAACAGCGAAAACAAAGCTAACAAAGTGGTCACACTGGTCATAATCGTACGACTAAGCGTTTGGTTCAGAGATAAATCCAAGACCTCTTCCAACGGCTTTTTGCGGAATTTACGAATATTTTCCCGCACGCGGTCATACACAACCACCGTATCATTCAGGCTATAGCCCACAATGGTCAGCAAAGCCGCGATGATTGTCAGGTTAAACTCAAGCTGGGTAACAGAAAAGAAACCAACGGTTAGCAGCACGTCATGCACCAACGCCACAACGGCACCAAGGCCAAACTGCCATTCAAACCGGAACCAAATATAGAGAAGCACCATCATCAGAGCCAATATAACGGCCATAGCCCCTTTTTTCTTAAGCTCACCGGACACT
>JAESQS010000157.1 GCA_016765035.1 Kordiimonadaceae bacterium | reverse complement strand
CCCGCAACATAATGAAGGCGGGCGCGGGTTTTCACAGGCGCTAAGCGGGATGTCTATTGGGGAAGGGGACGGAGCATGAAACTGCTAAGCACAGGTGTTTCATGCTCCCTTTTTGGGCAAAAAGCCTACCTAGTGCACCGCCGCAAGCGTTTGCAGATTGGCCTGATGCATCGTCCTCAGGCCACGCCAACGTTCATATTGCTCTACCTTATCATCGCTGTTGTCCTCCACGCCCCGCAACCAAAAATTGAACCAGTCGATATTACGGCTATAAACCGCATAACGATGGGCTGGCTGCCATTTCTCATGTGTTTCATTGGGGAAAACATGCATTTCCACCGGCTTGCCAGCATCCTTCAGCGCTACATAGTTTTGTAGTGTCGTATAATATTCGCTATCAGCCACTTGAATAAGATAAGGCGTATTAATCCTGTGGGCATTCATGCCAAGTGAATATTTTGCCCATGTGGCAAACCCTGTTTTGCTGAAAGCAGTGCCTCCATTAACACCGCGTCTGATCTTACCCGCTAAAGACGTAGCGGTAAAACGCAAGCCTGGAGGCGCATTAGGGCTATATGCTGTCGAAGCAGCAGCATAATTTTTTGATAATAAAGCAAGGTCCACCATCACCGCGCCCGTACTTAAGCCCGTAATACCAACCTTAGAAGGATCTATAAGGCCGCGTGTGTCTAAATGATCAAGCATACGCTCAATCGCTGTGACTGGGCCTCGCTCAATGAGCTCATATTTCTGTAACGCAATACTAATTGCTATTATGTCAGAACCTTTCGTCACAAAATCGCTTTTTGGTATACTAAAACTGAGAACAGCAAAGCCATTTTGTGCCAATACATGTATGGGCTGCTCGTCACCAACCCCACCTCGCAGAAAACCCTCTGAACCATACTGCGTGATAACCAAAGGGTAACGCTGCCCCACCTGATAATCTTCTGGGTAAACAAAGTGCCCATGGGCTTTATTGCCGTAGGCATCTTCTCCCAGTATTTTCTCCACTTTCGTGAAGGTAAAATGTTTGAATTCAGGGTTTATATTTACAATTGTGATGAGCTGCCCATCCTGCAACTCTATGGCTACAATCTTGCGCGGGGAAGTCCAGCTTTCATGGCCGCAAATCACCTTGTCCTTAGCTTTAAGGCAATTATAAAGCATATCGTCGCTGCTTATTATGGCGCGTGCCCCTTTTTCGCCAGGTATCCAGCCATAGAGGGAACTCAACGTTTCATTATAACCGTCGCGCACCTGAAAAAATACTTCTTTACCGTCTGCCCGCCACCATATATTTTCAAGCCGTGTGCTTCGGCATGCAACAGCAGGGCAATGAAAAACTGTGTCTCCAATGGAAGCCGCAATCGACATTAGCGGTTGTGTCACCCCTAAGTTTTTGTTTTCAAACCAAGCAAGGCCTTGTCCGTCTGCTGATGCAACAAGCATATTCTTGGTTCCGCGTTTCAGGCCCGCTCGCCGTATTTGAGCAATTCGGGATGTATCATCTTCAGAATAATAGGCTTCAGTTTCATTTTTTACAGGCGCGCGTTCCTTACTAGTTTGAACATCGAAAACGCGGGGTGTAAGCATACATATTTTGCCTTCATCAGCATCGATTCGGTGAGCACTGAAGCTCCACCTTTCGGCCCCATCCTGACAGGCGCGCCAAATTGGGCCATACTCAACCCTGTAATTTGCAATTTCAAGATCTTTCTCTAAATATCCTTGCCTACCTTCCCTTTGGTTTGCCTCCGCCATGTAGGCCCTGGTTAGGCCCACAGAAAAATACACTCTTCTACCATCACCAGACACTTTCAGACGTTCAACATCAGCAGCATTATAGGTAAGCTGTTCCTGACTCAAGCGGTCGCTACGATGGCTACGCCAAAGCTGCACTGCGTCATCCAGTGTTTTCGTGAAGTATATCCACTGACTATCTACCGACCAGACAATTTCACTCGCTAATATGCCGCCATACGGAATTCCCAGCCAAAACAATCCAAGCTTGCCCTCACCACCACTGGCCACGTGAATAGGCTTTGCATTTTCAACGATAGGAACCACATACCAGTCAACAGCATACTGATTAGTCTCTTTATTCGCCTGCATCACTTGATAAGCAACATAGTTACCGTCAGGAGAGACTGTCATGGTTTTGATATCACGTACCTTGAGCAGATCATCTGCAGTGATACCGCGTTTGTCACTAGGCGTTGCAGCAACTGTTGGTCCAACCCAGTGGACCATCAACATCACAACGATTAAAAAAGCAAAAAAACGCCAACTTGAAGGAACACGAGCAGCTTCACTACCACATATTCCCACATCAAGGGTTAACAACATGTTTTACCTCACCATTTTTTGGTTATTTGAATGGATATCAATCGTCCAAAAGGACTGGCATTAGCAGGGTCGTAATTAATGTTGTTATTGCTCACCGGTGCCAGAACAAAAGGCGGGTCCAAGTCAAACAGATTAATGGCACTCAAGGAAAACACCATGTTGTCAAGCCAGTAGCCTGCATGCTGTTCGCCTGTGCTATAGCTGATGTTTAAATCCATAGTAGTCCATGAGCTAACCGCCTCAACCGGGTCAACCTTCACGTTATGAAAACTACCCACATGGTTAATTGCCAAATTGATTGAAAAGTCTTCATACCTCCAATTTATGTTGCCGCGCAATTTCAAATCCGGAGGGTTGAAGACCGTACCCACTATGTCAAGTGGCACATCTGTTTCAATCAACTGCTCAAGCTGCTCAAACAGATAGGTACCTGCAAGGCTTAAGCTCACGCTGCCCATCTCGCTATCCAGCGAATAGGAAAGTGTGATATCAAGCCCTTTTGTTTCAACACCTGCCACGTTGCGGAGTCTATTATTAACAATCACTTCTGCATCAGTGAAAGAAAAACCCGGTGCAAAATTTGACGAAAAAGGCCGCGATGCCAAAAAACCCAACTCTATCGGATCAGGGTTTCTATCAAGAAGAGGCTCCCACCGGGGATCGGTAAAGGCATCAAAAAAAGCATTGGCCGCAACAATTCTATTGGAAAAATCAATATTAAAGTAAGTTGCCTGAATATTTAAACTTGGCATAGACGCTGGCGTGATATCTACACCAGCACTCCAGCTAGTTGCTGTTTCTGGCTGTAAATCTGGATTGTTGCCCAGCGCTATTGCAGAAAGAGTCGTCCCACTGGGAGAAGATGGGTCAGGCAAAAAGAAAAGAAGCCCCAACGCGCTTGCAGAACTTGTACCATCCAATTCAGTAAGCAAGGGAGCGCGAAAAGACGTACCCCAAGTGCCACGAAAATTCAGCCCGTCTAGGGGCGACCATAAAAGGCCAAATTTGCTATCAAAGGACGAACCAACACTGCTATAGCTCTCATAGCGCCCCGCCATGGTTAGCTCTAGCCGTTCCAAGCCCACTGCTTGGTTATCGCTTCCAACCAGTGGCAAAAACACTTCACCAAATACCGCGTAAATATTACGAGCTTCATCAAGATCCAAAGAAATAGGGTCTTGATAAGTTTCATGTCGGTACTGGCCACCTACAGCCAGCTTAACATCCCCGCCAGGCACAGCAAACACAGTGCCGTCCACTTTGCTGTCCACCGACCAAGTTTTTGAAAGGCGGGCAGTACCATCAAAAGAATCATCTGTCGAAACAAATAGAAACTCACTAGAAAGTTCACTCCGGCTGAAATTACCTGCCAGCTCTGCTTGCCAATTTTCATTCAAGTCAGCCCTAGCGCCCAGCGAAAGACCATACTGTTCGGTGGTTGGCGTATATGAAAGCGTTACCCCTTGAGAACTAAGGGCTTCACTTTCCCGTATAGAATAAAATCCATCACCAAAAATCTCAATGGCATCAGTCACATTTTGTCCTGCTGTAACGAAAACACTATGCCTTTCTTGCCTTGATAATAAATCAGTTGGATCTGCCGCATCTATTGCAAAGGCTCTATCATTGGCATCCAAAGCATCGCGTTTTTGATATTCATAAGCGATAAGGGCATGCCCACTGCTCCAAGTGGTGCCAAAGATTTGACCTAACTGAATATCGTCCAAGTCCCCCGACGTGGCGCTGCCATACCGCACACGGGTTTCAGCACCATCATAATCCTTGCGCAGCACAAAATTCACCACGCCGCCAACAGCATCAGACCCATAAATGGCGGAGGCGCCATCGGTTAGCACATCAACCCGTTCAATTGCAGATAGCGGAATGACGGATATATCAACAAAATCACCAAAACCTGCTGGAGCCATGCGCCGGCCATTCAACAACACTAGTGTGGCGTCACTCCCCAATCCCCGCAGGTTTACTCCTGTACCGGTGCTGACATTCGTGTTTCCGGAAGACACCAACCCAGCCGTACTCTCCGAAATCCCCCCACCAAAATTTTGCGGGAGGGTTTGCATAAATTGGGGGACGGTGGAGACGCCGGTTTGTTCAATATCTTGACGGCCATAGATAAACACGGGTGAGGCGGAGCGTACGCCTCGGATGTGTGAGCCTGTTATGACGATTTCTTCAAGCTCTTCTTCTGAAAGAGCATCAAGCCCTGATCTGGCTTGAGGGGTATCTTCATCACGGGGGCGGGCAGAGGTGTTTGCCTTTTGCGGCGTTTGTTTGCTCGCTTGCCCGGTGCGGGCTGTGCTAGTGCCTGCCATCTTTTGCAACAGGCTGGTTTTGACAACCACGGCGGCACCGGATCGGTCCCATCGCGCTTTAAACCCGGTGTTATCAAGTAAAATTTCAAGCGCGTCATCGGCCTCATGGGTGCCAGAAACGCCCTTTGTGCGCACACCGCGCAGATCATCGACACGGTATATCAACTGTTCACCAGATTGATCGATATAGCGTGTGAGCGCTTGGCGCAAATCCCCCGCTGCAATTTTAAAGGCAGCTTCGTCCGCCGCCGTAGTGGCCGTGGCCAATGCAATTGAACTCGCGCCGCTGATAAGCGCCGAAAGCAAAAATTTAGTGCTCGGTTTCATGGTAGTCCTCCCCTTGCGCCGCATTGTTGCGGTCGTCTAAAAGGTAAGACGAAGGGGAATAAAAAATCCGGTATAGGCCTCATGATTTTATGATGATTTTGTTTTCGCCCCGTTCAATTTTGAGACCGAAACCATCCTTTAACAGGCGGGCAAAGGCATCAATATTCTCCGCCTGAAAGCTGCCCCCAATGCGTATGCTGGCGGCGTCTGCGTCTGCGACGACGATTTTCACCCGGTTGTAGCGGTTGAACTCAGCCGCGACGGCATCAAGGTTCATTTGATCAAAGATAAGCACCCCGCGCCGCCAGCCTAGTTCAGCGTTCAACTGGGCTTGGGTCTTTTCAACGATTAAAGTGCCGGTTACCCGCGCCAAAACGACAGTGCCTTTTTCAACGATTTTTGGCGCAACCGATGGGGCCTCGCCTATTATATCAATCTGCACTTTGCCTTCTGTGACGATGACTTCGACATCGGCCTTGTT
>JAESQS010000156.1 GCA_016765035.1 Kordiimonadaceae bacterium | reverse complement strand
TTGTTGTGTATCCACCCCCAAATTGCGCTCTTCAATCCGCGCGCCAGCATCAACAGCCATTTGATCAACCAACGCCCGCGCACCCGGTAGATCTCCCGCCGCCACATAGGCTGGCACAAGACAAGAAACAGCCTCTGTCCAGATGTACCAAAAATAAGGATGGTGGGGATAGTCTCCAATAGCCAGCTTGATCTTCTCAACAAGCGCCTGTGCAGCGCCCAGCTCCCCCGCTTTGGCCAAATCAACAGAGCAACCAGAAACCGCGTATCCCCACCTTGTAAGCAAATCATCATCGGAGGGATGGTTTTGAACCGCCTGCCAAAGGTGATCCGTAATACCCAATGCAGAATCTATGTCTCCCAATTCACGGTATTCAAAAACCAACCCATGCGCGGCTTGTGCCCACGCCTCCCGCAACGCCTTGTTCCTCGGCGTCGCTTTCATGGCCGCAGCACAATCTTCAACCTGGGCGCGCGCAGCGTCCAACCGTTTATTCCCCGAAAGAGGCGGTCTGGTTAAACCCGCCTGCCACCAGCCTCGCCCTCTCCACAATTTTTGCAACGCCCTTAGGAAGCCCATGCGTACATCCTTGGTCCGGGGCCATATTTAATGCTATGCGCCCTTTCAGAGGGGTAGTCCTGTGCCATTTGGTCAAGACAGGCTTGCATTTCGGCCATGCCGTCCCGCCTTTTGGCGAGGCGGTATTCTTCAATCAGATAATTCGCTTCAGACGCCCATCCACTGCGCATGGCCTCGTCGTAAGGATCAAAGCGAAGGAACGGCTCAAGCTTGTCAAACACCGTGCGCGCCACATCCAACTCTCCTGCTTTCCGGCAAATACCTATCAGAGAATAGGTCCCTTGGCGCCAATGTTCACGCAACTTGGGTTCATAAGGATAGGCGGTGCAGACAGGGGCCAGAGACGCCAAAAAGGAAATCATGACATCCGGGCGATCACTCATTCGATGAGCGTAAATCGCGCGCGAGATTTTTGACGCCCATTCATTCCGCAGCAGCCTATCTTCGGGATATTTTGCAACCTCCCCTTCAAGCTCTTTTAGAAGCGCCCGCGCGGTGGGCAAAGCCGCCTTCCAATTGTGGTCTGGCGGGCCATACTCATTGCAACAGCCTTTCAGCAGTTCAACAATCAGCCCGTGGCGTTCGCCGCGCACCGCTAAATCCTCAGGGAATTGTTTTGCAACCGCGCCCAAAGTCTCCAGCAAATCTCGCGCCGTGGTCCAATCTTCTCCCGCCCCATAAGCCACCGATAAAGCACGCGCGCAACCAGCCCATTGCGCCCGCAAAGCCGCATTGTTTGGGTGTTTCAATGTGGTTTGATACGCCTTGTCCAATAGCTTGCCCCCCACGCTCAAAGCCTTGGGGTGGATAAAACATTTAAGCATCTGGAAGTGAAAAACCACGTGCCCCATCCATGGCTCTATCAAGGCTGGGTTTTTGGGAAGTTCTTTAGTCACGCGTTTCAGAGACCTGACCATAGCACGGCCATCTCCCAAACCATTGCCTGTGATTAAGACTTTTGGCGCGGCCAAGCCTAACCCCTTCTCCAACCCCTTCTTCATAGCCACCGTCGCCACCAACCATTTTTCCAGCAACAATCCTTCGTCTTGATGGGTCAATGCCGCCTTCTGCAAAACGGCCAGCAGGGCGTGGCCAGTATCAACCATACCAGCCCCTTTGAATTCATCCGCCAAACGGAACATATGAGCCACCCGCGTAGCCCACTGGGCCCGCGACACCCGGTTTCTGGGAATTCTTTTCTTCACCGTTTTGAGCGTATTTTTCAACAGGCGGCGCAACCTCTTCCACTCTTTGTGATGAGAATAGGTCAGGGCCACATCCCACACTGATAAGACCCAGTGCTCATGCATTGTCATGTCAGTCGGATGGGCTTGAGCCACTTTTTTGAGCCTAGCTTCAAGGCTCTCTATCACGCTAATCCATTCCCGATGAATACAGCAAGCCGCGCTCATTTCCTTCAAAGCCATTGCCCACCGTGCCCGGTCGGTCACATCATCCTTGCGCCGCGCCATCTCGTTTTCCAGCACCGTCAGCAGGGCCTGTGCACGGTCAACATCATCGACCGTGTGGCACGCACCTGCCGCCGCCGCCACCACGGCCAAACCCCATTGTTCCCGCAGGTCTAAATCCTCCCGGTAGGGGCGCGACATGTCTTCCCACAACGCCAACGCGTCCAAGGCTTGATCAACCTGTTTAGCGCGTTTGCACGTCAAAATCGCGTCAACTGTTGCCTTGGCACACTGCACACGAAAACCAGCGTCTTCAGGGTGTTGGCGCATCATCTGATAAAGAGGCGCCAACATTTTTAGCGCTGCCGCTGAAGCGTCAAAATTGGTCCCAAAAGGATCGCTCCGTCGAAAGGCCTTAACAAGGTCAACACTTGCCTGCGCCCATTGCTCCCGCAGCGCCGCCTCTTGAGGATACTCCTGTACCGCCTGGCCAAGCCCTCGCACCAAAGCAGCGCCATTGCCCTCCCATTTGAGCCGAGCGTACTCACCAACCACATGAAGTATCGCGCAAATGTGCTCTGCCCATTTGGCGCGCATCTCCCCGTCGGCCGGGTGTGTGGTTGCCATTCGCGCAGAGAGCCGCGCCAACAAGTCACTCATAATTTTGTCGTCGAAGTGCGAAGGCCCATACGCCTCAACCACTTTAATCATCGCACCAACCCATAGGTCGTGCAAAACAGGTTCGCCAAGTTCGCCAAGTTCGTTGTGCGCAGCCGCCTCCAAACCCTCTGTCAAGTCTCGGGCCGCCCGCAAATTGGGAATGGCCAAATAAACATCCACCAAATTGACCACCGCCCGCGCCCACGCTTCGCGCGCCCATGCCTCGCCCGACGTCGCATCACCTCGGTGCCCCTCTAACGATTGCGCGCAAGCCGCCGCCTTGTCACGCGCAGCGTCAATAACGCTCGCACTGGGATAAGTCTCGCCCTCAGCAAACTTGGTACTCATGCCTCATTCTCCAATACACCAAGAACCGCTGCTTCTAAGTCATCGCGCAACCCACGCGCTGCCTCATGCTCTCCGTCCGTGTCGTAACAACGCACCAGAATGCCCGCTGCGTGCTGCCAAAGCTCCCGCGCGGTTGGTTCCACATCTTCAATTTCTGAGAGCTCTTCATGGTCCGCCCACAGCCCCCGCAAAAAGGCCCACGCCAAACTTAAATCCCCGCGTGCGAGATAGGCCTTGAGCGAGTCTGCCCGCTGTGCATCTGGATTAAGGTGGTTGCGGGTTTCTGTGTTTTGGCTTGCCACCTCGAGCACGTTGAGCAAGCCGCGTGCCTCGCTCAATTTTCCGGAGGCGGCACAAAGGGCAACCATCTGGTAAACCGCCTCTACCCAAATTTGGCGCACATGCAAATCATCGTCGTGCTCCCCCATAAGGCCCTCAAGCCTTGCAAGCGTGGAGCGCGCGTTCTCCCACTCCCCAGCTTTGGCGTAAAACCCACCCATAAAGAAAAGAGCCGAGGCCCAATGGAGACGGACGTCTCTGGAACAATCAGGCCCATATTTTTCTAAAGTTTGCGCCAGCGCGTCGGTTAAGGCCTGAGCAGAGATCAAGTCTCCGCCCTCCCCGTACACA
>JAESQS010000155.1 GCA_016765035.1 Kordiimonadaceae bacterium | reverse complement strand
GTTAGGGCCGCCACAGAATCCACCACCAAAATATCAATAGCGCCAGAGCGAACGAGTGTGTCTGTAATTTCCAGCGCCTGCTCTCCGGTGTCTGGCTGGCTAACAAGCAGCTCATTAACATCAACACCCAGCTTCTGGGCATATATGGGGTCAAGCGCATGCTCTGCATCTACAAAGGCGGCGATACCGCCAAGCTTTTGAGCTTCCGCTACAGCATGGAGAGCCAGCGTTGTTTTACCGGAACTTTCAGGACCATATATTTCAATGACGCGCCCTTTGGGCAAACCACCAATACCAAGTGCAATATCCAGATTGAGCGAGCCTGTAGAAACAGTTTCAACTTCATTTGCAACGCCATTTTGGCCAAGCTTCATAACCGAGCCTTTACCAAAAGCTCTATCAATTTGTCCCAACGCCGCTTCCAGCGCCTTATTCTTATCTACATTCTTATTCACGGACGATCCCTTAACCAATTGTAATTCAGGTAGTGACATTTTCTTTCCCCTTATTCCACAGCCAGTTTGTCGTTGCAATGATGGTTTCGTACCACTTTTGTTCTCAAAGTAAAAGGGAAAAGTTCTCTTTTTGTTCTTTTCATTCAAAAGGCGGCAGAAAACAAAGGAAATTCCTTAGACTTTAACGCGTTAAATATGCATCCCCGATCCACTCCCCTCCTCTTATTCTCAGGCCCACCCCGTAGAATACGCTGGAGAGTCGCTGGAAAGTGGTTCGGCTAAATACTAAGCGGGGCTTGGGCAGACCTCTAACTAATTAGAAGCGATAGGGTCTAGCCCAAAATACCTTTTACTTTTTCTGCAAGGTCATTGAGGGAGAAAGGTTTTGGCAAAAACTGAGATTCTTCTGCCTCCAAATTTTGCCTAAACACATCCTCTGCATAGCCTGAAACAAAAATCACAGGTAGGTCCGGCAAGTCTTTCCGCGCTTCTTTAACCAGCGTTGGTCCATCCATGTGCGGCATAATCACAT
Source organism: Kordiimonadaceae bacterium (assembly GCA_016765035.1). Classification (GTDB taxonomy): domain Bacteria; phylum Pseudomonadota; class Alphaproteobacteria; order Sphingomonadales; family Kordiimonadaceae; genus Kordiimonas. The sequence continues at coordinate 28,892 of JAESQS010000155.1, read as the reverse complement.
CAGAGATTAATAGATCAATTTTCTCATCGTGGGTTTTAAGTATTTCAAGCCCAGCTTCACCAGACGCTGCCTCCAGCACTTTATAGCCCTTGTTGGTTAAAGCACGAGATGCAAACATCCGCACAGGGTCTTCATCTTCCACCAAGAGAATAGTGCCTTTGCCTGTCAGGTCTCGTGCTGGCCGTTCAGCCGCTGGCTCCTCTACTTCTTCACTTCCAATGCCGTGTGCTTTCAAAAACAGAAGGAAGGTAGTGCCGTTGTTTTCTTCTGTGTCCACAAAAACAAAACCACCTGTTTGTTTAACAATGCCGTAAACGGTTGCCAAACCAAGGCCTGTGCCCTGCCCCACTTCTTTGGTCGTAAAGAAGGGTTCAAAAATCTTATTGATATTATCCTTTGGAATACCGCACCCAGTGTCCTGCACTTCAATCAAAACATATTCATCAGGCACAATCACGTCATAGCGCTCGACAAAGGGGTGGTCAGGGCCAATCATGCTTGTTCTAATTTCAAGCTTGCCGCCGTTTGGCATGGCATCCCGGGCATTCACAGCCAAGTTAATCACAACTTGTTCAAACTGGCCTTGGTCCACTTTCACCGGGTGCAAATCACGGCCATGCACCACTTTCAGTTCAATATTCTCGCCAATCAACCGGCGGATAAGGTTGGTAATTTCCGCCAGAATATCTGTCAGCATCAACACTTTGGGGCGCAGCGTTTGCTGCCGCGAGAAAGCAAGCAACTGCCGAACTAAGTTTGCAGCGCGGTTCGCATTCTGTTTGATCTGAATAATATCAGAAAATGATTGATCTCTGGCGTCATGGCGCACAAGAAGCAAGTCGCAAAACCCAATGATCGCCGTTAGCAGATTATTGAAGTCATGCGCAACACCGCCAGCCAACTGGCCAACAGCCTGCATTTTCTGTGCTTGTACAAATTGCCGTTCAAGGCTTTTTTCCTGCGTGGTATCACTGAGGTATAAAACGGCATAACGTGTATCGGATTTTGCAATCGACGTTGAAAACACTTGGCCTACGCGCTCAGGCTGACTGTTAAAAACAATATCCAGCGGATGCGACAAGGGCCTGCCATCAAAAGCAAACTCAATCACTTCAAGTAGATCTTCCCGATCTTCTTTTTTGACAAGCCCAAGAATAGAATCACCAATTTCTATGGCCTGGCCAGCAGGGTGCCTGCGCAGAGGCAAGTTGCACTCCTTAAGGCACCCTTCCCTATCCACAACTGCCACAGCAAGCGGCGAAGCATGAAACATAGGATCAATAAGAAACTCACGCTCATCTGGAATATAGCTGCCGCGCATTTGCTCTTGCTTGCGAATAATACGAAAACGCCCAACAGTCCGGTCACGCTCTCGCGTTTGCAACGGAACATCGATAATATCAACATCTATACGCTGCTGGTTCCCGACTAAAAGCTGGCTATCGCCTGCCTTAAGCAAAAGTTTTTGAGGCAACTCGGTTTTGGCCTTAAGGTTTAACCATCCGTGCAGAACACTATTGATAAAAAACGGACGCCCGCTGCCATCTTCCAACACAACACCGCAATCCAGTTTTTCAAAAACCGTAGAAGCCCATGTTTCATACAGCATTTTCTCATGCTTAAGGCGGTCACCATCATTGCGCTGCACAAGTTGCCAAAGCAGGTAATTGCCTATTCTACGGCCAGAAAAGTTAATGGGTCCACTATCGCCTTCGATAGCCCCGTCAGTACGAGCATTGCCAAACTGAGCAACTTCATCAACCAACTGAACCAGCTTTTTACCTTCTGTGTCGTCTGTGAATAAATCACCCAGCCACCGTACTGGCGCACCAGAGATGCGCTCAAACGCATGATTATGCGTTACAACATTTCCTTCCAGACCCGTGATAACAATGGCACGCCTGTCCATTGCCACAAGGGCGTTCAAAAGGTCTCTGTCTGTTTCATCCCGGTGGTTACGGGGTTGATCAAGATTTTTCAAGGCCCTAAAAATCGTAAAAGCCGTAATAATTAAAACACCGCCGCCAATCGATATGGCTATTTTACTGCCCAGTAAAATGAAAGTAATAAGCGAAACACCACCTGCACCAACAAGCCCGGAAAGAGCCATTGCCAGCAGTTTTATACCGGAACGCATTTCATTGTTTAAAAGCGCTTCCCTAATGGGCTGTGGCAGTCGGCTTTCCATAAAGTCCCCCTAGAGATACACGTGATAGTGGCAAATAGTCAGACTTAGCGCCCTTCTGCTAAAGGCCTGCTTTGCTGCTATCGCCTATAGCAGACAACAACTTAGGCAGATACCGATACAAACTACAAGACACAATCAAACCTCTAGGGTATTTTAACGCCTGCCCTACGCATTTTAAGAATATAGCTGATCACGGCAGCTACAGCTTTATAATGATCTGGCGGTATCTCTTCATCAATGTCAACGCTGGCATGAAGCGCCCGAGCTAGAGGTGGGTTTTCAACTATGGGTATATCATATTCTGCTGCCGCTTCCCGGATACGCGCGGCAACTTCATCTACCCCTTTCGCCAAGAGAATAGGAACATCCATGCTTTCATGCTTATATTCGATAGCAACGGCATAATGGGTAGGGTTGGTAATAACAACATCAGCCCGCGGCATATTGGCCATCATGCGCTGCGCATGGCGCTCAAGCCGTATTTGTCTGAGCTTTGACTTTATCTGCGGGTCACCATCGGCATTTTTCCGCTCGTCTTTTACTTCTTGCTTGCTCATTTTCATGCGTTTATGAAAACTATATTGCTGATAGGAATAATCTGCGGCCGCAATGACAACCAAAATTATCAGCACACCAATCAACAATTTAATCGCCAGCATTTTAATGAGCAGGATAATCTCAATGGGCGGCAAGGTCATCACAGTGTCGAGCCGACCACGCTCTGGGTAAGCAATTAAAAAGATGGTGCCTGCAACGGCGATTAATTTGCCAGAGATTTTGAAAAAATCGACGAACATCTTCGAAGAGAATAATTTTTTAGCGCCTTTTATCAGCGAAAGATTTTTAATCGCAGGCGTTACTTTGTCCCATGCTAACACAGAGGGGTTCTGCATTCGGTTTGCCACAAGCGCCGCAACAACAAAGGCACTAAGCGGCAAGGACATTATAATTGCAATTTGCTGTATCACATTGACCAAAATACCCATCATGCCCGTTTCATCGGCAGAAACTAGATGAATACGCGACATATAACCCCGCAGTATGTCTCTTATGCTGCCAACAATATAATTACCCCATGCGGCAATAACCGCTGTGGCAGCTGTCAGCATCACCAAGGTTTTAATTTCTTGGCTAGTGGCCATTTCGCCTTTTTTTTGGGCGTCTTCCAGCTTTTTCGCCGTGGGTTCTTCGGTTTTCTGGCTGTCGTCTTCTTCTGCCATACCTCTACCCTATCACAGCCAAAAGATGCTCTCTAAACCTGCCCAGGAACAAGTTCATAATTGAGCTAAGCAATGACATTGTTAAGAAAAATCCCATAAAGAGGTTGATGGGCATCCCAACAAAAAACACCTGAAACCCCTGCACCATTCGGGCAATCAGTCCAAGGCTTAGGTTATAGATCATGGCATATACGATGAAAGGCGATGCTATTTGAAAGCCCAGCAAAAAAGAACTGGAGACAAAAGTAACGGCAACAGAAGCAAAATCCGCCATAACCAACGTGTCTGTTACCGGAAATTTATCATAGCTATAGACCATGCCCCGCAGCATTAAATGGTGCAGATTTGTTGCCAAAATCATCACTGTTGCGATCAAGTTCAGAAGGGCAGCGACAACAACGCTTTGCGTCCCCTGTGACGGATCAAATGCCTGCACCGCAGACAGGCCTGTCTGGAATGCAATGACAGAGCCAGCCGTATGCATAGCCGACATTAAAATACGCATTGTCAGCCCAATTAGAAGACCAATAGACATTTCCTTAAAGAAAATGGCCGCTAAAGCGATAGGGCTTGTGGGCATGGGAGGCATGCTACTGCTAAGAGTGGGATAAATAACCATAGCCAACATCATGGCAAAGCCAACCCGAACCCGCTGCGGAATACTGCGCTCGCCAAAAATCGGTACCACCATAATCAGCGGTGCCAAACGCACAGTTATCAATAAAAATGCAAATATCTCTGCCGGGAGGATGTTGCTTAGCACGGCTTAACCGCCAGTTGCGATGCGCTCTGCAATACGTCCCATCAAATCACTGAGGTTACGCCCCATGAAGGGTAGCATAATGAGCAATGCAGAAAAAACTGCCATAATTTTGGGAACAAAAGTAAGGGTCATTTCCTGCAACTGGGTCAAAGCCTGAAAGAAGGCAAGCGCCAGCCCAACAGTAAGACCAACTGCCAAAATAGGGCCAGCAGTTGACATTAATGTCGAAAGCGCATCCCGCGCTACATCCATGACTTCAAGTTCCGTCACTAAAGACCCCGCCCTTTTAATCTATCAAGAAAAACAAACCATCTAGTAAAATAGCCTAGATAGGCATCTTTAAAATATCATTATAAGCAGCGATAACTTTATCGCGTACACTGACAACTGTATTCACTACCAATTCAGCATTAGCAGAGGCCGTTACAACATCAACCAGGTCTGCTTTATCAACCAGCGCTTTGGCAGATTGTACTTCAAGGTTTGCGGTGGCCTTTTCAACGGCACCAATGGATTCTGTTACCAGGGAAGAAAAGACCGAATTACCGCCAACACCGTCGTTGCCATCCCGAGATTCTAGCCCTTGCTGCATCTTCTTGGTTGCTTGCGAATAGGCATTAACTGCATCTAACTGTTTGATATTCATTACTTATCTACCTTTTAACGCAACAGTTCTAGTGTCATGGTGGCCATGCGTCTGCTGGCTTCCAGCGCATTCAGGTTTGATTGATATGTCCGTTGCGCCTGCCGCATGTCCATCAGTTCAATCATACCATTCACATTCGATGTTTTAATATAACCTGATTTATCAGCAGCGGGATTACCGGGATCATATTTTTTACCAAATTCTTTTTGATCAAGGTCCACACCGCTTACTTTCACAAGCTCAACACCAGTTGCCCTGTCCGGTTCAGTTTGGAAAGTAATAATTTTACGGCGGTAGGGGTCTGCACCCGGCTCTGAGGCAACGGATGCCTGGTTGGCAATATTCTCTGAAATAACGCGCATACGTACAGATTGGGCCCGTAGACCTGCCGCTGACGCTAACATTGCTTTTTCTAAGTCCATTCCTAACTCCTACTACCCAACATCATCCCAAAACATGCCTAACGGCGGCCTGCACCTTTACCCATAGCAATCCGCAATAACCCCATATTTTTTCGGTAAAGTTTCACTACCATGCCGTATTTCATCTGGTTATTAGCGAGTTTTAGCGCTTCTTCTTCAAGAATGACCGAGTTTCCGTTTAGTGATTCTTCCCCGCCCTTAACTTCTTTCGAAGCGGCACCACCAGTTGCGCCGCCAGCCCCAGTCATGTGTCTCGCATGGGTTGTGCGCATCATTCCGCTCGCTTTTGCAGCGCCTTTAGTGGGGGCTTTACCGCCAGAAGTACTGTCCACCAAGGCAGAAAAGTCTTGCTTTTTCAATTCCTTAGCACGGTAACCGGGAGTATTTGCATTGGCTATATTTTGGCTGATAACAGATTGGTTACCATTGAGCCACTTCATATGCTTTTTCAGCGCAGACATTATCGGTATCGTTGATAAATCCATTGGTAGCCCTACAAATTACACCCAACCATGCGAAGTCTAACATGTATTTGGACTGGTTAACAAGTTTCAAACATTCTCTGTTTTGTTCAACTTTATCACACACTTGTTCTATCATGTGCTGCACGTCGTGCAATCGCCTTGCAATTTCCGTGCAAATCACGCTCTATAGAATAATGCAGAATAATGACGACACAAATCCACTCCCCACAAAGGCAATCGCTGTTTCCGGAAGCGAAGGGGAAAGTGCCTCCCGTATTGTGGCCAAAGGTGAAGGCGAGCTTGCTGAAAAAATTCTGGACTTTGCCTTTGCAGAAGGCATCAAAGTACGTCAAGATAAAGACCTTACTGAACTGCTAGATGCCTTTGAGGTTGAAAGCCCCATCCCCCTAGAGGCGTTAAACGCTGTATCCCTTATTTTAGAACGCGTTTACGCCGAAAATACCAAACTTCAGGAAGCGAAATCAGCCGCTGAACCCCCTATAAAAACAGAATAAACCCAAAAGAAACCACAAGAGAACCACAAGAGAACCATAGAAGAAACTGAGGAATAAAGCCCCATGCTGCTAGACAATACAGCCACTGCAGAAAGCACAATGTTAATGGATAGTTTGAGCGCCTTATCGGCGCTTTTATTTGTCCTTGCAGTGCTAGGATTGCTGGCTTGGGCCGCTAAACGGTTTGGCATGGTACCCGGCCAACCCCGCGTAAGATTAGGCCAAAAAAAAATTACCATTGTTGAAAGCCGTATACTGGATAGTAGAAACCGGCTAGTGATGGTTGAATGGAACGGCAAAGAATACCTACTTGCGACAAACCCTGCTGGGGTAACGCCCATTAGCGAGCAAACGCCAGATTTTCAAAAAATGTTAGATGAGCATGAAACCAAGTAATTTTCTAAAATTTCACTTTCATAAAAAACTAATCTTGAAGGCATTTTTTCTATTTTTGCCTTTGTGTATTGTGGCTGCTGTTACCATTTCCTCAAGTGTATTTGCCCAATCGATAAACCTTGACCTAGGCCAAGCAGGCACCATTAATGGCCGCGTTGTACAGATGATTCTGTTGCTAACGATCCTGAGCCTTGCGCCCAGTATTCTGATTATGACCACCAGTTTTATCCGCATGGTCATTGTCTTTTCAATGCTGCGAAGCGCCATGGGCACCCAGCAATCACCGCCAAATATGGTTATTATTTCCTTGGCGCTGTTCCTAACGGGCTATGTGATGACCCCTACTCTCACCGAGGTGTGGAATCAGGGCATTGAACCGCTTATGAATGAGCAAATAGACGGCGTAGAAGCCTTTAAGCGTGGGTCCGTACCCCTCAGAAACTTTATGCTCAGTCAGGTACGAGAGAAAGATTTGGCCCTGTTTGTGGATTTATCCGGTGAAGATATTGCCACAACAACACCGCAAACCGTACCAATAACAACCCTTATTCCCGCTTTTATGATCAGTGAAATCAGGCGTGCCTTTGAAATTGGCTTCCTGCTTTACATTCCCTTCATTGTCATTGATATGGTTGTGGCCTCCATCCTCATGTCTATGGGGATGATGATGCTGCCACCCCCCATGATCGCCATGCCCTTCAAACTGATCTTTTTCGTGATGGTCGATGGTTGGAATTTAGTTGCCGGTTCATTGGTGCAAAGTTTTGGCACTACGCCGCCGCCCGGTGTTGGTGGCTGACCATTCAGTATAGTGGCGAGCCTTATATGCCTGAAGAAATAGTACAAAAAGACATCGCCTTATGGCTTGCGGACGCTGGCTTTAACGACAGTTGGAAAAATTGGGTAAAAACCAATGAGGACGCTGGTTGCAATAAAGATGGTATGTTTAAAATATTGGTTGATCATGGCTTTGAATTTGGCATAGCCGAATATGTATTAGGCCATGTGCCCACCCAGCCCCTCGCCCACATATCCAATCCCCTAAAAAACGCTGAAGAGCAGGCGGCCAGTGCCTCCCAACAGCAAGCCAATTCCCCTAAAGTTGGTCCGCGTATGATACCCAACGCGCAAAAACTACCAAGGGACGACATTGAATTTTATACAATTGACGACTTTCTTAACGAGGATGAATGCAAAACGCTCATTGCCCTGATTAAAGCAGATTTGCAGCCCTCAACTTTGACCCAAGAAGATAATGATAAATATTTTCGCACCAGCAGCACCTGCAACCTTGGTTTAAACAAACATCCTCTTGTGGCAGACGTTGACCGCAGAATGTGCTCTATGCTTGGCCTTGACCCCACATGCGCAGAAGTGATGCAAGGCCAACATTATGAGGTAGGCCAAGAATTTAAAGCCCATACTGACAGCTTTGAAAAACCAGATTCCACCCACATGACTGCGAAATTGGGGCAACGTAGCTATACATTTACTCTATATCTGAACGATGTGAAAAAGGGCGGGCAGACCAAATTTCCGCTTTTGAACCAGAGTATTCAGCCTAAGCGCGGTACGGCTATCATTTGGAATAGCATGCGCCCGGACGGCACCCCAAACCCCCTAAGCCTCCACCAAGGTATGCCTGTTATCGAAGGTGAAAAAATCATCATTACAAAATGGTTTAGAACCCGAGGCGGCTTCCCGGTAGATGTTAGAGAAGCCAATGAAGATGTTGCTAACTTCACCAAAAAGGGCTTCAAACAAACGCGTCTGGCTGCGCCACTGTTTAAAAAGATTCAAAAATTCTACACCGCAAAGCGGGATACTGAAATTATTGAGACAATAAAAGGCGGCTACATAAAGTCAGCAGTGGGCAAAACAGCCAGCCACTTGGTAGATTTACCTGCTGACCTTAGGGCTGAAATCCATGCCGCTGTGATCACTAAATTCCAAAAATGGACAAACTGCGACCTAGAGGCCACCTTTGTATATGGCATTCGTGTCTATAAACATGGGGCCACCTTACAAATGCATCGAGATGCCGTTGGCACCCATACTTTTGGTGCCATTATCAATGTGGATCAAGAGGTTAACGAAGAATGGCTGTTGCAAATTGACGATAATAATTATCGTCGCCATCAGCTCGCGCTAAAGCCGGGTGATTTATTTTTATATGAAGGTGGCAGGCTGGAACACGGGCGCACAACACCTTTAAATGGCACCAGCTATGCCAATATTTTTTGCCACTTCAAACCGCAGGACAAGTAAGCTCCCGTAGGCTGGCTTCTAGAGCATCACCGGCCCACGCCCCACTTACTCTCTGGTCCAACCACCCCACAGTATATCCTAGCGGTGGTTGGGTAGGGGGCGTGGCCGGTGATGGTGCTAATTAAGCCACATACGCTCTAATTATTCTGAAGAAACCTAGGCGGTTTCTTCCTTAATCCTCAGAAATTTAAGGGTCGGAAAATCATCTTTGGCTTTCGCCAAATGCCAATTATTGCGTGCCAGATAAACCGGTGCACCAGAATGGTCCAGTGCCATAGAAGCCCGGTTTTGATCGGTGAATGCTTTCACTTCCTTTGGGTCTCCATCAATCCACTCAGCAGTCATCAAGGTTGTGGCTTCAAACTTAACTGGAATTTGATATTCGGTCCGAATACGGTCTGCCAACACTTCAAACTGCAAACCACCCACAACACCCACAATCCAGTCACTGCCAAGGTTTGGCTTAAACACGCTTGCAGCCCCCTCTTCCGCCAACTGCTCAAGGGCGCGCTTTAGGTGTTTGGCTTTCATGGGGTCTTCTGAGCGCACCTTTTGCAGCATTTCAGGCGCAAAGGAGGGCACGCCGACAAAACGCAAGGTTTCGCCTTCGGTTAAGGAATCGCCAATGCGTAAATTACCATGGTTTGGCAGGCCCATAATATCGCCTGCATAGGCTTCTTCTGCAATCTCGCGGTCCTGCGCCAAAAATAACTGGGCATTATGAACAGCCATAATTTTACCGCTGCGCACATGCTTTAGCTTCATGCCCTTTTTAAACTTACCCGACACAAGCCGCACAAAAGCAATCCGGTCCCGGTGTTTTGGGTCCATGTTGGCTTGAATTTTAAAAACAAAGGCGGATACCTTTTTCTCAGTAGGGGCCACTTCGCGCTCAAGGCTTTTGCCCGGCTTAGGGCTTGGGGCAAAACTGCCAATACCTTTAAGAAGCTCTTGCACACCAAATGTATTCACTGCTGAACCAAAGAATACAGGTGTTAAAGTGCCAGCCAAATAATCATCGCGAGAAAAAGGTGGGCAAAGCGCCCGCACCATTTCTACATCTTCACGCAGTTTGGCAATGGCATGATCAGGCAGCAATTCATCAAGCTGTGGTCATCAAGGCCAGAGCATTTTATGCTGTCACTCAGCGAATTGCCTTTACCCCGATCAAACAAAATCAATTGATCTGCAATCAAATCATAGCACCCAAGGAACTCGCGGCCCATGCCAATAGGCCAACTGGCAGGCGTTACATCCAGCGCCAGTTTTTGCTCTACTTCATCCAGCAACTCAAACGGGTCTTTGGCTTCCCGGTCCATTTTATTGATAAATGTCGTGATGGGCATGTCGCGCAGGCGGCACACTTCAAACAGTTTCAGCGTCTGGCGCTCAATACCTTTGGCTGCATCCAGCACCATAACCGAGCTATCGACAGCAGACAGCGTACGGTATGTATCTTCCGAGAAATCTTCGTGGCCGGGCGTGTCCAGCAAGTTAAACGTCAAGCCTTCATAGTCAAACGTCATCACAGAAGACGCAACAGAGATACCGCGCTCTTGCTCAACTTTCATCCAGTCAGACCGGGCGCGCCTACGCTCACCCTTGGCTTTCACTTCGCCCGCCATTTGAATAGCACCACCAAACAGCAACAGTTTCTCTGTCAGTGTTGTTTTCCCTGCATCGGGGTGCGCAATAATAGCAAAGGTGCGGCGCTTCTCAATTTCTTCTGTGAATGGCATTAGGGTGTCCAACTACATGTTATCAATTTTAGGGCACCCTAACGATTTTTACTTTCAATGGAAGAAAAAATGGCGGGTTTCGGCGAACGAGTAAACTTCAACTAAACTAAACCATAAAATACACTCCATAAAATATTATATTCTGTGTGCTGCCACATATCTCCCCCTTAAATTCCCGTGATGTGGGAATATTTCAATGCCTCATGCGTAGTAAGCCCATGACACCGTGTTATTTTTAACCCACAGCTAGATAATCGGAGACATACCATGGACGAAACAACAGTAGACGATACAGCCCTTGAGGGCGGTACTGAGCGGGCTTTTACTGAAGAACAGCGTGCTGAACGTGAAGTAGCACGGGCAGAACGGGCAGAACGCATTGAAGAACGTGACCTAAGACAAGGCGAACGTGCTGAGCGTGAAGCAGAACGCGAAGCTCGGCAAGCAGAACGTGAAGACCATGACCGTATCGCCGGTACAGATGAAGACGATACTCTTCAAGGCACCGATGCAGACGACCTAATTTACGCAAAAGCTGGCAATGACCTTGTTTACGCAGGGGGCGGCAATGACCTTATCCGTGCGGGTGATGGACATGATGCCGTTTTCGGAGAAGCTGGCGACGATAAAATGGGCGGCGGTCACGGCAATGATACGTTAGACGGTGGCTCTGGCGACGACATGCTTTTTGGCGGTTTCGGCGATGATGAATTAACCGGCGGCGAAGGCGCAGATACCTTTGGTTTCAGAGCCAACCCTCGCAAGAGTATTGATGAAACAGAATCGAACAATGACACCATCACCGACTTTTCCTTAGGCGAAGGCGACACAATCCGCCTTGGCGCTCCAGAGGGCGTCACCGTTTCCTTCACTTATGGCGATTCAGACGGAGACGGCACTGACGACTATACGCTTATCACCATGTCTTATGATACCGCCCAAGCAGGTTCAGAAGTTGACGCGACTGGTATTCTGGACCTCGGATCCATAACCATTCTTGACAATATCTTGTCAGAGGCTGACCTCGGCCTCTAGAGACGGCTACCCACTAAAGCAGCCCAAACCGCAACTTTCCCTGTTGCACACCTCCCTCGGTTTGGGCTGCTCCTTCCTAAACATAGTTAAAAGGGAAAGCCCGCAATAAATTTATCCAAAAATACCATTATAAAACAATGATTTAAAATATTTTTGGCATATCTTTCTGCAAAAATTCCAATTTCTGGGAATAATTCAAAAGCTGAGCCGTAGTAACCCCATGACACTGCATTATTCGTGTCAAAACACTCAATATTCGGAGTTATATACTATGGACGAAACAACAGACGATACTGGAATTCAGGACGGTACCGATCAGACTGTAACCGATGAGCAACGCGCAGAGCGCCAAGAAAAACAAGCAGAGCGTGAAGCCAAAGAAGCCCTACACGAAGAAAAAATGGCTGAACGTGAAGTGAAAACGGCTGAGCGTGAAGCTAAACAGGCTGAGCGTGAAGAAAAAGCTGCTTACCGCGAAGAAAAAATGGCTGAACGTGAAGCTAAACAGGATGAGCGTGCTGAACGTGAAGCTAAGCGTGCTGAATATGAAGATCGCGAAGACCGCGAAGAAATCGAAGGCACAACAGACGATGACGTGTTTGTTGGTACCGAAGAAGCTGAAGTTTTCACTGGTGGCGAAGGTGCAGACACCTTTAGCTTCACATATGAGCTGCCTAGCGAGACTGACGAAGAAACATCAAATGATGACACGATCACAGATTTTTCTGCTGAGGACGGCGATACAATAGTTCTCGACACTGCTGAAGGTGTGTCGGTTTCATTCTCTTACGGTGATTCTGATGGCGACGGCGAAGATGACTATACGCTTATCACGCTGTCCTATGATACCGCACAAGAAGGCTCAACAATTGACGGCGGGGGTATTATTGACCTCGGCTCAATCGCTATTCTTGATAATATCCTCACAGAGGCTGACCTAGGCCTCTAGAGAAAACTACCCACTAAGCAGCCCAAATCACACCTCCCTATCGTGCATCGTCTCGTGGTTTGGGCTGTCCCTATCGACATAGTCATGGCGTAATAGCCGCCCCTCCCCATATCTCCACAGCGTCCCGAACCTTGCAGCATGGAAATGTTACCGTTGGCATTATGTTACAGTTGGCGTTGCAGGGATGGGAGAGCCGCCATTTGCACTTACTCTTTAAAAACTAATTTCAGATCATACCTGCTTTAATATGGCCTGCCGTGAAAACGGCCTCAGCCCATATGCGCGTGCTTTAAGTCTTGCGTATAGGGCCTTTCATATGGCCCAGCCACTGTGGCCTCTACAGTATCAGTATGACCCGCTATGACCATTAAAGGTGTGGCTGGGGGCAACGCCTTCATTGAGATTAAAGGCGGCGTAGCGACGCTGTCTAAGACAATAGGGTGGCCCTGCTGACCGTTATCGCATAAATGCTGGTAAAGAAGCTTCCACGTTGGGCAACACATACTAAACTCTCGCTAACTATTTGGCAAAACGCCGCTAACGAACACTACGTAAAACGCCCTAATTTTATTCCCTTATATTTATTAAAAAATTAAAGACAAGCTGCCGCAAGCTTTGCCCTACGGCCTTGTTTGAGCTTTACCAAGGTGGCCAAAACCAAAAACAGGGTCATAGCCTGCTGCGCCCAAGTCTTTAGCATCTACAATAAGGCCAGCAAGAGCGCCAAACGCACTTTTCAAACTGGCATCCCTATGATGTAAGGCTAAGCGGCTGGCCACAATAGGGGCCGCAAAAGAAGTCCCTGAATATTTCTTCTTGCCCGTATAACTGGCGGCCTTAATTTTCACACCCAATGCCGCAAAATCCACAGCGTCGCCCTGAAATGCCTGATCATAAATTCGCAGGCTTTTGTCCACAGCTGTTACGCCAATAACCCCTGGGTAAGATGCAGGATACAGCGGCGGCCCATCAGACCCCTGATTGCCAACAGCCGCCACCAAAATATGGCCCTTTTTAATAAGGCGCGACACTGCAAATTGCAGCAGGTCATTGGGCGGGCCAGCAAGGCTAATGTTAATAACCCCAACATTTTGCCCCGCCATCCAATCAAGGGCAATAACAATGGCTTCGGCATCCGCATAGGAGGCAACGCCTGAAAAAACATCAGCAGCAAAAATTTTCTGATGGCCCCCCAATGCCAAAATAGACGCAACAGCGGTGCCGTGGTCGCGGGGTGTTATGTCCATCCCCCTACCCCAGTTTTTTTGCTCGATATTCACCTTGGTAAAAAGCTTATGGTCTTGCTTGATGCCTGTATCAATCATGCCTACATGAATGCCGGTGCCGCCGGTAGCCATGGCAGAAAGTGCCGCAGGGGCAGAAGGGGCAGCATCAGGTGTGTCGTCCTCTATTTCAAAGGCCCCACCTAAAACACCTGTCGGAGCATAGGTTGCGTTATATCTATAAAGGCTTGTTGGGTCGGCTTTTTTTAGGGCATCAAACGCCTCTATGAATTCTTCCCCTTCCGGCATGCGTAGCAGATCAATCAACACACCGATGGAGGTAAGCCCTGCTCGCCGCAACACCGTGAAGCCTAGGCCTTCGGCTATCTCACGGCTTTCATCTGAAAGATTTATGCCAATAAGTTCCCCATAACGTACAAGGGTAAACCTGCTATCAACATCAACATACGCAAGGCCATATTGTTCTTGCAATTTAGCGTTTAGCTTTGCCGTTTTGCTGCTCTTTCTTTCTTGAGCATCAACCACCCTACTGGCCAGTTTGCGCGCTGCTCGGGCCTCTTCTGTTGAAACACGGTAGAGCTGTCGATCAGATAAATTTTCGCGAGCTGCGGCCTGCCGTGCACGCGGTGAATTTATTTGGCGCACTTCTTCTCTGGTTAGCCGACTATTCTCTGTGCCTTGTACCCTGCCAGATGATTGCTGCCGAGTGGTTGGCCTGACTGTTGGCCTTGCAGCAGGTCTTGGCGGTGGCCTTGATTGCGACCGCGACTGCGCGGCAGAAGGCTCAGAAAAAACCGCTAGGGGCACACTCATGCCCAAGATTAACCCCATAAACAATGCGAAGCTCACTAGTATATGTTTAACAAGCGTTTTGATAGAATTCTCCTGCCAAGCCGTTTATACATAACGAATACGGAAAAACAGCTAGTTTATTCCTCAATATGACGTATTTTTTATCCCCGAGGGAATTTTTAAGAAAATGCTTCGTAGTCATGCTGAACTAAACAGGAGAATATGTGGCTGACTTTCAGGAGCATATCATCACTATGATACCCCGCTTGCGTCGCTTTGCGATATCGCTTGCCGGAAACTTATCAGACGGTGATGATCTTTTACAAAATGCACTAGAGCGTGCGTTGTCCCGTCGTGCCACCTACAAACCTGAGCATAATCTGGATAGCTGGTTATTTAAAATTACCCAGAATATCTGGATAGACCAAAAGCGATCTGAAAAGCGCAGGGGTCCGGTGGTTGATATTGATGATGCCCACCACCTTGTCGGAGAAAATGGGGAACAACGGGTGGAACAACGTGACATGAGTAAAAAGGTACTTGCCGCTATAGATGCGCTGCCTGAGGACCAAAGATTAATTGTAACCTATGTATTGGTTGACGGGCAATCTTACAAAGAAGCGGCTGAAATCCTTGATATACCAGTAGGAACAGTTATGAGCAGGCTTTACCGAGCGCGAAAAGCCCTTGAAACACTGATCCATAATCCAGAAAGCGCCCAAAAAGAAAAAACACCAGAAGCAGAGCAGAAAAATGGCACAAATTGATGAAATGACCATAATGGCCTATGCGGATGGGGAATTGTCAGAAGATCAAGCAGCTTTAGTTGAAGCCGCTTTGGAGACAGACCCAACCTTGCAAGGACAGCTTGATAAATACAGACGCCTCGACACTGAAATAATGGCAGCTTTTTCTGATATTGCAGCAGCACCTGTACCAGAAAAACTACTGGAAACCATGCACGCTACACCGCGAGATGTAGATACTCACGACACTGGCCCTGTAACAAGTAAAAGCAACATACTATCCTTCAGCGCTTTTAAAAAACGCCCTGAAATAGTGTGGCCTGCTTTAGCGGCAGCAGCGATGGGTTTGTTTGTTTTATCAAACAGCGTACAGCAGGGAACAACTGTTGGGCCGCACCAATTGTTGCCAAGAAATGTCGCAATTGTCGCTGACAACACACTCAGTACAGCAAAAAACGGCATCACCGTTGGCGGCATAGAAATTATAGCCAGTTACAAACGCGTCGATGGCAGCATATGCCGCACTTTTCATTATAAAGATAGCGCTCCCTATGAAGCGGCTCGTGAAAACACGGCTGTCGTCTTGCAAAAAGAAGCGCTTGCGTGCCAGCAAAACGGCAATGAATGGACAACTGTCGCTGTTATTACTGCCATCCCTGCAAACGCTTATTTGCCGGCAGGTGCTGACAGCAGTATGAGCATTCAGCAATTAATTCGGGATATGGAACCTGTAACTGACTTCCCACCTGACAAATAAAGCCCTGCCTAAGCTGATAGTACATATTACGCTTATTTCAATTTACGCTCAAAAAAGGAAACAAGCTGATTATAAAGGTGCGCACGAGTATTGGTGCCATTGATGCCGTGCTTTTTACCGGGGTATGTCATCAATTCAAACGATTTACCACTTTCCTGCAACACAGACATCAACTTCACACTATTATCAAAAAATACATTATCGTCAGCCATGCCGTGGATCAGCAACAGCTCCCCTTTAAAGTCATCAACATAGCTGAACACTGAAGCCTTTTCATATACATCCCCCGCTGCATCTGGGTGGCCCAAATAGCGTTCGGTGTAAGCTGTATCATAGAGCCGCCAATCAGTAACTGGGGCCACAGCCACACCAGCTTTAAAAAGGTCAGCTTCCTTAAACAGGGACATAAGTGTCATATAGCCGCCGTAGGACCAGCCCCACATGCCAATCTTATCACCGTCAATATACTCCAGCCCTTTAAGGTATTTGGCACCAACGGCTTGGTCTGCCACTTCTACCGTACCCATGGCATTTTTAATTTGCTTTTCAAAATCCACGCCCCGGTTGGCCATGCCGCGATTATCCAGCACCATCACCACAAAACCCCGGCGGGCCAGCACTTCATTTATGTCCAAAAGCCAGCTTTTAATCACTTTCTGCCCGTGAGGCCCCCCATAAGGTGCCAAAATAGCAGGGTATTTTTGCCCAGCTTTCATCAGCGGCGGTAACAAAAGCCGGTAGTGCAGTGCGCTACCATCTGCGGCCTCAAGCGTGCCAAACTCATGCTTTGCAGCGCCCGCCACAAAAGGCCCATACGGATGGTTTTCATTCAACTTATTTTCAAGAATAGCTGTTTGTGTACTGCCATCAACCAATGACCGCACCATAATTTGCGGGGGCTGACTAGGGCTTGAAAAATAGTCTACAAACACGCCATCGCCCACTAACACACTGTGCCAGCCTTCTTCACGGGTGATGCGCGTGATATCCCCCCCTTTTAAGGGCACAGAATATAAATGCTGTTCAAGGGCGCTGTCTTTATGGCCGGTAAAATAAATGCGACCTGCTGCACTGTCGACTTTCGCAATCCCGCTAACAACCCAGTCTCCTGAGGTGATGGCTATTTTACCTGTCTTTTTGCTGCTGGCATATATGTGGCGAAAGCCGGTTTCTTCAGAGGTATATAGATGCGTTTGGTTTTCGTCATCGAGTATACGGGTGCCATTGGCTGCTTCAGCCCCTGAACCCGGCACATTCACCCAAACATCGCTCTTTTCCACTCTGCGGGAAAGTTCATGCCCCGTTGCAACATCAATTTCAACATCATCAAGCCGGTTTTGCGCCCGGTTTAAAGTTTGGTATGTCAGGCTTTTACCGTTATCCGACCAGCCAGCCCTTGCCAGATATATATCTGTTTCCGACCCCAAATCCACCCATGTAACGGCCTTGTCTGCCAGTGCAACAATGCCCAACTTGACCAAAACATTGGCCGTACCTGCTGAAGGATAACGCTGCTGCTGTGTAACAACGCTCCCGTCAGGCTGAATTTCATAGCGGGTTTTAAGCTCAACAGCGCTTTCATCATACTGCTCAAAGGCAATATATGTTTCGTCAGGTGACCACCAATAGCCCGTTCGGCGGCTTAGTTCTTCCTGCCCAACAAATTCAGCAACGCCATTCGCTATCGTGTCTGTTGCGCCAGTGGTTAATTGCTGTTCTTGTCCGGTTGCAACATGAATGGCAAAAATCTCGTTATCACGAATGAAAGATACATAAGTGCTTTTAGGGCTGAAACGAATGTCAGTTTCAAATGCCGATGTTTGCGTCAGCCGTTTGGCTTTACCGCCCAGTGGCAGTATATAAATGTCACCACCAATTGGAAAAAGCAGTTGTTTACTGTCCTCGCTCCAGAAATAAGAGAGGATACCGCTTTTGCCCGTAAGGCTTCGATCCCGCTCGCGGCGTGCTTTTTCTGCTTCCGATAAAACCTCAGGGCCGCCCTCTAAAAGAACGTTTGAGTCAACCAATAGATCTGATTCGCCCGATTCGATATCAAATTGCCAAAGGTCCAATTGCGCCGCATTTTCCGCTTTGCCCCGCAAAAAGTAATGCGCTTGCCGTCCGGCGATACTTTAAGCCCCTGAATGCTAGGGCCGCTCAGGGTTGGGCCAGCAACCAGTCGTTCAATCGAAAGTTCTTCTGCCATACTGGAGGGGCCTATCATTGTTGCTAGGATGAGGGCGGCTATTGCAATGCTTTTCATCATGGTTCCTTGAAGATGCAATCGCGCACCCCTTTGATGCACTGCCCCACAAGGGATAATAGGACTGATTGTGCCATGCAACGCCAAATTTAACAAAAGCAAAAGCTCAACATGAAATAGGGAAAAAACATACCTTTTGAAGTTTTAATAGCGGCAACAGTCGGTTAGTTAAAATTAAATCTCGGACACTATTACCCCCTACCCTCTGCGATTGATAAACCTCATGATAAAAATACCCTTAAACGCCAGCTAGATATAGACTATGACGAATGACTGTGGCAGAAGGGCGCAAAGCGGAATTTTTGACATAATATTTCAGGATAGAGAGCATGAGTGAACAATTATTACCCATTTCAGCCCAGGATGTAATGGAAGCTGCCTCTCGCATTAAAGGCGCGGTTAATAGAACGCCGACTAATCATTCCAAAACCCTGTCTGATATTACAGGCGCTTCTGTATACCTGAAATTCGAGATATTCCAGTTCACTGCTGCTTACAAAGAGCGTGGTGCGCTTAACCGTCTGCTTGACCTTCCCAAGAATACAAAAGGGGTTATAGCTGCCTCTGCTGGCAACCATGCGCAGGGGATCAGCTATCATGCGGGCCGTTTAAACATTCCCGCAACCATCGTGATGCCAGAAGGCACGCCGTTCAATAAAATAAAGCGGACTGAAGAGCTTGGCGCGCACGTCGTGCTGCACGGCCCTGATTTTGAAACCGCAACCCAGTATGCGTATGAAATGGCTGATGCTGAAAACCTAACGTTCATCCACCCGTTTGATGATGCAAGGGTTATGGCGGGCCAAGGCACTGTGGGCCTTGAGATGCTGGAAGACGTAAAAGACCTTGAAACGCTTATCGTGCCTATTGGTGGTGGCGGCCTCATCTCTGGCATCGCCACTATTGCAAAGCATATCAACCCAAATATCCGCATCGTCGGTGTGCAAACTGAAGCTTTCCCTGCCATGAAAGAAGCCATAGATGGCTCTTCACTTAAAGGGGATAATATCAGTATTGCAGAAGGTATTGCCGTCAATCAGCCGGGTAAAAAAACCCGTAATGTTGTGCGCAAACTAGTCGATGAAATTGTGACAGTTTCCGAACGGAAAATTGAAGCAGCCATCATCGCCATTATGGAAATTGAAAAAGTGATTGTTGAAGGCGCTGGCGCTATTGGCCTTGGTGCGCTGATGCAACACCCTGATATATTCAAAGGCCAAAAGGTAGGGATCGTCCTGTCTGGTGGCAACATCGATAGCCGCATGTTAGCCAATGCCATTATGCGCGGCATGGCCCGTGATGGTCGCCTAGCACGCTTGCGCATTACCATGATGGACCAACCAGGCGCACTGGCAAAAGTAACTCAGCTTGTGGCCAAAGTCGGTGTGAATGTCATTGAAATGCGCCACCCAGGGAATTTGGGGCTATATCCCTAAAGCAAACGGAAATGGAACTGGTGATAGAAGCCAAAGACCAAGAGCATGCGCAAAGCCTTGTGACAGCCCTTGAAGAAGCCGACTTTAAAGTAGACTTCGCCAAAACTGTTTAGAGCATATTTGATTTAACATGCATCACCAGCCCACACCCCACTTACTATTCGGCCCAAGCACCCACTAGGACACACTGTGGGGTGGTTGGGCCAAGTAATTGGAAAAGCGGATACGCTTTGGGGCTTTTATTCTGCGGGAATGCCTTTGGCTTCCTTTTCCTCAAAGCTTTTCAATTCGTTAGCCAAATGATTTGGTGACTTGGTGTATTTAGCCAGCATGTCGTAAAATACTGGTACAACAAACAGTGTAAAAGCAGTGGCAACAATCACGCCACCAAACACTGTTACACCAATAGTTTGCCGGCTGGCAGACCCTGCCCCTGTCGCAATCATTAAAGGCACAGCCCCCATTGCAGTGGAAAGACCGGTCATCATAATGGGGCGCAAGCGTGTGCTTGATGCTTCCATCAAAGCATCCCGCACAGAAAGGCCCTCATCGCGCATCTGGTTGGCAAACTCGACGATTAAAATACCATTTTTAGCCGCAAGCCCCACCAACATTATCAATCCAAGCTGGCTATATATATTGAAGGTGCTGCCTGCAAAATACAGCCCAAGCATACCCCCTAGCATCGCCAGTGGCACTGTCAGCATAATGATAAACGGGTGGACAAAACTTTCAAATTGGGCAGCAAGAACAAGGAACACAACAACAAGCGCCAGCGCAAATACAAAGAAGATATCATTACCCGCTTCTTTAAATTCACGGGTTGCGCCTTTATAATCAATGTTGGTTACATCCGGTAGCTGTTGCCGTATGGCATTTTCCATATACTCGGTTACTTCCCCAAGCGTATAGCCCTTGGCAACACTGGCGGATACAGTCAGCGCCCGTGTACGGTTAAAGCGCTGCAAAGTGGCAATGCTTGCCACTTCCTCCACCACAACAAGGTTCGAAAGAGAAATCAATTTGCCTGTCCGGAAAGACTTCACATGGGTATTTTCCATATCCATCGGCTGCATACGCTGCAATTGGTCTGCTTGAATGACAACATCATATTCTTCACCGTCATTGATGAAGGTCGTCACTTTACGCCCGCCCATCATGGCTTCCAGCGTACGGCCAATAGACTGTACTGAAACACCAAGGTCTGCCGCTCGGACAGTATCAATACTCACTTTGAACTGCGGCAATGTCTCTTTAAAATCAATATCGGGACTAACAAGGCCCTCATACCGGTTCAATTCTTCCATAATGACCTGCTTGAAGCGCCCAAGGTCGTCGTATGTAGCGCCTCCAATGACCAACTGAAATTCCTGCCCGCTAGAGCCGCGTGACAAGCCAGAGCTTTCAAAAATCATGGCAAAAGCGCCCGGCACATATTGACTAAATTTCCGGCGTAATTCACTTGCTATTTGAGAAGACGAAACATCGCGCTTTTCCCAAGGTGCAAGCCAGACAATACCAAACCCGCCCCCAAAATTGCTGCCAACACCAATTAGAAAACGATCGATCTCGCCAGTTTCGGTATAGGGCAATACTTGGGCTTCGAGGCGGTCAACTTGTTCCACCATATAGTCATGGCTTGCCCCTTCAGGCCCACGAATTCCCATAAACAAAAAGCCACGGTCTTCAATGGGTGCAAGCTCTGAGGGCACGCGCGTTTGCAGCCCTGCTATAAGGAAGAAACAGGTTAGAAAACTAAGCACCACAAGGGTTTTCCGCTCAAGGCAGGTTTCTAGCAAGCGGCAATACCCACGCTGAAGGCGAACAAAGCCCCTATCTAGGGCTTGAGCAAACTTTGGTTTTTTATTCCGGCGGCGCACAAGAATAGAACACAGCATTGGGCATAGTGTCAGCGCCACAAGGCTTGAGATGCCTACTGCTGCTGACATTGTAATGGCAAGCTCGCTAAACAGTTTGCCCACATTACCGGGCAGAAACATCACAGGGACAAAAACGCTAATAAGGACAAGGGTGGTCGCAATAACCGCAAATCCAACCTGCTTGGCACCACGGTAGGCTGCCACAAGGCCGGGTTCGCCATTTTCAACGCGCCGGTAGATATTTTCCAGCACAACAATGGCGTCATCCACCACCAACCCAATGGACATAACAAGAGCCAGCAATGTAATCAGGTTTAGGCTTAACCCTGCAAGAGACAGCACCCCAAATGTAGCAATGATACAAACAGGCACAACAGCCGCAGGCACCAACACTGTTTTCAAATTACCCAAAAACAAATAGAGCACCAGCACCACTAGCCCCATGGCAATTGCCAAAGTGCGATACACTTCATTAATAGCGCTGGAGATAAACACCGATGTATCTGAGGATGCCCGTAACACCATACTTTCCGGCAATGTTTCCGTAATACGGGCCACTTCTTCCTTAACCCGGTTGGCGACAGCGAGTGTGTTGCCTTTTGATTGCTTTACGATGCCAAGCCCAACCATGGTCACGCCATTCAGGTGCAACATGCTCTTTTTGCGCTCTGGGCCCAATTCAACTTTGGCAACATCGCCAATTGTAATGAACTCACCTTCGCCGTCCTCGCGAAGCACAATTTTTTTAAAGTCCTCAGGCCGGCCATATTCACGGTTGAGCCGCACAATAGTATCGCGTTTGATAGATTCTATTTTCCCGGCGGGTAGCTCTACATTTTCCCGGCGAAGGGCCGTTTCAATATCAATAACAGTAACGTTCCGCGCCGCCATTGCCTGCCGGTCAAGGTGAATACGAAGCGCATACCGTATGCCACCACCGATGCGGATATTAGACACACCATCTACAACAGAAAGGCGGTCAATAATATTGCGCTCCGCATAGTCTGTCAGTTGTAAAATATCCATGACCGGGCTGGTTAAATTAAGCCACATAACAGGCCGTGCATCACCATCTTCTTTAGAAACCTCAGGCGGTTCAGCCGCTTCTGGCAAGTTATTAAGAATGCGGCTAACGCGGTCCCGTACATCGTTTGCAGCGGCATCAATATCCCGCTCAAGGGCAAATTCAATGCGGATATTAGACTGGCCATCGGCACTACTGGATGCAATCGTTTTAATACCGGAAACACCCGCAATCATGCTTTCAATAATCTGCGTAACGCGGGTTTCAATCACGGCAGCATTTGCACCCGGATACCGGGTTGAAACATTGACAATAGGCGGATCAACGTCTGGCAATTCCCTGATTGGCAAACTGCCGAAGGAAAGCAGGCCAAAAGCAATAAGGAGCAAACTGATAACGCTGGCAAAAACCGGGCGTTTTACGGATATGTCAGATAAAAGCATCGCGCTTACTCCCGGCCAGCAACGGATTTACCCGCAGCATCAGGCTTGGCTGGCAAAGTCCCTTTGGGTGTAAAAGCAGCGGTTTCTTTGACTTTGGAGCCACGGCGGCCAAGCCGCATGGTCCCCTGCACAACAACGCGCTCGCCCGTGGCAACACCTGATTGCACTTCAACAAAGCCGGGGCGCCTGATGCCAAGTTTTACTTCGCGCCGTTCTGCAACATCATCCACAACAACATAAATAAAGCTCTTGCCCCCTGTGGGCACAATTGCTTCTTCCGGCACGGAAACAGCATGTCGACTATTATTTATAACTTCTACAGTCATCAAAAGGCCGGGGCGCAATGTGTGGTCTCTATTTTCAATAGTTGCGTGAATAAGGATTGTGCGCGTCACGGGGTCCACTCGGCTAACAACGGTTTGAACACGGCCTTTAAACACTCTGTTGGGGTAAGCTTCCACTTTGGCTTCCACCAATTGCCCCACACTAAGCGTCGCAATGAAACGCTCTGGCACGTAAAAATCCAAGTTGACTACATAGATATCATCAATGGTGGTAATCGTGGTGTTGGAAGAAAGGAAAGTCCCTTCGCTCACTTGGCGCAAACCCAAAACGCCATCAAACGGCGCTGTGATCAACCTATCATCAAGGCGGGCCTTCGCCGCCGCCTGCCGAAAACGCGCTTCTTCCACCTTGCGGCGTTCAGCATCAAGGCTGGCATTAGAGGCATTGCCTTTGGCAACGAGATTCTCAACACGGGCAAACTGCTTGGTAGCTTGGTCAAGGTTTGCCTCGGCCTCGCGGAACTGGGCAGTTTCCTCTTGGTTTTCAAGAACGACTAGCAAGTCACCTTTTTTAACGGTTTGCCCGTCTTTAAAGCGGACAGAAGAAACTGTATCTGACACCGGTGAAACAAGCACCACAGACTCGCGTGCTTTTGCTGTGCCAAGCGCTTCTATAACATCTGTGAAAAGGCGTTCTTCCGCTTGCTTACTGACAATATAAGCAACACGAGGGCCGCCACGGCGCTGCCCACTGTCAGGTTCTACCAAAAGCAAAAATCCAGCAGTTCCTGCAAGTGATACAAAAACTGCCCCTAAAATTACACTACTCAATTTCACGTTTTAGCCCCATCTAAAATAATGCCACAAACCAACGGCTGTTGCAGTGTCCTTATTCGAACTAAACATTATACGCAATGACTAGCCAAGAACATTCAATATTCTGTGAAAGATTTAACTTTAATTTAAAATCCCAAATCCCAAATCCCACACCCCCGCCTCAAGACCAAACTTGTTGCACATGGTCTTCAAACATCTTGGCTATGGTAAGTGATGCCTCTGCCAATGCAAAGTGAGGCTTAAAAAGCGCCAGTTGCCTGCTATAGTCAAATCCATCAAGGGTGAATGCCTTAACTCTCTGGTTTACCAAGCTTTCAGGTACTACTGTGCCACCAATGCCTGCCGCAACCATTTCCACGGCTCTACCATCATTTGATGTGCGGTAAACCAGCCGAGGTCGAATATTTCTATCGGTAAAATACCGGCTTGTTTCACTCAAAACTTCGCACCGGCTCCGCACAATCATATAATCTTCGTGTAAATCCTCTGCAGAAACACGGACTTGCGATGCCAAGGCATGGGTTAAGGGCAGAATAAATACATATTTTTCTTTCTTAAGAGGTATGGCTGCCTCAATATTTTGCCCACGGTAAAGCGAAAGTGCATAGTCCAGACTGCGGTCCTCCAGCCTGTTCAATAACTCCTGCTCGGTGCCATCTACTATTTCAATTGTTACATTATCGGCTTTCGCCCGAAACTCTGCCACCAACTGCCCTACGGCACGGTTTGGCAGGGTCGTTAGGACGCCTAGCCGTAATACAGGTGTGCTAACGCTATCTTGTATGGACTGCATCGCCAAATTGCATTCGTGCAAAATGGCCTTTGCCCTAGGCAAAAAACGTGTCCCTGCATCTGTCAGGAAAACCCGCCTGTTGGACCGCTCGAACAACAACTGCCCTACCTGCCCCTCCAGCTTTTTTATGCCCGCAGATAACGTCGGCTGAGTTACAAAAACCTTACCCGCTGCCCGTGTAAAACTGCCTGTTTCAACAACCGCAATGAAGTATCGCAGTAAATACACATCCATCATAGACACCATCTATCAATTTCATTTTCAACATCAATTTTACCAATATCACAAGGGAGCGTATTATGCCAAACATGCCTCGTCCTTTGTGGGAAGTGATGGGCTTTGTGGGAATTGACGGGAATTTTTGAGGTACTGACCAGCAGATATAGGCCCATATCCTAGGTCATAGATCTCAGGCTAAAATGCTCAGGAGTGACACCTATGAATGTTCTGCATTCAAATGCGGCTGTTGGAAGCGGCGCGTTCGAAGAGAACGCCGCCCATATGCAAAGCCAAGTTTCTGATTTAAAAGATAAAATTTCTATCATTTCTCTTGGTGGGCCTGAGCGTTCCCGTAAAAAACACCTGTCCCGTGGCAAGCTTTTACCCCGTGACAGAGTGGCAAACCTGCTTGACCCCGGCTCTCCCTTCCTTGAGCTGTCGCAACTGGCAGCATATGGCATGTATGATGCTGACATAGCAGCCGGAGGCATCATCGCAGGCATTGGCCGTATTGAAGGCATTGAATGCATGGTCGTCTGCAACGATGCAACGGTAAAAGGCGGCACTTACTACCCTGTTTCAGTAAAAAAGCACCTACGCGCCCAAGAAATTGCCCGCGAAAATAATCTACCCTGTGTTTATCTGGTCGATAGTGGCGGCGCGAACCTGCCTAATCAAGATGATGTTTTCCCAGACAAAGACCATTTTGGCCGCATTTTTTACAATCAAGCCACGATGTCCGCTGCCGGCATTCCGCAAATTGCGGTTGTGATGGGCAGTTGCACAGCAGGCGGTGCCTATGTGCCAGCCATGGCTGACGAAAGTATCATTGTTAAAAACCAAGCCACTATATTCCTTGCAGGGCCACCCCTTGTAAAAGCGGCAACTGGTGAAATTGTTGATGCCGAAGACCTTGGCGGCGGTGATGTTCATGCCCGCACATCAGGCGTTGTTGACCATCTGGCCAATGATGATTACCACGCCCTTGCCCTCGCACGCCGAGCCATTGCAAACCTGAACCACGAAAAACCCCAGCCAGTGAAGCAACGCGAAACAGTTGCTCCCTTGTATGATGCCCATGAAATATACGGCATCGTCCCAAAAGATACCCGGCACCCCTATGATGTGCGCGATATCATCGCCCGTATTGTAGACGGCAGCGTTTTTGATGAATTTAAAAAACTATATGGCGAAACGCTGGTGTGTGGCTTTGCCCATATACACGGCTATCCGGTTGGCATTGTCGCCAATAACGGTGTGCTATTTTCCGAAAGCGCCCGTAAAGGGGCCCATTTTGTAGAGCTTTGCGCCCAGCGCGGCATTCCGCTGGTTTTCTTGCAGAATATCACAGGCTTTATGGTTGGTAAAAAATACGAAAACGAAGGCATCGCCCGTGATGGCGCAAAAATGGTCACGGCTGTTGCCTGTGCAAATGTGCCTAAATTCACCATTCTTATTGGCGGCAGTTTTGGCGCAGGCAACTACGGCATGTGTGGCCGCGCCTATCAGCCACGCTTTCTGTGGATGTGGCCCAACGCGCGCATTTCTGTCATGGGCGGAGAACAGGCGGCAGGTGTCCTCTCCACAGTGAAACGTGACGGCATGGAAGCACGCGGCGAAAGCTGGAGTGCAGAAGACGAAGAAGCCTTCAAAGCCCCTATTCGTGACATGTATGAAGAACAAGGGCACCCCTATTATGCCAGTGCTCGCCTGTGGGATGACGGCGTCATAGACCCCGCTGATACCCGCCGTGTTTTAGGGTTGACTCTTTCCGCCTCAATGAACGCACCCCTTCAACCGACACAGTTCGGCGTATTCAGGATGTAATGATGACACACCCTCTCATGACCAGTATCGATGAAAATGGCGTTGCAACTGTAACGCTGAACCGGCCAAACGTGCATAACGCCTTCAATGACGACCTTATTTGGGAATTGAATGACACAATCACCAAACTTGGGGCAAACCCTGTGGTGCGGGCAATTGTTATTACCGGGTCGGGTAAAAGTTTTTGTGCAGGCGGCGACCTTAACTGGATGAAAGAAGCCGCGTCCTATTCAAATGAGCAAAACCTGAGAGACGCACAAAACCTCTCTGATATGTTCAACACACTAAATAGCTGCCCAAAACCGACAATTGCAATTGTGAACGGTAACGCCTTTGGCGGCGGCGTTGGGCTGATTGCCTGTTGTGATATTGCAGTGGGTGTTTATGGCAGTTTATTTGCCCTTTCCGAAGTGCGTTTAGGCCTTACACCGGCAACAATTTCACCCTTTGTTATTTCGGCCATTGGCGAGCGTGCCGCCCGGCGATATTTTCTAACGGCTGAGCGCTTTACCACAGAAGGCGCCATGCATATTGGCTTGTTGCATGATGTGGCACCATCGCTTCAAGATGCCTGCACTCTTGCCCACGCAATGATCAAAAGATCCTTGCCGGTGCTCCCGGCGCACAAGCCGAGGCCAAAGACCTTATCGCCACGGTCAGCGGCAAGGAAATTACGAAGCAATTACGAACAGAGACCGCCCAACGCATTGCTGCCCAGCGCAACAGTGCCGAAGGCCAAGAAGGCCTTGGGGCATTCCTTGAAAAACGCAAACCGAGCTGGATTTCCACACCAAGCAAGGCAACGGCCAGAGGCAGCAAATAATGAGCGGCACGATTAAAAAATTACTGGTTGCCAATCGCGGAGAAATTGCCTGCCGTGTTATGAAAACCTGCAAAAGGCTTGGCATTAAAACGGTTGCTGTTTACTCAGATGCAGATGCAAATGCTATGCATGTCACCCTAGCAGACGAAGCTGTATGTGTGGGGCCTGCTGCTGCCACAGAAAGCTACCTTGTCGTCAGTAAAATACTGGATGCTGCCAAACTAACTGGCGCAGATGCCATCCACCCGGGCTATGGCTTCTTATCTGAAAACCCTGAGTTTTCCGAAGCTTGCGCTAAAAATGGCATTATTTTTGTCGGACCATCTGCTGCCTCCATGCGCGCGATGGCTCTTAAAGGTGCTGCCAAAGAACTGATGGTAAAATCAGATGTGCCAGTGGTGCCGGGTTATCACGGGGATGACCAAAGCGTTGCAACTTTGGCTGAGGAAGCTAAACGCATCGGTTTCCCTGTGCTTATCAAAGCCGTTGCTGGTGGCGGTGGTAAAGGTATGCGCACTGTGCAGGCTGGCGACGATATAGTAGCCGCCATTGAAGCTGCCCGCCGCGAGGGTGAAAACGCCTTTGGTAATGGCAAGCTGCTTATCGAAAAACTTATCGAAATGCCGCGCCATATAGAATTACAGGTATTTGGCGACCAAACCGGCAAAGCTGTACATTTGCACGAGCGCGATTGCTCGCTCCAGCGTCGTCACCAAAAGGTAGTTGAAGAAGCCCCTGCCCCCGGCTTGTCCTCCCACATGCGCAAAGCGATGGGAGACGCTGCTGTAAAAGCCGCCGAAGCCATCAAATATGTGGGGGCTGGCACCGTTGAGTTCATTGTCGATGTGGCAAATGGCCTAGAAGACGCGCCTTTCTACTTTATGGAAATGAATCCCCGCCTGCAAGTAGAGCACCCTGT
>JAESQS010000154.1 GCA_016765035.1 Kordiimonadaceae bacterium | reverse complement strand
TGCTGCAAGATTCCCGAAGACGCTTCAAAACACAAGTAAATATATGCATAAATACTGCTTTGTTACCGCATAAGGACCAAAATGGAACATATAGACCCCCTTTTGTATGGCTTATTTCTTTTAGCATCTGCCATATTGGTCTTCACACCGGGCCCTATCGTAAGTTTAACGATCAGTGAAACATTGTCTAACGGCCCTAAAAACGGGTTTGGCGTCGTTGTTGGTGCGGCCACCGTCGCCATCCTCTTTTTAGCCATTAATTATTGGGGCTTCACCGCAATTCAAACAGCCTCATCTGAGCTGCTAAATGCTATGCGCTACGCAGGCGCTATCTATTTGCTCTATCTAGCCTATTCAGCCTTCACATCACCCCCTAAAAATCTGGAACTCGGAGAAAAACAGCAAAAAACAACAGGGGCCAGCTACCGTGGTTCCCTATTAGTGGCTGCAAGTAACCCTAAAGCAATTCTATTTTTTGCCGCATTTTTCCCTCAATTTGTTTCAACGAATTTACCGCTACACCCGCAGTTGCTTGTGCTTTCAGTGTCCTTCATTGCTGTTACCCTCTTGCTGGATTGCGTTTGGGTTTTTGCAGCAGCGAAAGCACGCGGTATTTTACTAGCAAAAGGCAACCACCAGATGATTGATAAAATATCAGGCTCTGTCCTTGGGTTGGCGGCTGTTGCTTTACTGTTCCTCAATACATAAACACCAATAAAAAAGCCCACCTGCAAAACAGATGGGCTTTAAAATATTTTACTAATGGCTCGGCTTAATCAGAAGATTCTGTATCTTCGCCCTGTTCAGGTGCCTCTGTTGCTTCAGTTGCTGTTGCATCATCCGCGCCTATAGCGCCTTCTTCTGCGCCGTCCTCAAGCTGATCCTCATCATCCTCATCAGAATCCAACAGCTTAGCGACTGATACAATATGCTCGTTTTTAGCAACTTTAAACAGCGTCACACCTTTGGTATTCCGCGAAGCGATGCGCACATCATGCACGGGGGTCCGAATCAGCTTGCCTTGGTCTGTTACCATCATCAACTGCTCGTCAGTGGTGATAGGCACTGCTGTTACCACTTCACCAATCTGCTCCCGCAGGCGTGCATCAGATGGCACATTCCAGATGCCCTGCCCGCCCCGGCCCGTAACCCGGTATTCATGGCTGCTGGTGCGTTTACCAAAGCCATTGCTTGTTGCCGTGATGATAAATTGCTCTAGCGCTTCGAGTTCAGCCATCCGGTCATCAGAAAGCACCTGTTCGCCGGGTTCAGCTTTCCAAGGGGCAGCGCGTAAATATGCGTCCCGCTCTTCAGTTGAAGCATCAGTGCCTTTGATTATGCACATAGAAACAACAGCATCGCCTTCAGCGAACTTCATGCCGCGCACACCCGTTGATGTACGACCCACAAACAAACGCACATCAGTAGAACGGAAGCGAATGGCACGCCCGCCTTTTGCAGCAAGGATGACATCATCATCCTCTGTGCAAACATCAACGCCAATTAATTTGTCATCATCATCAGAGAATCGTATGGCGATTTTACCATTCGACATCACATTGGAGAAATCAGACAGCCTGTTGCGCCTGACATTACCCTTGGCCGTTGCAAACATAACATGCAACTCGCCCCAACTGCTTTCATCTTCCGGCAATGGCAGAATTGTTGCTATTGTTTCATCCTGCTTAAGAGGCAGCAGGTTAATAACAGCCTTACCTTTTGATGTTGGGGAACCAAGCGGCAGTTTCCAAACTTTCATTTTATAAACTTGGCCTGTGTTGGAGAAGAACAACACGGGTGTGTGCGTATCAGCAACAAACACAGTTGAGAGGAAATCCTCATCTTTGGTTTGCATACCAGCCCGGCCTTTGCCGCCCCGGCGCTGTGCGCGGTAGGTCGAAAGAGGTACTCGCTTGATATAGCCAGAGTGGGTAACAGTAACCACCATGTCTTCGCGGGCAATCAGGTCTTCATCTT
The DNA here is from genome assembly GCA_016765035.1 of Kordiimonadaceae bacterium. GTDB lineage: Bacteria > Pseudomonadota > Alphaproteobacteria > Sphingomonadales > Kordiimonadaceae > Kordiimonas. Next base: position 1,876 of record JAESQS010000154.1, on the reverse strand, counting down.
CGAAAGAGCCAACGTGTGAAAAATCGATTTCTGTTTTGCGGTCGTTGCCAAATTCTTCCTGAACAGCTTCAAGTTCGCTGCGCAATATTTCATACAAACGAACACGAGAGCCTAGAATGTCGAGGAATTCGCGAATTTTCAGCGCTAATTCTTCCAGTTCTCCGCCAATTTCATCGCGACCAAGTGCCGTTAAACGGTGCAGGCGCAAATCCAAAATGGCTTTCACTTGAATTTCAGAAAGCTGGAAAGTGCCATCGTCGTTTAGACACCCAGTTTCAGCGATCAACTCAAGATACGGTAGAATATCAGACGCAGCCCATTTGCGAGAAGCAAGGGATTCGCGGGCGTCAGCCGGCGATGAAGCCCCACGGATAATCGCCACAACTTCATCGATATTTGCCACAGCAATAACAAGCCCAACCATAATATGGGCTCTGTCGCGGGCTTTATTCAGCTCATATTTCGTGCGGCGAGTAATAACCTCTTCACGGAACGTAATGAAAGCATCAAAAATAGACCGCAGTGTTAATTGCTCAGGTTTTCCGCCATTAATGGCAAGCATGTTAATGCCAAGGCTGGTTTGAACCTGCGTAAAACGGAACAATTGGTTGAGAATAACTTCAGGAACACTATCCCGCTTAAGCTCAATAACCACCCGCACACCATCGCGGTCACTTTCGTCCCTGATATCGGAAATGCCTTCAATGCGCTTTGTTTGCACACATTCAGCAATTTTCTCAATCATGGAGGACTTATTCACCTGATACGGTATTTCGGTGATAATAATCGCATGACGGTCTTTGCGAACTTCTTCAAAATGGGTACGGCTACGAATCGTAATGGAGCCTTTACCTGTTTCGTAAGCCTGCTTAATACCCGCAGCCCCCATGATGATACCGCCTGTTGGCAGATCAGGGCCTGTCACATGTTCCATCAATTCTTCATTGGTAATATCAGGGTTATCAATGACAGCAAAAGTGCCATTAATAACTTCCCGTAAACTATGAGGCGGAATATTGGTCGCCATACCAACAGCAATACCCGTACCGCCATTCACCAAAATATTGGGGAATCGCGATGGCAAAACAACAGGTTCGCTTTCGCTTTCGTCATAGTTGGGGCGGAAATTAACAGTGTCTTTGTCAATATCAGCAAGAATCATGCTGGAGACTTTGTCCATACGGGCTTCGGTATAACGCATGGCAGCCGCGCTATCCCCATCCATAGAACCAAAGTTACCCTGCCCGTCAATCAAAGGCGCGCGCATAGAGAAATCCTGCGCCATCCGAACAAGGGCATCATAAATAGCACTGTCACCATGGGGGTGATATTTACCCATGACATCCCCGACAATACGCGCAGACTTCTTAAAGGGTTTGTTCCATTCATAACCATTTTCATGCATGGAATAGAGAATGCGCCTGTGAACAGGCTTTAGGCCGTCTCTAACATCTGGCAGAGCACGTGATATAATCACGCTCATGGCATAATCGAGGTAGGAGGTTTTCATCTCCTCTTCGATTGTTATTGGCTCAATGCCTCTTTCTTCTGGTGGAATAGGTGTATTGTCGCTCACCAGTATCAGCCCCCTCTTGCAGCAACTCGGTTGCTGGTCCTAAAAACAAGTTATAGCCCTAATATCATCACGACCCGCGAGATATTGTGTAGGCAGCCTCTCTGTCTACCAATATCCGCTTAGGCTTGCAAGGTGAATACAAGCCAAATTTGATGCAAAATTCATTTTCCCGAAAATTGGGCTGGACGAATGAAAAATCACCCGTTAAAAGGCCCTTATTCAACGGTCATCGACCTCAGCGGGCGGGTGGCAGAGCGGTTGAGTGCACTGGTCTTGAAAACCAGCAAGGGTGCAAGCCCT